>CAIQNN010000041.1 GCA_903873185.1 uncultured Actinomycetes bacterium
CAGACAATGTGTCCTTCGCCCGAAACCAAATCTCCTACTTTTACAAAGGTTACATCTGCGCCGATTTCACTGACTTTGCCAACAAATTCGTGGCCTGGAATAAATGGTGGCTGCAAATTCTGGTCCGCCCAAGAATCCCAACTTTCGATATGAAGATCGGTTCCACAAATTCCAGTTTTCAGAGTCCGGATCTTTACTTCGTGCGGGCCGGGTTCTGGTTCGGCAATCTCGATCAGCTCTAAACCTGATCCTCGAGTGGCTTTGTAGAGCGCTTTCACTTCATCCTCATTGCTCAAGAATGGCAGATAAGGCTGGTTCGGACTAGCAAAGTTAAGCGCTGACTCCGACAACTAGTGGCTTAGTAGAGCCTGCCAAGGTGACTTCGACCGATTTGATCTGGGATTGCGGCAGCGCCGAGGTTGCGGCGAGCCCAACCGCTTTAGAACCACTTGAACTCCATGTGGCGATGATCGACCTTCGCCCCGAAGTATCAATGATCGCCAGGTCATAACTGGTCGATGATTGCCCATATCTTGGAGTGGCGGGATAAGAGCAGTTCCAATCAAAGCGGGTGCCCCAAGCTTTGCTGGTGATCCGGAAACTTGCGGTCATAACCTGAGGTTGCAAATTTGTGACCCGCATAAGTGTGCCAATTGAATTGCTATCTGAAGTTGCAACGCTACTTGAAGAGTGGACCAATACGCCCGTCGTGACTCCAACACTGATTGAAATAATTGCTGCAGCAACAATTCCAATTGTCAGTCGAATTCTTGTCTTCCTGCGAACTTGTTCAGCCCGTTTGGCTAACTTTTGAAGAAAGAGCGATTCGTCGCTCGATTCGGTTGTTGCGCCGTCTATCAGCCCGACCGCGGTTTTAGAATCAAGCTTTCCTAGAATTCCCGGAATCCCAGCGAAGAACGAAACGGCGCCAGAACATTCATCGCAATGTGCAAGGTGGCTCTCGTATTCGCGGCGCTCTTCGTGACTTAAGGCGCCAAGAACATAGGCAGCATCCCAATCTTTAAAGGGATCGTCGAATTCAGTCATTGTCCTGCACCTCTCTCTTGGAGTGAAAGCCGAAGCGCTGCAAGTGCGTAATGCAGTCGAGATTTTATGGTTCCTATTGGGACTTCTTCTTGTCGAGCAATTTCAGCAACCGAGTTACCTAGGTAATAGGCGCTTACAATCGCTCTCCGATGAACCTCGCTTAACGTAGCTAATACGTCGGAAACTAGCCATGCATCCAAAACAGCATTGGTCTCATCCGCGGTTGGAAGTTCAGGTAGCACTTCGGTTGCCGACTCTCTTCGAAACCGTGCGCTTCGTCGATCATCTATCACCAAGTTCCGAGCTACCGTGAATAACCAAGCTCTGGCCGAGTCGTTGCCCTGTTCCAGTATTGAAGGATGCTTCCAGGCCTTCAACAACGACTCCTGGACAATATCTTGAGCCAATCCACTGTCTGCCGTCATCCGATAGACATAATTGAAGAGCGACTGCCGGTGGGCTTGTGAAAGCGCCAGAAGCAGATCGTCTTGATTGCTCTTCAACTTTTTCATAATGGTTCCTAGTCACATAACGAACTATCAGGGCAAAAGGTTCATTTGATTTGGGGCCGTTAAGAAGTGAACTTTAATGGGAGATAACTCGTTAAAGGGGTAACTGAGAACATCAAATGAAAGAAGGTAAGGGCCTTGAACCTGAAATTGATTGGCAAACTCTCGCTCTCTGTAGCTTTGGCACTGATTGCTGGATCGGTATCCACCGCCACAGCTTTCAGCGGCGATATTGGCGTAGGTGCCTCTTCGCTGGGAAATATCATCATCGATGGCAAAGGCATGACCGCCTACTACTACGACCGAGATGTTCCGAATTCCGGCGTTAGTACCTGCACCGGCGCTTGCCTGACTCATTGGCCGATCATTGCTTCCGCTACATCCACTCCGGTTATTCAGGGAATTAGCGCAAAGGTCACGATCATTGCCGCAACGAATCAGATAGTGGTTAATGGCCGCCCGATTTATACCTTTGCTGGCGATGTAAAGCCAGGAGATACAAATGGTCAAGGAGTCGGCGAAGTTTGGTACGTCATCTCCCCCAGCGGAGTTGAATTAACTCCCGCGGAATTAGCTAGGGCAACCACCGCACCGAGCACCTCACCAACTGCAACAGCGACACCAAGCCCATCAAAGTCTCCAAAAAGCCCAATCGTGCCTAAAAAGATTATCTCCAAGAAGAAGGTGGCCAAAAAGAAAGTAGCAAAACCAACGGCAGCCAAAGTAGCAGTTGTCAGAGGAACTGGAAAAGGTTCTTACTAGATAGCCCCTAAGCGCATGAAGAACCCCGCAGCTTTGTAAGTTGCGGGGTTTTGCTTTGGTAAGTTCTGCTCATGAGCCACGACCGCGAAATAATGAGTTACGAACTGTTCGGTACTGCAATCCGAGAATTAGCCCAGACCATTAAGAATTCTGATTTCGAACCAGATGTTCTGTTGAGTATCGCCCGCGGTGGTTTGATCGTTGGTGGCGCTTTAGGTTATGCAATTGGCGTAAAGAATTCGTTCGCGATGAGTGTCGAGTTCTACACCGGTGTCGATGAAAGATTGCCTATGCCGGTAGTCCTGCCCCCAGTACCCAACAAACTTGACCTAACCGGGTTGAAAGTTTTAATTGTCGATGATGTTGCTGATTCCGGTGAGACCTTAAAGTTGGTCCGAGATTTCTGCGAAGGCGTCGTTGCTGAAGTTCGATCAGCAGTTCTCTACGAAAAACCAACTACTTCCGAGAAACCAGACTTTAGTTGGCGAGCCACCTCGAAGTGGATTGAATTCCCGTGGTCAGTTCTGCCACCAGTCGAGCGAAACCTGGGGTAAAGGCTCTTCCTCAAATCATGAGACCATTGGCCAGTGATTGCCACCCAAAGCGTTGAACTCCGTGCTGGAGCCCGTTTGCTCGTTTCCGGGGTATCTGTACGTATTAACCATGGCGATCGAATCGGTTTTGTTGGGCGAAATGGCGCCGGAAAGAGCACTTTGGCCAAAGTTTTGGCGGGCGAGAACCTGCCAGCTGGCGGCCAAGTAACCAGAACGGGCAGTATCGGCTATCTCCCTCAGGATCCCCGCACTGGCGATCAAGAAGAGACGGTTATCAACCGGATTCTCTCGGCTCGCGGTTTGGACCAAATTGTCACCCGGATGCGCAAGGCCGAAGAGGCCATGGCGACCGCCAACGAGGCGGAATTGGAATTAGCGCTGGATCGATATTCCCGCGTTGATAGCGAATTCAACGCCGCCGGCGGCTATGGCGCCTCTGCTGAAGCCGAATCGATCGCGACCAACCTGGGTTTGCCCGATCGACTCTTTGATGAACCGCTAGAAGTCCTCTCTGGCGGACAGCGCCGACGTGTAGAGCTTGCTCGCTTGCTATTTAGTGGCGCTGAAACCTTATTACTTGATGAGCCAACCAACCACTTGGATGCCGAATCAATTACTTGGTTACGCGATTATTTGGCTAAATACTCTGGTGGCCTAGTTGTGATCTCGCACGATGTTTCTTTGATCGAAACCGTAGTGAACAAGGTTTTCTATATCGATGCCAACCGAAATGTTATTGATGTTTACAACATGGGTTGGAAGAAATACCTCCAGCAACGAGAACAAGATGAACACCGCCGTAAGAAAGAGCGTGCAAACGCCGAGAAGAAAGCTGCCATCCTCGAGAAGCAAGGCGAGAAAATGCGCGCCAAAGCATCGAAGGCAAAGGCTGCGCAAGGAATGTTGCGTCGAGCCGAGCAATTGGTTTCCGGACTTGAAGATGTGCGCAAGAACGATCGCGTTGCAAAGCTGCGCTTTCCGACTCCAGCACCTTGTGGCAAGACACCGCTTACCGCGGAAGGTTTAAGTAAGTCATACGGCTCCCTTGAAGTGTTTACCGATGTTGATTTAGCGATCGATCGAAGTTCTCGCGTGGTGATCTTGGGATTGAATGGCGCTGGTAAGACGACCCTGCTTGGAATTTTGGGTGGCGATAAAGAGTCCGATACCGGTGAAGTTGTTCATGGTCACGGCTTAAAGATCGGTTACTACACCCAGGAGCACGAATCTTTGGATTTCGAACGAACGGTTCTGGAAAATATGTTGGCTTCGGGCGAGAAAATTGGCGAGCCACAAGCACGACAAGTCTTGGGTTCGTTTCTATTTACCGGCGATGACGTTCACAAACCGGTGAAAGTTCTTTCGGGCGGCGAACGAACTCGGTTGGCCTTGGCAACGCTAGTGGTTGGATCGGCAAACGTGCTGTTACTGGATGAGCCGACAAATAACTTGGACCCAGCTTCGCGCGATGAAATTTTGGCGGCGCTTGGCGAATATCAAGGTGCTGTTGTTTTGGTAAGCCACGATGAGGGCGCAGTCCGCGCGTTGAAGCCTGATCGAGTATTGCTACTTCCAGATGGCGATGAGGATCTGTGGAACGAGTCCTATCTAGATCTCATCGCCTTGGAATAATTACTGCTTAGCTTCGAAGTGCAACCGCAATTTCACGGAAATCTTCAACTAAGCGATCAATCTCTTTCTGGCCATGAGCCAAGCTGATTAACCATTGCTCATCAAGTCCCGGAGGCGTGATGATGCCACGGTTAAGTGACCATAACCAAGAAAGTTCAGCTACTGCAAAATCAGTAGCTTTGTAATCTCGATAGTTACGAACTGGCTCTTCTGACCAAGTAACACACCCCTTGATCCCGAAGCCAACCGTGTGAGCTGGAAGTTCGTACTCATCGATGATTTCAGTAATACGGTTTAGCGCTTGATAGTTAAGCCGTTCCGCCTCACCAAGTGCTTCAACTGTGCAGAGTCGATCCATAGCGCGAACACCAGCCATGGCCAATGGATTTCCGTTAAAGGTACCAAAGTGCGCCATGCGATTGTCGGCAACCGCATCCATGATCTCTTTGCGACCACCAAAAGCGGCCAATGGCAATCCACCACCAATTGATTTGGCAAGACAAATTAGATCTGGCTTTACACCGATTCGTTGTGCTGCCCCCTGTGGGCCAGCCGTCAAACCTGTCTTCACTTCGTCGAAAATTAGCAAGACGCCGTACTGATCGCACAGCGCGCGAACAGCAGCTAGGTAGCCTTCGTCAGGAAGAACAATTCCCAAGTTCTCAAGAACTGGTTCCATGATTAGGCAAGCAATTGAAGGTGCATCTGAAACAAAGCGACGCTCAAGTGCATCAAGGTTATTGAAGGGAACTACGAAAACCACACCTGGATTTGTTCCTGGGGTAATTACTGGATTTGGATCATCGGCTGGGCCAGCTTCAGAGAGCGCTGGTTTTGCCGAAACAGTTAACGGGTCATAGCTGCCGTGGTAGCCACCTTCTATTTTTACAATCGCTGGCTTGCCAGTGAATGCCTTTGCAAGGCGCACTGCGTACATCGTCGCTTCAGTTCCCGAGTTGGCGAATCTGATTTGATCGATATTGAATCGCTTGCACAGAAGCTCAGCACCATTTCGAGAAATTGGAGATGGCGTAACAAAGAGAGTTCCTTGTTCCAATGAAGCCTTAGTCTCTTTAACAACCTCTGGGTTCAAGTGTCCGGCCAACATCGCGCCGAATCCCATTGAGAGATCCAAGAGCTCGCGACCATCGACATCGGTCATGTACGCGCCTTTTGCAGAGACGATCGAGATTGGATATGGATCCCAGTGTTGAAAACTAGATGGCACTCCCATTGGGATGCTTTGGTGAGCTAAGGTGTTTTCAAGGCCAGAGGCGAGCGTTGATTTAGTGAAATTTTCCCATTCCGAAGCCAATAATTTTGCTACCTTGGTTCGGTCAACAGGACGGGCATTCTTTGGTAACTTGCGAAACGTTTGAGGTTCTAGAGTTCAGGTCATTTTAGAAATGTGATCGCGTTATTAGTTGGCCGAAGCCAATTTTTTGCGAACATTCTCCTTTATGTTAGGTGGCTGCACTTGGGTACAAGAGCAGTTTCTTGTTGGTGAAGGTATCAGAAAGTCGTTGAATCTTCACCTATCATTAGCGGTTTTGGCTGACTTTAGGGCAATTTCCCTGAAAAAGAGGGAAGCATTTGGATGTTTTTTGAAAAAAGATCCAATCCCAAAGGGCTACTTGAGAGCCATTTCTAGCATCTCGTTATAACGCGCCGAGGCAAAAAGTCGCCGTGAATCCTCGTATTTTTCCATTCCCCAATTCCAGAAATCGAAATCAATACTAGAAATGCCATCTTGAATCGAAGCCCATAGCGTCCAACCATATTTTGCCATCACCGCGTATAACCAAGCGCGCGCAAATTGTTCCGGGCGATCGCCTTCGAAGTAATGCGTAACTAGTTCCTCCAGCGCTTCGGTTTCAAGTACCGCCTCAGACCAAATGTTACCGAGTTCAAAACAGCGATCATTATTTCCCGAATACTCGTAGTCGATCAGAAAGATATCCGTCCCATTGTCAATAAAGTTTCCTGGAAGGAGATCGTTGTTACACGGGACCAACGGCTCGGAGTTAACTGCTAATACCCGCTTTAGATGTTTAACTTCGCCGCTCAACTCTTGATAATCGCTCGGGATTCGAAATCCTTTCTCTAATACGATTTTTTGGTAGCTCTGTTGAATATCGAACATATTGAATTCGCGGTCAAACATTTTTCCCGTGTGTAATTTCCGACAGGCGATGGCAACTCGATCCAGGTTACTTCGGACCTGTCCAGAGTCGAAGGTGTGACCATCTAAGTAGCCAATCACTAAAAGCCCTTGCCCTGGAAGAAAGTCATAGACGGGAGCTCCGACTCCTGATTCAGCTGCGACTTTGGTATTAGCAAACTCTGAATCTCGGTTAATGGAAAGGTACGAGGAGTCATTGCTTGAGATTCGAGCAACGTATTTTCCGGTTGGAGTAGTGATCGCAATATTGCGATTAGTTAAGCCACCCGAGAGTTCTTGAAGGTTGGTTCGATCCTTGAGAAAAGCAGACTGGTCTAGCAAAGTGCCATACTGAAGTTCCAGTTGCGCCGCATCGTTCTCACTTGGAGACAAAGCCATTTGCGCAGGATACATTTCAACTATGGCTTCTAACGAGCTCCCGACCCGAGCAAAAATAGTAATTATTGGTGGCGGAGTTGGTGGCACTTCCGTGGCCTATCACCTGACGGCCATGGGCGAACGCGATGTGGTTCTTCTAGACCGTAGTGACCTGACCAGCGGCTCCACCTTTCACTCGGCGGGATTGGTTGGCCAACTAAGAGCCGATCCCACTCTTACCAAGATGAATATGCACTCGGTCGCCCTGTACCGGGAACTTGAACTCTCAGATACACCCCCGGGCTGGAAAGAATGTGGCTCGATCAAACTAGCCTCCAGTCCCGAACGCATGGAAGAGATCCGCCGACAAATCGGCTGGGCTCGAACCTTTGACTTAAACCTTCACGAGATCTCACCAAAAGAGGCACAGGAGCTCTTCCCGCTAATTGATTTAGATGGCGTGGTTGGAGCCTGCTACCTGCCGACAGATGGTCAAGTAGATCCATCGCAGTTGGCGCAGGCGTTAGCCAGCGGAGCGCGAAAGAATGGTGCGCAAATCTTTACTCATACTCGAGTCACTGCCATTTCTACTAAGGCTGGACGGGTGACTGGCGTTCAAACCGACAAGGGCTTTATCGAAGCTGAGATCGTGGTCAATTGTGGCGGCATGTTTGCCCCGGAAATCGGGCGATTAGCAGATGTTCGAATTCCGATTGTTCCAATGAGCCATCAATATTTAATAACCGAAAATTTCCTTCCCGCCGGAACTCCTGCGCTGCCATCACTTCGCGACCCTGATCTGTTGATCTACTTCCGCCAAGAAGTGAGCGGCTTAGTTATGGGCGGCTATGAACGCGAATCCCGACCTTGGACCGCTTCGCGCGAACATTTGGATTCAATACCAGCGGACTTCAATGGAAAGTTACTTCCCGAAGAATGGGAACGTTTTGAAGAGATTGCAATTAACTCCCAAAAACGCATTCCAAAAATGGCCGACATAGGTGTTAAGAATTTCATCAATGGCCCGGAGGGTTTCACGCCTGACAACGAATTCTGCTTGGGTGAAACTAGCGTCGGTGGCTTCTATGTTGCCGCTGGTTTCTGTGCACATGGAATTGCTGGAGCTGGTGGCATTGGGAAAGTTGTCGCGGAGTGGATTATTGCAAAAGAACCAACTATGGATTTGTGGCACATGGATATCAAGCGCTTTGGAGAATCCTACAAATCACCAGCATTTACTCTGGATCGAATTCAAGAAAATTACGAACAGTATTACGACATCCACTATCCCCTTGAGGAACGGTTATCTGCGCGCCCCGCGAAGAAATCACCGATATATGACTGGCATGCCGAACACGGCGCAACCTTCGGCGAGAAAGCCAGCTGGGAGCGGGTAAATCATTACGCCGCACAAAAGCCAGATGAGAGCACTCGTCCTTATGGTTGGGCTGGCAAGAATTGGTCGCCTGCAGTGCAAGAGGAACATCGAGCAACGCGTGAAGTCGCTGGGCTTTATGACGAATCCTCTTTTGTGAAGATTTCAATCACCGGAGATCGCGCCAGCGAATTCTTGAATTTAGTTTGCGCTAACAACATTGATAAGGGCGTTGATCGAACGATCTACACCCAAGCCCTTAATTCGCGCGGTGGGATCGAATCCGATTACACCGTAACTTGCGTTGCCCCAAACGAGTTCATGATCGTTACCGGCACCGCATTTGGTCCACATGACATTGGCTGGCTGGAAAAGATGCGGCGCGAACTCAACTACGAAGATGTCGTTATAAAAGACGCTACAACTACGCTGGCGGTCTTTGGAATTTGGGGACCAAAGGCTCGCGAGATCCTGCAGGCGACGACAACTTATGACCTATCCGCCACCAATTTCCCCTTTATGCACTCTCGAATTATTGAAATTGCAGGCCATTTGGTTCGGGCGACAAGAATTACTTATGTTGGTGAATTAGGTTGGGAACTTTATTTACCAACTGCAATTGGTGCAGAAATCTGGCAATCGCTTTGGAGCGCCGGCGAACCGTTGGGAGCGCGCCCGTGCGGATATCGTGCAATCGAATCGCTTCGGCTCGAAAAGGGATACCGAGCATGGGGTGGCGAAATCAACACCGAAACAACGCCATTGGAAGCCGGTCTGGAATTTGCCGTAGCAATGGCGAAAGAAGATTTTCACGGCCGCCGCGCTTTGTTGGAAAATCCGACACCGATACGCAAATTAGTTGCCATCACCTTTGACGATATTCGCCAGGTGCCACTGGGCAACGAACCGATTCGCTACCAGGGCGCGATCATTGGCCGCGTTAAGAGCGGCGGCCAGGGGTACACCTTGGGCAAAGCAATTGGCTACGCCTATCTGCCAATTTCGCAGGCAATAGTTGGAAATGTCGTCGAGGTCGAGTTCTTTGGCAATTGGCACCCGGGTACAATCTGCGCCGAACCGCTATTTGATCCAACTAGCTCTAGAATTCGCAGCTAGCCCTTTTTCTCTAATTTTCAGGAGCCACAATGTCTAAGCCAGTCATTCTCGCAATTCAGAATGATCCAACCGATCCCCCACATTTGGCGGGTCGCTGGTTGATGGAGATTGGTTTTGAAATCAAAATTCTTCGCGCCTTTGAAGGGGAATTTGTACCCGCCACAGTTCCTGATGGCATCGCAGGTTTGATGCCGCTGGGTGGACATATGGGCGCACTTGATGACCATATTGCTGATTGGCTTCCCAATGAGCGCGCACTTCTGGCCGATGCGGTTGCCCGAAATATTCCAGTCTTTGCGATCTGCCTAGGCGCGCAATTATTGGCCGAGGCGACTGGCGGCACTGTTGCCCGCGCTGAAGTTGGTGAAATTGGGATTTACTCAATCGAGCTTTCGGCCGATGGTGAATCAGATCCAATCTTGACCGTCGATTCTGGCGCCTTGGTTGCGCAGTGGCATGAAGACTTTGTTCAAGTGCTTCCACCTGCTGCAGTTCACCTGGCATCCAGCGCTTTGTGTCCCAATCAGATCTATCGAATCGGCGAGAGGACTTACGCAGTTCAATTTCACCCCGAGATCGACACCAGCATCATTCAAGATTGGGAATCGCACGCCGATAACGCTTTTATCGAATCAGGTAAGCACACCGTCGAACATGAGATGGCGGCGGCCGAAGCCGAATTGGCCCGAATCTGGAAACCAGTCATACAAAATTGGGGTCGCTTAGTTTTAGGTTGACTAAAAAAGTAACGCCCCACTTGATTTTCCAAGTGGGGCGTTACTGATTTTAGGTTCTGTTTAGAGGTTGGAGATTGGTCCCTTGAACCACTTCTTTGCTGAAAGATGCCACCAAATCCAGATGCCGATAAGTACGCCACCAGTCAAAATTGGCGCGTAGTTTACTGCGGTCCAGTTGAAAGCCTTATTTCCAGGCGTTCCCGCTGGTGAGGTTGGCAAGATGAAATAGAACGAGATGACAACGATCTCAGCAACGGCTGCGGTGCACATCCACTTGTACTTCGAACCCAAGTTCCACGCGCCTACCTGGAATGAGGAACCAGCCTTCAAACGCAAGAAGATTGGGATCATGAACGATAGATACAAAGAGATTACGCAAACTGAAACAACCGCGTAGAAAGCGGTTGGCACGCCGGCAGAACTCTTGTAGAGAGCAGGAAGTGTCATGATGACACCGGCTACGGCTGAAACAATTACCGCATTAAATGGTGTGCCCTTTGCGTTGACCTTGCGAAGCGTCTTGCTTGCTGGAAGTGCGCCGTCACGTGAGAAGGCGTACATCATGCGAGAGCAAGAAGTTAAGCAAGCACAGACACAGAAGATTTGACCAACAGTTGTAATGAGAATGACGAACTTAAAGAGCGCGCCACCACCAAGAGCTCCGTCGATGATCGCAATTACGCTGCCGATTCCGAAGGGATTTACCTTTGGATCGGTTGAGTTGATTACATCGACATTTGTTGCTGCCCACAGGAACGATAGAAGTAGAAGATAACCACCGATTGCTGAGTAGAAGATCGACTTCCAAATTCCCTTAGCGGCATTGATATGTGCGTTATGCGTCTCTTCGGACAAGTGCGCGGAGGCATCAAAGCCCGTGATGGTGTACTGCGTTAGCAATAAACCAAGCGGCATAATATAAATCCAGAAACTATGAATACCGCCACTTGCAAAACCAGAGTTATTGATTTGCGTGGTGAAGATCCACTTTAGGGATTGATGGTGAGCTGGCTTCAAGAACATCACCAAGATGATGATCGCTGATCCAAAGACGTGCCACCAAACCGATACGTTATTGAAGACCGCCAACAAGTGGTGGCCAAATATGTTAATCAAAGTGGCGAATAAAATGATGATCAGGAAGAGAACGAATTGCTGCTTGATGTAGTCGCCACCCATAAATTTGGCTTCAAAACCTGGGAAGTAGAAACCGAGCAAGGTATTGATGAAGAAGGTGACGCCGTAACCTACAGATGCGGTTACTGAGACCAAGCCAACCAAGTTCAACCAACCGGTGTAGAAACCAGCTTTAGCACCACCGAGTTTGGATGCCCACCAGTAGATACCACCAGATGTTGGGAAGGCGGAGGCAAGTTCGGACATACAGAAACCAATGATCAAAATAAAGGCAGAAACAACGGGCCAACCAATGGAGATTGCTACCGGACCGCCGTTGTTCCAAGCCTGAGCAAAGGTGGTAAAGCACCCAGCCAAGATTGAGATGATCGAGAACGAAATTGCGAAGTTTGAGAAACCCGACCAAGTTCGGTGAAGTTCCTGCTTGTAACCGAGGGCGGCTAACCGGGCCTCGTCATCGCCTTGAGTCTGATTCGACATTCATATCCCCTTCTAGAAGTTATGCAGAGTGTGCTCCCTCACATCTGTGATTACCAGCACCCGCGGGATGAATTCACAGAAATGTTCAGAAATCCAGTTATCAACTTTTCGCTTCATAAGTTGTTCATGAGTGCATGTCACGCCAAATTGAGGTAGCACTCCCCCCGCCTAAAGATGCTTGCATTCCCAATTTCTTGTGGAATGCTCACGCGCAGGAGGAAAAACATGACACTCATGGGTAAAAGACTCACCTTGGATCAATTAAAGGCTGATGTCGCATCAGGAAAGATCGATACCGTCGTAGTTGGCGCCACCGACATGCAAGGTCGCCTTCAAGGAAAGCGGATTCACGCCCCCTTCTTTATCGAAGACACGATCAAGAATGGCACCGAAGGTTGCAACTACTTATTAGCGGTCGATATCGATATGAATACCGTTCAGGGTTATGACATTTCTTCCTGGGACACCGGATATGCCGACATGGGGATGCATCCAGATTTCGAAACTCTTCGCTACCTCCCGTGGCACCCAGGCACTGCCATGGTCATTGCCGATTTTGTTGACCATCACCACCACGGAATTTCCGTCTCACCTCGAACCGTCCTAAAGACCCAGCTTGAGCGACTCCACAAAGCGGGAATGGTGGCCCTTTGCGGCACCGAGCTTGAGTTCATAGTATTTAAAGAGACCTTTGAAGAGGCGTGGGACAAGGGCTACACCGGTTTAACCCCCGCCAATCAGTACAACGTCGATTATTCGCTAACTGGTACTGCTCGAGCTGAAAAACTACTCCGAGCAATTCGCCTCAATATGGATGGCGCAGGCTTGATCGTGGAATCGGCAAAGGGTGAGTGCAACTTTGGGCAACACGAAATTGCCTTCCGCTATGAAGAGGCGCTAACAACTTGCGATAACCACTCGATTTATAAGATGGGTGCTAAGGAGATCGCTTCCGAACAAGGCTGCTCCTTAACCTTTATGGCAAAGTTCAACGAACGCGAAGGCAACTCCTGCCACATCCATCTCTCCTTCCGCGATCTTGAAGGCAACGCCGTTATGGCTGGTGAAGCTGGCGATGGCATGTCAGTACTGGGTCGAGCATTCTTGGCGGGTCAACAATCACATATGCGCGAATTAGCACTTCTGTTTGCGCCTAACATCAACTCTTACAAGCGTTATCAAGCCGGTACTTTTGCACCAACGGCAATTAAGTGGGGTCGAGATAATCGAACCTGTGCGCTTCGTCTGGTTGGTCAAGGTTTAAGCCTTCGAATTGAGAACCGGGTTCCGGGCGGAGATGTAAATCCTTACCTTGCTGTTGCCGGAATGGTCGCCGCCGGAATTGATGGCATCGAAAAGAATCTTGAACTAGAGCCAATCTTTACGGGCAATGCCTATGCACTTGAAACCTCGCGCTTCCCGACTTCGCTAACTGAAGCTCGCAATCTTTGGGCCAACAGCGAGTGGGTTACGAAGACTTTCGGCGCCGATGTTCAAAAGCATTACACCCACATGGCAGATACTGAGATCGACGCGTATTCTCGCGCCGTGACTGACTGGGAGCGAGTTCGCAGCTTCGAACGGATGTAACAACCAACTTAAGTTCTATCAGGAAAAGAGCAATGACTACTTACACAATAATTAGCCCAACCACCGGCAAGCCCGTTCAAGAATTGCACCTGGCTGATATTTTCGAAACTGATGTGATTATTGAGAAGGCTAACCGTGCCTTTCAAAGTTGGCGTTTAGTCTCCCCCGGTGATCGAGCGACATTACTTCGCCGCTTCGCGGCTATTGTCGAAGAGCACAATGAAGAGTTGGCACAACTTGAGGTTTTAAATTCGGGTCACACCATTGGTAACGCCCGCTGGGAAGCTGGAAATGTTGCCAATGTTTTGAACTATTACAGCGCAGCGCCTGAGCGTTTGTTCGGCCGACAGATCCCAGTTCCAAATGGCATCGACATTACTTTTAAAGAGCCGTTGGGCGTTATTGGAATTATCGTTCCGTGGAACTTCCCAATGCCGATCGCTGGTTGGGGCTTTGGCCCAGCGCTGGCTGCCGGAAATACCGTCGTTCTTAAGCCCGCTGAAGTTACGCCATTAACTGCGATTCGCTTAGGCGAACTTGCCCTTGAAGCCGGAATTCCTGAAGGTGTATTTAACGTTATCCCTGGCAAGGGCAGCATTGTCGGCGAACGTTTTGTAACTCATCCCGCTGTACGCAAGATCGTATTTACGGGATCGACTGAAGTTGGCAAACACATCATGCAAGGCTGCGCTAATCAAGTGAAACGATTAACGCTTGAATTGGGTGGCAAGAGCGCCAACGTAATTTTTGACGATGCCGACCTAGAAAAAGCAGCGGCCGGCGCACCCGGAGCGGTCTTTGATAATGCTGGGCAAGATTGCTGCGCGCGATCTAGGATCTTGGTGCAACGTTCCGTCTTTGATCGCTTCATGGAACTTTTCGAAGTGGCCGTAAAAGCCTTTCGCGTTGAAGACCCCGCACTGGATACCGCCGAAATGGGTCCACTTATCACCGCCGCACATTTGGCCAGAGTTAAGGAATATGTTCCTTCCGATGCGCCAATCGCATTCCAAGGATCTGTTCCTGCCGGCGATGGTTTCTGGTTCCCGCCGACAGTTTTGATGCCAAAGAGCACCGAGGACCGCGCCTACCGCGAAGAAGTATTCGGCCCGGTTGTTTCTGTCATGGCTTTCGAAGATGAAGCCGATGCGATTCGTTTAGCCAATGATTCGGAATTCGGATTATCCGGCTCAATTTGGTCGCGCGATATTGGTCGCGCCGTTCGGGTCTCGCGAGGAATCGAAGCGGGAAACTTGTCGGTTAACTCCAACTCCTCAGTTCGCTATTGGACGCCATTTGGCGGTTACAAACAATCCGGTTTGGGACGCGAACTCGGACCCGACGCACTGGACGCCTTTACCGAGACCAAGAATGTTTTCTTCGACACTCAAATCTAAGAATTTATTACCGCGGCCAACTTTTCGGGTTAAAGGCGGAATAAGTGGAGCATATGTAACTGCGCTCTCGGAGTAATTTCTGGCTTAAAATAGTGGATACTTTCTACTAAGCAATTTGCTTTGGGTAATTTGAAGGAGCTCCGCATGTGCCGTTTGATGGGTTACGTTTCACCAACAGAGACCACGCTCTCTGAAATCTCTGGCCCTAATTTCGAGCAATTTGCGGCGCTCTCATCAGTTCATAATGATGGTTGGGGCATCGCAGCAATTAATGGCGATCATCCGACCACCGTTGTGTTAGAACCAACTCCAGCTATTGATAGCCCTAAATTTTTGGATTCCGCTAAAACGCTAAAGAGTGATGGTGCGTTGCTCCACTTTCGCTGGGCAACAGCCGGTCTTGAAGTTGTCGAAGAGAATACCCATCCGTTTAGTTACAAAGAGCTCTCCTTTATTCATAACGGTGGCATTATGCCTAAAGAGAGCTTAGATCCATTTATCGATGTTGATTTATTTGGCGAACTCCGCGGCGATACTGATTCCGAGCGTTACTTTTATCTGTTGCTCTCTCGAGTTAGAACTGCAGGTTTGATTGACGGAGTTCTTGAAGGTGTCCGACAAATTCGCGAGAACTGCACCTTCTCAAGTTTGAATGCCATGTTGCTAACACCTAAATATTATTTGGTGATCAGCGAGCATAACAACGCCAAAATACCCGGAGATTTTCCGCCAGATTATTACGAGCTGGCCTACCGTGCCGATGAGCGGGGCGTATTGGTTGCCTCCTCTGGCTGGGATCAGCACGATTGGAAAGAGTTGCCTAACCATCGTCTATTGGTAATCAATCGCGAGAGCCTTGATCTAGAGATCGTAGAAATCTAGCCAGCTTTTGGAAAAGAGAAAGCGCCGGCTCCCTTGAGGGTTGGAACCGACGCTCCTGATTATTAAAGCGGACTAGCTTTCTATTTCATTACGCCAACTATCAGTCATCTGTCTCATGTTCTCCGCCCCCAGGAACCGAGCCCAACTGGCTCGTTGAAGAGGGCCTTGGGCTGGGAGATTTTGAGTGTTCCGACTCAGTTCTAGTTGTTGATGAAGGCCTTGGTGTCGGGGATTTCGAGTGCTCAGATTCGCCCTCACCCTTATTGCTCCCTGAAATCGATGGCAACGGTTTTGGTGAACCCTCGGCTTTATGGCTCTCCTCGGCAGACCGGCTAGCGCTCACCGTTGGTGACTTTTCGTGTTGCTCACTCTCTGAATGAGTCGGCTTTGGATCTGGTTTAACTACGGGAACCGGAACTGGCTCAGCACTCTTTGCCGGAGTCGGAGTGTTCTTGGAATCCTCAGATGAAGGTTGCGTCGAAGGAGTTTGAGATGGCGTCGAGTCCGAGCTTTTGCTCGTACTTGGCAGCGGTGAAGCTGCCGGCGTTGAACTTGGACTGGTTGTGTCCGTCGTAAGTGAGGCAATTTTATGGGCAACCGATACCACTGGCTTGGAAACGGTATGAATGAAGCCTTCGATCTGATGGCTGACACGTTCTGGGAGCACGCCGGCATAAGCCAGCGACGGGATTGCTAACGCGATGAAAATTGCTGGGAAGGCAATCCCCTTTGTAATCTTTCGCGCAGCTTTCGGTTTGGCACTTCTAAATGCCACCAAGAGTTCCGAAAGGTCGCTTTCGCGAGCGGTTACTGGTTCGGCAGCAAAGGCTCGAAGTGATTCGAATAACGGATCATTAGCGAAATCGTCGGGGGAATTGATTTCATTGTTATTCATGAGCGGATGCACCCCCTAACGATTCTCTTAAGGTGGCTAGCCCTCGATGAGCCAAAACTCGAACTGAATTAGCGTTCTTTCGAACTACCTTTGCCGTCTCTTCCACGGACAAGTCAGAGACAATTCGAAGCAACAAGACTTCACTTTGTGCCGGGGGTAACTTTTGGATTGCAGCGACGATTCGTCGGACCTCTTCAGTCCCAGCAAATTCTCGCTCTACATTTAAGGCGCTCGGAATCCAGAAAGCTTCTTCTAACTCTTCCGTTGGTCGCACCTGACGGTCTCGAATTCGCACGGCATCAATAATTCGATGGCGAGCAATCGTGTAAAGCCAGGCCGCAAATTCTGAGGGGCCGCCTTCGAACTTGCGAAGATCGCGAGCGACGTTAAGCCAGGTCTCCGAGACAATTTCATCGGCGTCGATAGAGCTATTGACTAGCCGAGATTGGGCGAAGCGAGTCAACTTGGAGTTGTGATGTCGCCAAAGGATGGTAAATCCCGCCTCGTCGCCACGGCGAGCGTTGGCAAGGGCATCACTTAACACCTCCTCTGGTGAGGGTTTATCTGACCCAAAGG
Source organism: uncultured Actinomycetes bacterium (assembly GCA_903873185.1). Lineage (GTDB taxonomy): Bacteria > Actinomycetota > Actinomycetes > Nanopelagicales > Nanopelagicaceae > CAIMZW01. Next base: position 17,229 of record CAIQNN010000041.1, read on the forward strand.
TCGACTGATCGCTCATCAACCCCCCAAAGTTGAAGCTACAACTCGGTAAGCGTAGGTAACTCTCATTTCATTACCCCTTTGCTACCGATTGCGAGTGTGGCGCCAAGAATACGAGAAGCTGGCGCTTGGTTTCGGCGAGTTTGACCTGAGAGTTGGGGTAGTAAAGCCTAAGAATTTGTAAGTAAGGGCAACATGACGGTGTCGACAAAATTGGTGATCTCAGCTTCATTGGGCGAGCGACCTACGAAAGAAATCGAGTGCATCATAAAAGCCACCGGTAGGTCAACGACCATTGGTGGGATATTTGGCCTGATCTTCCCAGCAGCGATCCCCTCGTTTAAAGATTGCGCCATCGCGGCTTTTCGGGGGTTGATGATCTTCTCCTCCGCCGCCTGCTGCAATTTGGGTTCGCGTTGAAATTCCGAGATGCAGCCCGCCATCGCTTGGCCAAGATCTCCGGCAAAGGCAGTTGCCATGGAATTGATTTTTAGAAGCAACCCAGCCCGAAGATCGGTTAAATCCAGAGGAATTTCGCACTTATTGATCTCGTAATCCAGAGCATCAACAACTAGGTCAACTTTTGAGGCCCAACGCCGGTAGAGGCTCGCCTTCCCAGTGTGAGCCCTATGGGCAACGGCCTCCAGCGAAAGTGCCGAATAGCCAACCTCTGCCAAAAGCGAGATTGTCGCCTGAAAGATGGCGGTTAAAAGCGAATCACCGCGCCGACGCATGGGGCAATAGGACTCCTCGGCGAGTTGTTCTAGGGAACGGTTGCGTTCCTTAACCGGATTTGTTAACCTAACCATATAGAGAACGATACCGTTCATTAACTTAAATTCGCTACACAATGACTACATCAGTTGATATAGCACCGAGCAATTAAGGGGCACCACTCATGACCAAAGAACGAATTGAAGATGGACTTGATCCAAATCGTTGGCGCGCACTTCTAGTAATCGCGATCGCATCATTGATGGTTGTGCTTGATGCCTCCATCGTAAATATCGCACTTCCAAGCGCCCAAAAGGCGCTGCACATTTCAAATGCAAACCGCCAATGGGTTGTGACCGCATACTCCCTAGCCTTTGGAAGTCTCCTACTTCTCGGGGGCCGAATCGCGGACTTCGTTGGTCGCAAGAAGATCTTCATCATTGGTCTTCTTGGTTTTGCCGGCGCATCTGCTTTAGGTGGCATCGCATCAACTCAAGCGCTGCTCTTCGGAGCTCGAGCTTTGCAAGGTGCCTTTGGTGCGCTGCTCGCGCCCGCTGCACTTTCGCTGATTAACGTAACTTTCTCAATTCCAAAAGAGCGCGCTCGCGCCTTTGGTGTTTATGGCGCAATCTCGGGTGGCGGCGCGGCAATTGGTTTGATTCTTGGCGGTACCTTGACTGAATATGCCAACTGGCGTTGGTGCTTAGGCGTTAACGTTCCAATTGCGCTAATCGCCGTGGCACTTGCAGTTCCTTTCATTCATGAATCAAAGGCTGCCGGAAACCGCAGTTATGACATTCCCGGTGCGATTACCGCAACTTTAGGTTTAGTCTCTTTGGTTTATGGTTTTAGCCAAGCAGCCACAAAGGGTTGGGGCAACAAGGGAACTTACGAGTTCTTTATTCTGGCAGCAATTCTTTTAGTTGCCTTCATCTTGATTCAAACTCAAGTTAAAAATCCGCTCCTTCCGCTTAGAGTTTTGACGGAGCGAAATCGCGGTGGCTCTTATATCGCAGCACTCCTAGTAGGTACCGGATTATTTGCAATGTTCCTCTTCTTGAGCATCTACATGCAGAGCGTCCTTCATTATTCTTCATTGCGTTCCGGCTTCGCATTCTTGCCATTCTCAATGGGCGTAATCATGTTCGCCGGCGTTGCAGCTCAATTGCTTCCCAAGGTTGGCCCTCGACCTTTGATGACAACAGGGCTGGCTGTTGCAGCAGTAGGACTTCTCTTCCTTTCGAAGATCACTCCTACCTCCTCATACGCACCCCATATTTTGCCTGCCATGTTAATTATTAGCTCCGGAATGGCGCTCTTCTTTATTCCTAGCGCCAGCACCGGACTTCACAATGCCGGGCTACATGATGCCGGTGTTGCTAGCGCCATGATTAATACCAGCCAACAAATTGGTGGTTCCCTCGGTGCTGCTTTGCTTAATACGGTTGCTATTAACTCGGCGACTTCTTATGCAAAGAGCCATGGCGCCCTCGGCAAAGACACGGGCATCTATTCTCAAGTACACGGGTTTTCGATCGCCTTTGAATTTGGCGCCGGCTTCCTACTACTCGCAGCAATCGTTTCGTTCTTATTCATCAACGTTGGAAAAGATTCCTTGGTTGAGAATGAAATGGCCGCGGTTGGTTAACTAGTTCGATTCTCGACGATAAGCCCACCAACCAAACAGGAGGGCGATGACAATCAAAATCGTTGAGCTAGCGAATATCAGCAAGTTTTGATTGCTGCCGTGAGCGTGCACGGAAGCAACAGCAAGTGGTGAAGAGCTCGGAGTAACCTCCGAGCTCTTTCCATAGGTGAAGGTGTACTCCCCCTCAACAACATGTCCGTCGGCTGCTGCCACCCGATAATTGACTAGGACAATCCCTTGGGTTGAATTAGGTAAAAGCGATGAGGTAATTACGCTCTTATCAACTTTGATTGGACCGGTGCTAACGAGCTCCCCCGCCGCATTTGTCACAGTCAAAAAATTAACTTCTTGCTTGCCAAAGGTTTGAAGGTCCTCCGCGAATGTCAATGAAATATTTTTGGGCCACACTGAAACCGAACTATTGACGGCTGGTATCGCCGATGCGAGCGTCGTGTGCGCCTGTGCGGCCGTCGGAAGTGATATCAGCAAAAGAGCGAGGGCGGCAACTACTCGACTTGTGCGAATTACTCGCATATTTTCCTCCGGAGGGCTCTTTGCTAGTGTTCCGCTAGGTCAATCTTACTTAGATGACCCGTCAGCGCCGAAACTCCCTCGAAAGGTAGACCCGTGAAAAGAACACTAACCATTGCTCTTGCCGCCTTAACTGCGATTGGAACTGCCGGGCTGGTAGGACTCTCAACCGCATCAGTAAGCAACGCCGCCGCCGCTTGTAAGGCTGGCGCCCTTGCTACTGTTAAAACTGGAGTTATCACGGTCGGCACTGACGATCCGGCTTACGGTCCTTGGTTTGATAGTAACACACCTTCGAATGGCAAAGGTTTCGAATCTGCTATCGCTTACGCCGTAGCAAAGCAATTAGGTTATCCAGCAGCGAAGGTTGTTTGGGTGAAGGCTCCTTTCAACACCGTGATTCAACCAGGAAAGAAATCTTTCGACTTCGATATCAACGAAGTATCAATTACCCCAGAACGTAAGAAAGCCGTTGATTTTTCATCCGGTTATTACGATGTAGCTCAAGCGCTAATCGCAACTAAAACTTCGAAGATCGCCGGGGCAAAGACTTTGTCTGATCTGGCAAATGCCAAGATTGGCGCTGCAGTTGGCACCACTTCATACACGACAATTACCAAGACAATTAAGCCAAAGAAAGCACCGGCGGTCTTTGATAACAATGACATCGCCAAGCAATCATTAGTTAATGGGCAGATTGATGGGCTCGTTGTTGATCTTCCTACCGCCTTTTACATCACCGCGGCCGAATTGAAGAATGGCATCATCGTCGGCCAGTTCGCACCAAAATCCGGAGCGGAGCAATTTGGTTTGGTCCTCTCAAAGGCAAATCCAATCACTGGTTGTGTGACCACCGCAGTTAATGCACTGCGCGCGAATGGCTCCTTAAAGTCAATCGCCGCCAAGTGGCTGTCAAATACCGCAGGTGCACCTGTTCTGAAGTAATCTGCTCCCTCACTGATACATCGGAGGCCAGATGTCCTACCTTCCTTCACCGCTGCGATTGCAGCGGGAGGCGGCTCGACGTTTGGCCTCTCGGCGTTCTACCTGGTTAGCAATCGCAAGCACCACAGTTGTCGGGTTCATAATTGTCGTCGTAATCTCGGGGGCTCCTGGATTTGATCGAGTTAGAGCCTCTTTTTTCAGCGCCCACTACGCCTGGAGCGCTCTGCCTCACGTGTTAACTGGTCTCTGGTTGAATCTGCGGGTAATGCTGATTGCCGAAGTATTTGTTTTAATTTTCGGACTCTTGATTGCAATTATTCGAACCTCCAAAAGCCCAGTCCTCTATCCCCTAAGGCTTATCGCCGCGCTCTACACTGACATTTTCCGCGGCTTGCCACTTCTGCTGGTCTTACTTCTAGTTGGCCTCGGGATACCAGGTCTACAACTTTCATGGTTACCAAATTCCGCCGTTTTGCTAGGTACTGTTTCCCTGATTCTTACTTACTCCGCATACGTGGCCGAAGTTATTCGCGCCGGTATCGAGGCAGTAAATCCAGCGCAGCGAATGGCGGCTAGAGCGCTTGGTTTTAGCCAAACTCAGACTCAGCGTTTTGTAATTTTGCCCCAGGCCCTTCGAAAAGTTACCCCACCATTATTGAATGACCTGGTTTCACTGCAAAAGGATTCAGGTTTGATTTCAGTATTGGGAGCTATTGATGCAATTAGAGCTGCCGGAATCGAAACGGCGCAATCATTCAATTTCACCCCGTACTTAGTTGCGGGTGCGCTCTTTGTGGCGCTAACTATTCCGTTAACCAGGTTCACTGATTGGCTAACCAAGCGACAAGATCGTGCTCGCCAGCATCAGGGGCAGTGGTAGACAATGACCAAACTAATGCTCGACATTAGAAACCTTCGCAAGTCTTATGGTGATGATTTAGTTATAGAAGATCTCTCAATTTCACTCGCCGAACACAGTGTCAAAGTTTTGATTGGCGCCAGCGGTTCCGGCAAAAGCACGCTCTTGCGCTGCGTAAATTTGCTTGAAGCGATCGATGATGGTCAAATATTCTTAGATGGCGAAGATATCTCCGAAGTTGGAGTCAATGCCGATCAAGTTCGTTCTCAAATTGGATCGGTCTTTCAATCTTTCAATCTCTTTCCACATTTGACCGTGCTTCAGAACATCACTTTGGCGCCGCGATATGTGCATAAGAAATCCCAAGCCGATGCGCAAGCCGAGGCGATGGCCCTTCTTTCCCGATTTGGACTAAGTGAAAAAGCGAACCAATATCCCGAACTCTTGAGCGGCGGACAGCAACAGCGGGTTGCGATCCTTCGCGCTGTCATTAACCGTCCGAAAGTTTTGCTGCTAGATGAGGTCACTAGCGCCTTGGATCCAGTATTGATCGCAGAAGTTCTGGCTCTGATTTCCGAACTTAAGGAATCGGGAATGACGATGATGATTGCAACCCATGAGATGGGGTTCGCCAGGCAGGTCGCCGATGAAGTTCTCTTTCTTCACAACGGCCGAATTTGTGAAGTTGGAACTCCGGAGGCGTTGCTCACTAACCCTCAGAGCCCCGAACTATCCGCCTTTTTGACCGCGCTACGTGGCGCCGGGCGGCTCTAGGCAGATTCAGGTGGCGAGAGCGAAAAAGGTCGGGTACCTTTCTGCAAAGCGTTTGCAACTAGTCAATTAAATCTTAGGGGCGTCAGCCAATGAACGAAGCAGTATCGGCATCTCCAATCAAGGCTATGCGAGTCGGCCTTTCTGGCGACGAGCGCCGGCGATTAGCCGCAATGTTTGCCGTGATCTTCTTTCTTTTAATCGGTGGCACCCTGCTCATGTGGGCAGCCACGTCGGGCCACTACAAACTCTCAGATGGGACCATGTTCGGTTGGGGAACTGGTTTTCTCGCCCTGACCTTGGGTATGCGTCACGCATTTGATGCAGATCATATTTCCGCGATCGACAATACAACTCGTAAATTAATGAGCGAAGGGCAGCGCCCAATGGGTGTTGGCTTCTTCTTTTCGCTCGGTCACTCCTCCGTTGTTACTGCATTGGCCATCCTTCTAAATTTTGGATTAAAGTCGCTAGGTGTCCAAGTAAAGAACGAGAAATCTTCGTTGCATCATTACACCGGCTTAATCGGTACCTCAATCAGCGGCACCTTTTTAATGCTTATTGCACTGCTTAACTTGGTAGTTTTGATCTCGGTTGTAAAAGTTTTCAAACAGATGCGCGAAGGCCAATACGACGAGTCCGAACTCGAGAAGCATCTCAACTCCCGCGGTTTCATGATGCGCTTCTTTGGCCCGATTGCTCGGCGCATTGATAGCAGCTGGAAGATGTACCCGTTGGGAATTCTCTTTGGATTAGGTTTCGACACTGCCACTGAAGTTGCTTTACTAGTGCTTGCTGGATCATCAGTCGTTGCTGGGTTGCCTTGGTGGGCAATCCTAAGTTTGCCAATGCTCTTCGCTGGCGGAATGAGCCTGCTCGATACCATCGATGGTTCATTCATGAACTTCGCATATGGCTGGGCATTTTCTAGGCCGGTTCGCAAGGTTTACTACAACATTGTGATCACAGGTCTGTCAGTACTCGTAGCAATTTTTATCGGTGGGTTAGAAGTTGCCCAAGTAATTGCTGGCCAACTAAATCTGACCGGGGGGTTTTGGAATTACGCCCTTCGCTTCAATATCAATAGAGCTGGTTTCATAATCGTGGCTATGTTCGTTGTAGTTTGGGTTGCGGCCTTAGCCCTTTGGCGCTTTGGCAAGGTCGAACAGCGATGGCATAACAAGGCGCACTCCGCACAGTTGGCGCGTGGTGAAACAACTGATCACGTAGCGGCTGGAATCGAATTAGGTGCGATCGGTGAAGGCTTTAAAATCGATTAATCCGATTAATCTAAGAAGAAATCCAAAAGGAATTCGGTAGTTCCAGGTACGACTGAATATTTTTCTAGATCGGTTATACCAACAGAGGCCAATACCTCTTCATCAACAAAGAAGTTACCGGAACATTCTTCGCTTGGTCTATTCAAAATGATGTAGGCAGTATCGGCCAAAATTTCTGGAGTACGGCAAAAATCAGTATCAACGCCAGGAATCATCGCAAGCGCGGCGGTATCAATTGCGGTTCGAGGCCACAGCGCATTCACTGCAATCTGATCTCGTTTGAACTCTTCCGCCATGCCTAATACGCACATGCTCATCCCATACTTAGCCATCGTGTATGCCAAATGTGGTTTAAACCATTTCGCCTTCATCGATAGCGGAGGTGAAAGCGTCAAAATATGAGGGTTTCGTCCAGCTTTGGCGCTCAGTTTAAGATGGGGCAGAGCTGCTTGCGAGGTCAAGAAAGTTCCTCGCACATTTACATCGAACATCAAATCAAATCGCTTAGCTGGCGTCTTTTCAGTTGGGGTTAAATTAATTGCGCTCGCATTATTGATGAGAATGTCAATGCCACCGAAAGCTGTTGCTGCCTGGTCGATCGCGGCTGCTATTTGATCTTCTTCGCGGATATCGCATTGAATCGGAAGCGCTTCTCCCCCAGCCGCTCGAATTTCATCCGCGGCCGAATAAATAGTTCCTGGCAACGTTGGGTGTGGTTCGGTCGTTTTTGCTGCGATTGCAATCCGAGCGCCATCTGCGGCTGCGCGCTTAGCAATGGCCAAGCCAATACCTCTGGAACCACCGGTGATAAATATATTCTTACCGCTGAGAGACATTCCGAATCAACCTTTCGATCGTTTAGCAAGGAAATTCATAAATGCCATCTGCGCTTCATCCGACTCTAGTGCGATCCGGAAAAGTTCACCTTCAGCATCAATCACCATAGAGACTGCTTGATGGTGCCCACTTTTGAGTAAAGCTTTGGTGTTAATTACTGCAGTAGGCGGCTGGTTACCTATTAGCTCGGCAACCTTAAGCGCCGCCGCTAACGGATCATCGGAGATCTCATTGATTAGCCTCATCTCTAAAGCTTCAGAGGCAGTGAAATTTCTGCCAGTTAGAAATATTTCGGAAGCCTTTGCATGACCGACGAGTCTTGGAAAGAGCAAGCTAGAGCCAGCTTCAGGTACTAAGCCGAGAGAGACAAAGGGCATCGAGAAGAGGGCATCATCCGAGGCAAAGGCTAGATCGCAATGCATTAATAAGGTGGTGCCAATTCCGACGGCATTGCCCCGCACTGCTGCAATGAGGGGTTTTGGAAATTCATGGATGGCATAGAGAAAGCGAAATACCGGTGATTCGGCTCCGGTAGGTGGAGTGTTTAGAAAATCGCCAATATCGTTGCCGCCGGTAAAAGCTCCCCCAGCTCCCGTAATAACGACGGTACGAATTCCAAAATCTCCTGCTGCCTCCGTTAGGGCCTGAGTCAAGGAGGCATACATGCCGGGGGTTAGGGCATTCCTCTTTGCTGGTCGATTTAGGGTTAAAACGAGGGTGGCGCCTTGCTGTGCGATCAAGATCTCAGACATTGTCACATTCTATGGTGGAAAATATGGTTGGGAAGGGATCTTGAACAGGGCATACTTAAGTCCTACAAGGAATGGAGAGCCTCGTGGATATTAGAATTTTGACGCGGGAATTAACCCCGTTTGAGCATCTGGTCTCGGAACACCTTTGTGAAGGTATGTCCAATGGTGCCATTGCCAGGCAAACCGCTCACACCGAAAAAGTAATTGAAAATACAGTTTCGAGAGTTGCCAGAGCGTTCGGAATTAAATCTGATGGCGATACAAATGTTCGAGTATTGCTCGCGCTGGCATATCGCAGTCAATATGGCGATCAAGCCTTTGACCGATTAGGACTCGCTTGTCAACATATGGAAGTCGGACCTGACGGAAAGTCGTATTGCAACCGTCACGTGGATTAATCTTTTACCATCATAAAGTGATCTATCTCTAAGTGCTATCCCTCTGACATTTTCGCTTAGGGCTAGCACTAGCCTAATTACGCTCAGGTTCAAGCGGCTCACGAAATACTTCTCTCGGAGTTAAGCAACACCGTGCTTTCTCCACCGTTATTCGGAGAGAAGAGAAGAAAATGAAACGTAGAACTTTTGATGCCATCGCCAGCCTAATTGGATTGATGTTGGCAGTGCTATTTCTTACTGTCGCCGGTCTGATGAACTGGGGCGCATCATTCACCAATGATTCAGTGAAGACACAACTTTCCGCGCAAGCGATCCACTTCCCTGGAAAGACTGGAAATTCTAAAGAGTCTGCCGATGTCACAAAATTTTTCGCAGACAATGCAAACAAGATCATGACAACTGGGAAGCAAGCCCAAATGTACGCGGAGAACTACATTGGCTTCCATTTGTCGCACTATCCAACCTATGAGGTAGCAGCAAATAACAGTCGTGCCGCTGATTCTGCCCTGGCTGGCGATCCAACAAATGTAGACCTTCAAGCAAAAGCTAAATCAGCCGCCGCAACGGTGGAGACAGTGTTTAAAGGAACGGCTCTCCAAGGAACTTTGCTGACTGCTTATGCATTCGGCTTCTTTGGAACCCTTGCTGGAATTGGAACCATCGTGAGCCTTGTAACCGGCTTGCTCTTCCTGCTCCTTGCACTGTTGGGTTATATGCACCTTCGCCGCACGGACGATAGCGCGGCGATATAGCCCTCATCTCTCCGTGAGGGAAAGGCCCCTAGGGAAACCTAGGGGCCTTTTTACTTCCTCAAAAAAAGAACCCCATCCAAAAGGACGGGGTTCTTTTTAATTAATTATCTCAGCGCTCTAGCTCTCCGGTGATGAATTGTTCTACGCGATTAAATGCCGTCTCATCGGAGTATTGCTCCGGTGGGGACTTCATGAAGTAGCTGGAAGGAGAGAGAAGCGGGCCGCCAATCCCACGATCAAGTGCAATCTTGGCGCAACGAAGAGCGTCGATGATTACACCAGCCGAGTTTGGTGAATCCCAAACTTCAAGCTTGTATTCCAAGTTCAACGGAACATCGCCGAAGGCCCGGCCTTCAAGTCGAACGTATGCCCACTTGCGATCATCAAGCCAGGGGATGTAATCCGAAGGTCCGATATGTACGTTGCGAGCGCCCAAGTCGTAATCCAATTGCGAAGTTACGGATTGGGTCTTAGAAATCTTCTTTGATTCAAGGCGATCGCGCTCCAGCATGTTCTTGAAGTCCATGTTGCCACCAACATTGAGCTGATAGGTGCGATCTAAATGAACGCCACGGTCTTGGAACAACTTAGCCATAATTCGGTGGGTAATTGTTGCGCCTACCTGAGACTTGATGTCATCGCCAACGATAGGCAGTCCGGCTTTAGTGAACTTGTCGGCCCAAACTGGGTCGGAGGCTATGAAAACCGGCAAGGCATTAACGAATGCTACGCCGGCATCAATTGCACATTGCGCGTAGAACTTGGCGGCTTCTTCGGAGCCAACCGGCAGGTAGCAAATCAGAACATCGACTTTATTGTCCTTGAGTGCAGCTACGACATCGACTGGTGCGGCATCAGATTCGGTGATCGTCTCGCGGTAGTAACGGCCAAGCCCATCAAGGGTGGTGCCTCGTTGAACAATAATCCCGGTTGGAGCAACATCAGCAAATTTGATGGTGTTGTTCTCACTGGCCCACATGGCTTCGGCCATATCCAAGCCAACCTTCTTGGCATCAACATCGAATGCAAGTACGAACTTAACATCGCTGATGTGATAGCCACCGAGAACCGGGTGCATTAGCCCTGGAATCTCTTTATCTGGCGCGGCGTCCTTGTAATAAGTAACACCTTGGATGAGCGAGTTGGCACAGTTTCCGACGCCAATAATCGCTACGCGGATCTCTCCCTTTGTTGCGGTCACGAGGATTTCCTTTCGATATTTATCATTTCAACGAGCCAAGCGATCTCCCGCTCGGCAGATTCCAATGAGTGACGACGCCACTCAACTAAATAACGATCAATGCCAGCCGGCAACTTTTCCAACTCATTTTGCAAGATCGCGGCCTTTTCCAGGAGGCGACGGTGTCGACCTTCCAGAATTTGCAAGCGATTTCGCTGTGGGGTGGGGCCAAAGAAGGCAAAGCGAACTTCAAAACTTTCATCATCCCAAGACTCAGGACCGGTTGTCTCAGTAAGCGCAGCAAAGCGCGCAGACCCAGAGGCTGTTATGGCATAGACGATGCGCGAGCGGCGCGATAGGCCGCCTAAATCAGAGAGCGACTCCTCGATTAGCCCGGCTTCCAACATTCGGCGAAGCTGGGGGTATAGGACGGAGAAGGACAAGGCGCGAAAAGGACCGTAAATTGCGATCATTCGCTTGCGAAGTTCATAGCCATGAAGAGGTCCCTGGCTGAGCAGGCCAAGAAGGGCGAATTCCAAGGATTCGGATCGAGATCGCATGGTCTTCCCTTCTGGTATATATCTATTGGATGTATCGATTCGATATATCTAGGCGATAGTTAAACCGATATATAAGCGAAAAGCAAGTTCAACTCTCTACACTCAGAGCCATGCCCATCGTCCTACCTACCCGCCTCTGGGAGTACCTGGTAGCGACGATTATCATCATTTTGGCTCCAGGGCCAAGCGTGCTCTTCGTCATCGCCAGGGCGATCGCATGGGGCCGGGCCACCGCAGTAGCAACCGTGGCTGGAAATGTATTGGGCGCATTCACGCTCTCAGTCGTGGTTGCAGTCGGCCTGGGGCCGATCCTGCAGCGCTCGCATTTAGCTTTTACCGCCATCCAGCTACTGGGCGGGGGCTATCTGATCTATTTAGGTATTCAGGCAATTCGCCACAGCCCAATCCATGCCGCCGATATGACTCAACAAGGCGATGACCGACCTTCCACCTGGCGCTCGGCCAGGGATGGTTATTGGGTAGGAGCTCTAAATCCCAAAGGAATGGTCTTCTTCGCTGCGATCTTGCCGCAGTTCGTAGACCGAGAAAAAGGTCATGTAACGGCGCAGCTGATATCCATGGGAGCGATCTTTGCAATTTTGGCTTTCTTCTCAGATGGCAGTTGGGGGCTAATCGCTGGAACTATTCGAAATTGGTTGGCAACTGAGATAAAACGGTTGGTAAGAATGCGAATCGCCGGCGGGGTCGTCATGATCAGTCTCGGACTATTTACAGTTACTACTGCGATCTTCCACGCGTAAATCTTTTTTAAGCGGTTGCGAGCGAGTTCGTTGCCGATGTCAGTCGCTAGCGCCAAACTTAAGCAACTAAAAGTTGCACTTTGGTGCACGAAAAGAAAAGTAGGTTTTCATGTCTAATGCCCGAGCCTTCATCAGCCCAAGCGATCTCACCTTCTCGTGGGATGGCTGCCATCGCTGTCTGTGGCTTTATTACAACCACCAAGTAAAGGCGCCGCTCTTCATGCCGCTAGTTTCCGAATTAGCAGATATGCAAGAACGCTATTTCATCGGCGCTAGTTCAGAACATCTGCACGCGGCAATCCCCGAAGGAAAAGTTTTGAACCATGGTGGCTTTGTTCAATCAACTCCGATCGAAGTCGATGGAGTCGCCACGCCATTCGCAATTCGTGGCAAGTACGACTTGGTTATGGAATTTCCCGATGGCACTTATGGCGTAATCGATTGCAAATTTCAGGCGCGAGATAACGACAAGAGCGGCTTCTATTCTCCGCAATTAGAGGCTTATGCCTTTGCATTAGAGCATCCTGCCAAAGGGGAGCCAAAGAAAATTTCCTCACTCGGGCTTTTAGTTTGGTCACCGGTTCGCCCACGGGGAAATGCCGCAGTTGGATTTGGGCTAGAACTAAGTTGCAGTTGGTATCCGATTCAACGCGACCCGGCTGCTCTGCAGCAACGGTTGGCCGAATTCATCGCAGTTATTACTGGGCCGACTCCAGAAGCTAAAGCGACCTGCGACCAATGTCGCTACATCTCCACCAGACGAGAAATATTGGGGAACGAGTAGGTCCTATTCCTCTTCGATATCTTCGTCGACATCCTTCTTAAGCAGCAATGACTTCGCATCTGAGGCATACATATCTACATACTCTTGACCGGAAATTGCACCGATCGTATTCATAATTCGATCGGTGATTTCCCGCAATAATTTAAGATCGCTTGAATCGCCCTCGAAATACATCGGCTCACCAAAGATCATTTCAACTCGACGCACCTTCGGCACTACTTGACCGGTAGGTTGAATTTCTGCGGTATTGAACATCGCCACTGGAACTATTGCCGCGCCAGATTCAATCGCAAGTCGCGCGATACCTGTGCGCCCTTTATACAACCGACCATCTGGTGAGCGCGTTCCCTCTGGATAGATTCCTATGCAATCACCCGCGCCAAGCAGCGAGAGCCCGGTTAGCAGCGCTGCTTCACTGCGACGGCCGCCGGAGCGATCAACTGGAACTTGCCCAAGCGCAATAAATGTAATCTTCTTGATAAATCCCTTGATGCCGGGTGAGGTGAAATATTCACTCTTGGCAAGAAAGGTAACTTTTCTGGGAACTACCAACGGCATGAAAATCGAATCGCTGAAAGAGAGATGGTTAGAGGCGATGATTACCGGGCCGGTATGCGGCACGTTGCGAAGCCCCGTCACTTTCGGACGAAAGAGCAGGGTCAAAATCGGAATCAAGAAGGACTTTAGGAGGCGATAAGCCATAAAGCACCCTCCCAAACAAATAGCACGGAAATTACAGAACATAATTTAGGGGTTCCAAGGGTAACTGTGACACCATCTGAGCGTGAGCGATATCCCAAACTCCGAGAGTTTTCTCCTTTCGGGCGGAAAAATCGGGATTTTGATGATCCATGGTTTCACCGGCTCACCCGCTTCGATCCTGCCCTGGGCCCAAGGTCTAAATCGTGCTGGCTACACCGTCTCCGGGCCAAGGTTGGCCGGACATGGAACGCGGTGGGAGGATTTAAATCAGAGCAACTGGGAGCATTGGTATGAAAGCGTAGAAACCGCCTTTCTTGAGTTGAAGAAGAGCTGCGATCGAGTTTTCATCGCAGGGTTCTCGGTAGGTGGTGCGCTTGCACTGCGGGTCGCACAAGTTCGCGGCGCTGAAATTGAAGGACTCATCCTCCTCAATCCTTCCATTTACGATGACCGAAAGTTTTATCACCTACTTCCAGTGTTACAACATTTAATTCCATCAATTGCGGGTGGACCTAGCGATGTCTCAATTCCGAATTCGCCCCGCCACGGCTATGGCCGAATCCCATTAAAAGCTTTAAATTCACTTCGAGCGCTATGGAAATTAGTTGAGCGCGATCTTTATCTAGTGGATTCGCCACTGATGATTGCTTATTCAATTAATGATCACGTAGTTCACCCAATCAACAGCGAAACCATTATTGATAATGTTTACTCGGTCGATATCAGAGAAGTAATTTTTGAGAAGTCATTTCATAATGTCGCACTAGATGTCGAGGCCGAAGCTTTAATTGAAGAGAGCGTTGACTTTTTGCAGGATGTGCTATCGGGTGAACTTGCTCGCGAGGGTGACAATGATGAACGAGAACTAATCGATGCTGAATTTTCAGCTATCGTTTCGGGTCTCTCCTTAGACACCTCCTCCCCCACCACTTACTTGGATGAACTTGATGAAATTGAAAGCGCCGAAGCTTTTAAGCCACCAAACCCAACAATTCCACCACCTGATCAAGTCCAACGCGCTGGCTTAATCTGCCTAATTGGTGGCTCGCTTTATCTATTCGTGCATTTGGTATTTAAGATCGATTTCTTTGGGCTTGGTCCATGGCCCGGAATCCTGGGATTTCTCGGCGGAATCGCAATCTACATATGGCGCACGGCTCGTCCTGAAGAAGATTTTGACGACGGCGCTATTGTCTAGCCATGACTTTTAACTGGGGAATTATTGGCACTGGTGGTATTGCAAAGGCTTTTGCCCGCGACTTAGATTTTGTCGAAGATCAAAGGGTCTTGGCGGTTGGCTCCAGAGGAGTTGACCGAGCGCAAATATTTGCCGACGATTTAAAAATTGAGCGAAGTTACCCAAGTTACGAGGAGTTAGTTTCGGACCCAGATATCGATGCGGTTTATGTAGCAACGCCTCATCCAGAGCATCTGCGCTCCACTCTTTTGGCTCTCGATGCCGGTAAGCCAGTGTTATGCGAAAAGCCATTTGCGATTTCAGCCGCTGAAGCAACAACAATGATCGAACGAGCTCGGTCAAAGAAGTTAATGCTGATGGAGGCGATGTGGGCACGCTTTTTGCCACACATGCACCAGATTCGAAGCGTCTTGGCGGCTGGTGCAATTGGTGAAGTTGTAACCGTTGAAGCTGATCATGGCCAATGGTTTCCAGACGACCCAAAGTTTCGCCTATTTGCTCCTGAACTCGGAGGTGGCGCGCTACTGGACCTTGGCATCTATCCAATCAGTTTTGCGCACATGGTTTTGGGCACCCCGAAAACGATAACGGCACGTTCGGAGAAGGCTCAGACTGGCGTGGATGCGACTACGAGCGCCATTTTCCAATATGAATCGGGCGCGCAAGCGATACTTTCAACAACTTTAAGAGCAGCGACTCCGTGTCGAGCTGTAATAACTGGCACAACTGGTCGGATTGAAATTGACCGAACTTTCTATGCGCCAACTTCTTATCGGGTAGTCCTGCGAGATGGTGGCACCGTAGAACACGCCAATGACTATCAAGGGCACGGGCTGCGTGAAGAAGCGATCGAATTTGCTCGCTGTGTTCGGGCCGGCTTACTCGAAAGCCCAACGCTGCCGCTTTCAGAAACGTTGCAGATCATGCAAAGTCTGGATGAAATTAGAAAGCAGATCGGACTCAGTTATCCGTTCGAAACTAATAAATCGTAATCTAAGTTATCGTCGAGCTAAATCGGCTACGCCAACTAAACCAGCTTCATTACCAAGTTCAGCGGCAATAATTCGCGGAGTTGGATGCTTGCCGACAAAAGGCAAATAACGCTCTAGCGCAACGCGGGTCGGTGCGAGCAAAATTTCGCCGGCATCAATAACTCCCCCGCCAATAACAACACATGCCGGATCCAAAATCATTGCAAGTGAAGCTATACCCGCACCAAGCCATTGAGCGGTTGTATTAAATGCAGCCAATGCAACAGCATCGCCATCTCGTGCGGCATCTGTAATGTGTTTTCCGGTTAGGCCGACAACCGTGCCATCACCTCGAGATAATAAATTGTGAGCCAGGTCCGGAGTTGCGCTAATGGATTCGCGAGCATGGCGAAGCAACGCATTGCCAGATGCATACTGTTCAAAACAACCGCGGGCGCCGCAACCACATAGGTGGCCTTCCGGCACAACTCGAACATGTCCGAACTCTGCGGCGATTCCAAAGGCCCCGCGGTAGAGCTCGCCATCAACCACAACGCCGCCGCCAATTCCGGTGCCGACCGTTAACATCATTAAATGGTTTTCACCACGACCCGCGCCATGCCGAGCTTCGCCCCAGGCGGCAGAATTTGCATCATTCTCGATTACAACGTTTAACCCAACTAGGGTTGAAATCTCAGCTTGAAGATCAACGCCATTCCAACCAGAGATATTTGGTGTTGCCAGCATGGTCTTTCGATCCGAGGAGACAAAACCGGCAGCAGAAATTCCAACGGAGTCAACTTCGTGATCGACCAATAACTCTTTAATAACTTCGGCAATAGTTGCAGTTAGCGCACTGCCACCCTGACGCGGAGTATCTCTTCGAGAGCGCAACAGAATCTTTCCATCAGGGTCAACCACTCCGCCCAGAACCTTTGTGCCACCAACATCTACGCCAATGCTTAGAGAACTCACGGCCACCTTAGTTTTCTAATTTTGTCTTTAGTTGAGAAAGTGCAAGATCGATAGAGGACTTCTCGGCTTTTTGGCGCATCATCGCTGGCACCGGCATAGAGATTCCTACTTTTAGTTGGTAGGTGACTTTTGTTTCATCATCATCAAGGCTTTCTATTGTGTAGGACCCGGACATCTCGGTTAATAGATCAGCATCTTCAAGGGAAAACGATAACTTTCCTGGGGCGCCCGACCAGTCGTATTCAAGAGTTACATTGTCTCGCAGAACCCCACCATCGATCGAGGTCCGAATCTTGGTCACGCGTGAATCTGAGTTCGTTTCCAAAACTTCGGCAGATTTAATGGCTGTTGACCAGCTGGGGTAGTTCGCCAGATCGAACAACACTGCCTCAACCTCGGAGACGGGGGCGGCTATTACTATCGAACTTTCGGAGTATTCGCTCATGGTCAAAGATTACTAGGACGCCCCGCAAGATCTAGCCAATTCCCTCGGGCAGCAGATACCGTTTGGTCATGGATCAAATCAACGTGCCCTCGATCATCCCGCCTGCGACCGCCGGCAATTTAACCAATCTGGTTGCTGAGCGTGCCTGGTTTGAACCAGAGCGCATCGTCGCTTCTAGGCCTCTGGGCGATGGCTGGCAGCCGGTCACGGCGAAGGAGTTTGAGGAAGAGATTCGGGCCGTGGCGAAGGGGCTGATAGCGGCCGGCGTTTTAATCGGCGATCGCGTCGCCATTATGGCTAAAACTAGATATGAGTGGACGATTTTAGATTTCGCTATCTGGTTTGCTGGCGCAATCGTGGTTCCGATTTATGAAACCTCAAGCGCTGAACAAGTCCAGTGGATCATCTCCGATTCCGGCACCACCGCAATCATCGTTGAAACGCCCTTGCTTCGGGAATTAGTAGAACCAACCCTGCCCCAAGGTATGAAAGGCCTCTGGACGATAACGGAAAATGCCCTTTCTCATTTGATCGCTGCGGGCGCCGATATCTCCGATGACGAAATTAATCACCGAAGGACAGCGCTAAATCCGGAAACTTTGGCAACTTTAATTTACACCTCGGGAACTACCGGCAAGCCAAAGGGCGTGCAATTAACTCACGGAAATTTCTTGGCTGAATGTGGCAATGTGGTTAATGCTGCAGCAGATCTATTTTTGAAACCCGGTGGCTCCACTCTTATCTTCTTACCGATAGCTCACGTCTTTGGTCGCATGGTCGAGATTGGCGCAATCAATGCCGGACTCCATGTAGCTCACTGCGGCGATATCAGCCGACTTCCCGCCGATCTTGCATCTTTCAAACCAACATTTGTTCTAGCAGTGCCAAGAATTTTCGAAAAGATTTACAACGGAGCTGAAGCCAGAGCAGATGCTGCGGGCAAAGGTTCAATATTCCGCAAGGCTGCAGCAGTGGCAATTGCTTATAGCGAGGCGATGGACACCGGAAAGATTCCAATGGCGCTCAAAGCCAAGCATCTGCTTTTTGATAAGTTGGTTTTCACCAAAATTCGCCACGCCATGGGCGGCCGCGTGGAAGCGGCGATCTCTGGTGGGGCACCTCTTGGCGTACGCCTTGGCCACTTTTATCGTGGCGCAGGAATTCGGATTCTCGAAGGCTATGGATTAACGGAGACCACCGCAGGCGCCACTTTGAATTTGACTGCATTCCATCGTGTCGGATCAGTAGGAAGACCGATCCCGGGAACAACTATTAAATTGGGCGAAGATGGTGAAGTTCTAATCAAGGGCGCAATTGTCATGAATGGTTATTGGAACAATGCCAGCGCCAATCAAGAATCATTTGATGAAGATGGCTTCTTTCGCACCGGCGATCTCGGGGCAATTGACGCCGAAGGTTATCTTTCAATCGTTGGTCGCAAGAAAGAATTAATTGTGACATCGGGCGGTAAAAACGTGGCGCCTGCCATTTTGGAAGATCGAGTCCGCGCCCACCCCTTGGTCAGCCAATGCATGGTAGTCGGCGACAATAAACCCTTTATTGCCGCGCTAATTACTCTGGATCCAGACGCAGTCAAAGCCTGGGCAGTTGCAAATAAGAAGACTGATGCCACTGTTGCAAATTTAATTCATGACTCGACGCTCACTTCAGCAATTCAAACGGCCATAGATGAGGCGAACAAAGCAGTCAGCCGCGCTGAATCAATTCGCAAATTCTCGCTATTGCCAGATGATTTCACGATAGCTGGTGGTCAACTGACGGCAAAACTTTCGGTTAAGCGCCACGTTGTCTCACAACAATATGCCGCTGAGATTGCTGCACTATTTGAGTAATGAGTGAGATCGCCGAGGAACGGCTGCGAATTGCGCGCGAAATGCATGATGGCATTGCGCAGGAAGTGGCTGCCCTCGGATATCGGATTGATGAAGTTATTGGCACCGAAGGGTTAACAGACAATGCGCGGGAAGATCTCAGATTAGTTCGCGGGCAGATCTCTGCCCTTAGTTATCAAATCAGGGATGACCTATTTGCCCTAAGAAAAATGCCCGTTCGCTCCCTCCAGGAAGCAGTCGAGTCAATGATTGCATTATTGGAGCCATCGAGTGAGATAGAAGTAGAGATTTCACTTTACAACTGCGAACCTGAAATCTCACGGCATGAGTTACTCCGAATCATTCGAGAAGCCTCGTTGAATGCAATTAAACATTCAGGCGCAACGTTGATCAAGATCACCGGCGATCTAAACGGATTAACCATTGCAGATAATGGTCAAGGAATTGGCGATGCAAGAGCCGGAGCATTTGGATTAGCAGGGTTGCGCGAGCGAGCGGCACGGATCGAGTGCGAATTTTTCCTCACTTCGAATTCAGCTGGAACCGAAATCGTGTTGCGGTGGTGATTTGATGAGCCGTTCGGTACCGACTTTGATTGTGGACGATCACGCCTTGATCCGTGATGGAATTGACCGCGCACTCAAAGATAGCGAATTCAAAGTTATAGCTGAAGCAGCCAGTTTGATGGAGGCGATTGCCCAAGTTAAAAAATGGCAACCTCGAATGATTCTTTTAGATCTGCAACTCCCCGATGGTTCCGGTTTAGACCTGGTCAAATCGGTTCGTTCCTTAGACCCATCAACTGCAATTCTGATTCTCACTGTGGGCGAAAGCTACGAGGAGCTATCTCGAGCTAAAAGTGAGGGCGCTTCGGCTTATGTATTGAAGAGCGCACCAATTTCGCAATTGCTAGCGGTAATGAGGATTGCCATTCGTTCGCCCAATAATTTTGTCGATGCCACCCAGATCAAACCCAAGCCGCGCTCGAAAGTTGTATTAACAGCACGCGAAGGGGAAACGCTGGGACTACTAGTAACCGGGGCAACCGCTAAAGAGATGGCGACCCTATTATTTTTGAGTGAGGCCACCGTAAAGAGCCACTTAGCTACTTTGTATCGCAAACTTGAAGCTAAGAATCGGATTCAAGCGATAGAACGTGCAAAGAACGAAGGTCTATTGAATCTGAAGTAGCTCAATAAATTTGCTACCCCATAATTTCCAACCCCACTCTTTTTCGACCCATGCTCGACCATTCGCCCCCATTCCCTTCGCGCGTTCTGGATCTGAAAGAAGTTGAATCGCCGCCGCTGCGATTTCCGAAACATTGGTGCCATCTACTAACAGGCCAGTCTCACTTTCGATAACGGCATCAGGTGCACCGCCAGATTTTCCGGCAATCACCGGTAAGCCGCATGCACTTGCTTCTAGATAAACGATACCTAGGCCCTCAACTTCTAGACCGAAGAAGCGCGACCTGGAAGGCATGGCAAATACATCACCAAGACGAATGTGCAACGGAAGTTCTGGATACTTAAGTCGCCCGATGAATTGAACCGATTGGGAGAGTTGATACTTAGCAACCAATTTCTCGAGCTCGGCTTTATAGGGACCTTCACCAACAAATAATAAAGTGGCACTTGGAATAGTTCGCAAAATACTGGGCATCGCTTGGATTAATCGATCTTGCCCTTTGCGATGAACCAAGCGACCAACTGAAATAATAATTTTTCGCCCCTCGAGATGATACTTACTCATCAACTCTGGATCTTTAGCACCTGGGGTGAAATGGGAGAGATCGATTCCGGGGGCGATACGAACAAGTTCGGGAGATTTGCCAAGCGCCGGTGAAATGGCGCCCCTGGTGAAATCCCCGAGATAAGTAACGACATCCAGCGAATTTCCAATTTTTCTCATGATCCATGAGAAAGGAAATATCTTCGCCCACCAAACCTCATGGCCATGCGTGAGAGTTATGAGTCGAGTTGCGCCCGCTCGTTTCAATTTGGCCGCCATCCAAGCAAGGGGCGTTGCGGCACCAAACCAGATCGTCGTACTGCCATAGGTTTTCATAACTTTTACCACGCGGCGATTTACCAGCGGCGTAGGTAGAAGAACTTTGGCGCGATCTCGGATTACTAATATTCCGCGGCGGCGCATCAGCTCTTGATCAAATTCCGCGGCTCCTGGTTGCGAAGAGGTATAGATGACGATCTGCTCCCCTGGCAACTGCTCGAGTAGCCCCAAAATGAAAGTTTCTATGCCACCGGCTCTGGGTCCCAGATCGTTGGTTACCAAAAGTAAGGGCCTGGGCATCACTTTTGATCCGGAAACTGAACTCACTCACCGAGGCTAACGAGATAAAAGGTACGAGTTCAAGCCAGCTAGCGCCGAGGCGCTATTGAGCAAAGCGAAGTGGCGGTACGAGCCCAACATCAGCCAGCGCTGAAAGCGCCGTTATCTCCTGAGGTGAGATCTCCTCTTTGGCTGGCCCGCTGGTCGCGATCGATAGAAATACCGAGACCACGCAATCAGAACAGGCGAGGTCCTTCATTGTGCAGCTTTCGCAATCAATAATCATAAGTAGAAGTTATCAATCCCCACTGACACCCAAGCGGGCAACATTGATCTACCGTGTGCTCGTGGAATTATCGCCAATCTGGGTTCAAGCCAACCTGGTCTTAGGGGCCGACGGCTCAACTTCGGTTAACGGCCGTTCGGCGGGGTTAAGTTCAGCTGCTGATCGAACCCGTTTTCATGCCTTGCGGGCGGAGTGTGATGCGATTTTGATTGGGGGCGCCACGGCGCGTTCGGAACCCTATCGTCAGACACCTAAACCCCTATTCATCCTCACTCGAGATTTAGACTCCGGGCTAAAGCTCTCAAATCCAGCGGCTCGCCTGCTAAACGCAACTCCTACGGAGGCGATCGCCCAAATCCGCACTCTCGGACATAATCGCATTTTGGTGGAATCTGGAGCGAACCTGCTGCGCCAGTTGCTTGCCCTGGATTTGTTAGATGGAATCTATTTAACGATTACCCCCGCTACTCCGGATGAAGGACGCTTTCCAATTGATGAACTACTCAATCTCTTAGCACTCAATAAAATGGAACTGATTAGCGATGAGACTATGAGCGAAGAACATTTCCTCTACTTCCGCCGGTCAAGAAGCGACTGAAATAAGCGCCACCCCAAATATCGCCAAGAAGATTCCTAGATACTGCACTTTATGAAGTCGTTCATGCAAAAAGCGAAAGGCAAGTACCGAGGTGACGATCGGAAATAGCGAACCTAGGACCATGGCCACCGAAACCAAACCTTTGGTAGTTGCCAAGCCAAGCAGAAAATTTGCTAAGTAATCAGAAATTCCGATTGCTACTAACCAACGAATATCTTTTGCGCCAAATCCACCAATAGTTCGATATCGAAGCGCTAGCAACGAAACTATGGCGACGGTAAAAACGCGCATGGTCGTCATAGTCATAAGTGCGCTGGTTTTTGAACCCATCGCCATAAAGGTCAGTGCCGTTCCAAAACCAAAGGCGGCGCATAAGCCAAGTAATAACGGTTTCAACGAAACCTCGCCAGCAATCTCTGGTCCGCTAGAACAAAAGGCGCCGGCCAGAGCGATTGCCATTCCAATAAGTTGCAACCCTTTTGGTCGCTCGCCATTAAATACGGCAACTCCTAACGGAATCAGGGCGCTGAGTGAACTTATTGGAGAGATCACTCCCATTCGCCCAGTTGAGAGCCCGGCGTAGAAAGCGGTGAGTCCAAAGAAACCAAGAAAGCCAGCACAAATACCGGGCAGCAAGTACCCGTGCCAGGTAAGTGTTGGTGCCCGCCAGCCGTGGCTAACCAAAATTAGAAAGATGCCAGTTGCTAAGCCAATTGTTTGGGAGGCCCCAGTCACTGCCAAGGGCTTGAACCGCTTGCTCAGATTGCCACCCATATAGTCGGCGCTTCCCCAAAGCAGACTCGAGAAGAGAGCGAGGATTGCAGCCATTGGAAGAGGTTACCTGTCTAACTCGCTCGCGCCTGCCAGCATTTACTTTCTTATCTCATTACCCTTAGTTAATGCGCGAACGGAGTTTTGACGAGATTTTAAGCGCAATTCGAGCGATCAAGGTCCGAAATGAGATCGACATTGCTGAAGTGCCGGCCCCGCAAAAATTAGCCCCATTCTCCTTGGCCCTAACGGCCGATGTTTTAGAGGATGCGGCAACCGGCAGGTTCGTTCTTTTGCATGATCCAGCCGGGCAAGAAGGTTGGGCGGGCAATTTCCGTTGCGTAACTTTTGTTAGAGCAGCGATGGAGACTGACATAGTTTCCGACCCACTTCTGGCCGATGTTGGTTGGAGCTGGCTCATGGAATCGCTAAAGAAGAATGGCTGCGAATTTATCGCCCCCAGTGGAACTGTGACGCGGGTGGCAAGTTCTTCATTTGGCACCCTCGATGATCGTGAGGAAGAGTCGGAACTTGAAGTGCGAGCCTCTTGGACGCCCACTTCCGGAATGAATTTAGAAGCGCATGTACTTGCTTGGGTTGAATTACTCGAAATTGCAGCCGGCTTAGCTCCCATCCCAGAAGGCGTGACGCAACTTAGCCGAAATAGTTAAGCGAAAAAATTATGGCTACTCCTTTAACCTCTCCCGCCGGCGGCATGCCACCGTTGATTACTAGCGTCTCGGAATTCGAAAAAGCAATCGCGGAAATTCTTTCTGGGACTGGACCAATAGCAATTGATGCTGAGCGAGCATCTGGATATCGCTACAGCCAGCGTGCCTACCTAATACAGATTAAGCGAACCGAAGGCGGCTCACATCTAATTGATCCCATCGCAGTTGGCCCAACCTCGTTGTGGTCAAAACTTGGATCGGAATTAGAAGATCAAGAATGGATTATTCACGCCAGTACTCAAGATCTACCATGTCTACGAGAAGTGGGTTTACAACCGAAAATACTTTTCGATACTGAGCTTGGTGGCCGAATTGCTGGTTGTGAGCGCGTCGGATTGGGACCGCTTTGCGAAGCGCTCCTGGATATTTCACTTGCAAAAGAACATAGCGCCGTTGATTGGTCAATGAGACCGCTGCGCGATGAATGGTTGAATTATGCGGCGTTAGATGTTGAAGTATTAATTGAATTGCGAAACGCGGTGTCGGATTTACTTGAAGCGCAAGGAAAACTTGAATGGGCGATGGAAGATTTCGCTGCAATTATCAAGGCGCCACCAGCACCACCAAAGAAAGATCCGTGGCGACGAACTTCTGGCATGCACAAGATTAGAGATCGGCAAACTCTTGCGATCATCAAGGAGCTCTGGAGTGCTCGCGATCGTTTTGCAGCTGAAATTGATTTGTCACCCGGTCGCGTCTTCAACGATGAGGTGCTCATTGAAATCGCAACGAAACGGCCACAACTTTCTGAGATGGAACGAGTCATCACCCGCAGAGGAAGATCAGCTAATCCACCGATAAAAAGTTGGCACCAGTTAATAGAAGATGTGCTCGATGCACCAGCTTCGGAATATCCAGAGCTTCGGGTTGCCTCAACTGGCCTGCCACCGATAAAGATGTGGCGCGATAAAAGCCCCTTTGCCTATGCTCGATTGACTCATGCCAGAGCCGCAATTGGTGAACTCTCCATCGAGCTGGCCATACCCGCCGAAAATTTGATCTCCCCAGAATCAGTTCGACGAGTTTGCTGGCCAGAGCCCAATATTGAACTCAATTCGGAGCAACAGCTAGATCAGGTCGAAGATACCTTGATGGACTTGGGGGCCCGGCATTGGCAGATCGATGCTGTGGCCTTAGCGCTATCGAAAGCTATTTTGGAGCGGGAGCCCATTCCAGTCGCCATCGTCGAGACCCCAATCGAAGAAGGTCCAGTCGAGTGATGGGAATTACGCAACATTCAAGTTGCGTAATTAAAGCAACAGCCTTTAGGCTCAGCGCGTGCTAAGTACCTTTCTAATCGCCCTTCGTGAAGGGCTGGAAGCCTCCCTAATCATCGGGATCCTCCACGCCTACCTCTCGCGCTCCGGAAAGCGGGCGCTCCTGCCTTGGCTCTGGGCTGGAGTTGGGGTAGCGATTGCCTTTAGTTTGGGGCTCGGCGCATTTCTAAGTTTTACCTCGGCCCAGCTCTCTACCAAGGGCGAACAAATCTTCGCCGGCACTACCTCTTTCGCCGCTGTAGCTTTAGTTACCTGGATGGTTTTTTGGATGAAGCGATCGGCTCGGGGGCTAAAAAATGAGCTTCAGGGCAAATTAGAGGCTGCCCTTCCACTTGGGAGAATCGCGCTGATTTTTGCCGCGTTTTTTGCCGTTGCTCGAGAGGGTCTAGAGACTGCGCTCTTTATCTACACAAATTTCAAAACCGTCAGCACTGATACCGCTCCAACCCTTGGCTTAGTTATCGGCCTTCTGGTCGCGGTAGTTCTAGGCATCCTGGTCTATCGACGAACCGTGACCATAAACCTAGGCAAATTTTTCACCATCACCGGGATCGCGTTGCTAGTCGTCGCGGCCGGCGTTCTCTCTCACGGCACTTCGGAGTTTCAGAATTTTGGCGCCCTTCCTGGCGCCCACGCCTTCCTTTGGAACTCTTCAGCTTCAAACTCGATTATTGCCACAATCTTCGACGGCACTATCGGAATTGGCGCTCAGTTCACCTGGTTGCAATTTTTGGTCTGGTCCAGCTATCTCTTCTTGACCCTTCGCTTCTACACCGCCACAGCCAAGGAAGGGCAACCCGTTAGTTAATTCCCCTTTTGGTAATTCCCTTTTTCATTACTGGCGAGTAACCTTTCAAGATCAGCGGGCATCGCCCCGCTCTTTTTGCGAAAGGTCGGCAATGAATCGACGAGTTGTCCTAGTAGATGCAGTTCGTACCCCATTTGGTAAAGCTGGAAGCCTCTATTCCGGAGTCCGAGCCGATGACATCATGGTCCGTTGCCTGCGTGGCTTGCTTGAGCGAAATGCCGCCATCCCCGTCGCCGACTTTGACGATGTTGCGATCGCGGCGGCTACCCAATCAGGTGATCAAGGTATGAACATCGGGCGTTCAGTTGCGCTGCTCGCCGGTCTGCCAAATACCGTTCCCGGATATTCAGTTGATCGTTGGTGCGCGGGTGCGATGACAGCGGTGACAACCATCTCTGGTGCAATCAGCATGGGTGCTTATGACATTGCGATCGCTGGTGGCGTCGAACATATGGGAAATCACCCGATGGGCGATGGCATCGATCCCAATCCCCGTTACCTAGCCGAAAAAATCGTGGAAACTGATGCGCTAAATATGGGTAGCACGGCAGAACGATTACACGATCGATTCCCACATTTAACTAAAGAACGCGCCGATAAATATGCCGTTGCTTCACAACAGAAAACAGCGGCCTCGTATGCCGCAGGTGGAATTCAACGAGACTTAATTCCAGTTGCAATTCGTAGCGCCGAACTTGGTTGGGGTGTAGCCACAGTCGATGAACCGCCGCGACCAACTACAACCCTAGAAGCTCTTGCAGCGCTCAAGACGCCCTTTCGAGCAGCTGGTCGAGTCACTGCTGGAAATGCCGCTGGTTTAAATGATGGCGCGGCCGCTGCGATTTTGGCGAGCGAAGAATATGCGATCGCCAATGGATTAACTATCAAAGCCAAATTAGTAACCTTCGCCTTCGCCGGAGTCGAACCAGAGATCATGGGTTACGGCCCAGTCCCGAGCACCATTAAAGCCCTCGCAAAAGCTGGACTGACAATTGATGAGATCGGGCTTTTCGAAGTTAACGAAGCCTTTGCGATCCAAGTGCTCTCATTCCTGGATTATTTTGGCTTGGCCGATGACGATCCCCGCGTTAATTTATATGGCGGTGCCATTGCCGTCGGTCATCCCCTTGCCTCGTCCGGCGTGCGATTGATGATCAACTTGGCTCGCGGTTTTGAAGCCAACCCACAGGTCCGATACGGGATAACCACGATGTGCATCGGTTTAGGCATGGGCGGAACAGTTATTTGGGAAAATCCACATTTTGAAGGAGCGAAATAATTATGAGCACAACAGCGCCAACTCCTGATGAGGTCGTCACTAACGCTTTTCTTCGCGAAGTAGATTTAAAGCCATTTGGATTTGATGGCACTTTGGCACTAATCACTTTAGATAATGGGATGGATCACAATCGTCCCAATACTTTGGGAATTAAATCCTTACTCTCAATTCAAACCGCCATCACGCAGGCTGAAGCAAGTTCGGCTAACGCAATTGCCATAATTGGAAAACCCTTCATTTTTGCCGCCGGCGCCGATCTCTCCGGGATCTCCTTTGTATCAGATCGCTCGCAAGCTCTAGCGTTCGGAAAATTGGGGCATGACGTTTTTCGCAAGCTCGGCGAAGGTTCAAAGCCGACTTTTGCTTTTATAAATGGCCTGGCGCTTGGTGGTGGGCTGGAAATTGGATTGCACTGCAACTATCGAACTTTGGCAACTACGGCGTTCACTGCCTTACCTGAAGTTTTCCTTGGCTTGCTTCCAGGCTGGGGCGGTGCAACTCTGCTTCCAAAGTTAATCGGTCCCGAAAAAGCAGTACAGGTAATAATTTTAAATGCGTTGAATAACAATACGATGATGCGGGCGAAGGATGCGCTTTCGCTAGGTGTTGTTGATGCCATATTTGAACCTGCCGACTTCTTGGAAAAGTCCGTTGGCTTTGTCGCCGAAGTTTTAAGTGAGAAGCGCGTCATCAAGCGCACCGACTTCAGCGTGGATACTCAAGCCTGGGAGCGAGCTAACGCTATCGGCGTAGCTGCAATGCAAAAGAAATATGGTTCGGCCGAAATCGCCGCCCCTATAAAAGCTCTTCAGTTGATTGATGATGCCCGCACAAATTCGCGCAGCGAAGGTTTCGACGCCGAGGATCGCGAACTCACCGAACTCACCATGAGCGACCCACTTAGAGCTTCGCTTTATGCCTTCAACTTGATTCAAAAAAAGAGCAAGAAGGTTGAGGGCGCACCAAAGCCCGCCCTTGCCAGGAAAGTTACAAAGGTTGGCGTAGTTGGAGCGGGCCTTATGGCCTCACAACTGGCCCTGATCATGTTAAGGAATCTTAAAGTTCCGGTTGTCATTACTGACTTGGATCAAGAGCGCATCGATAAAGGTCTCGCCCACATTCGAGCCGAACTTGCAAAGTTGGTAGAGAAGCGTCGCATGAGTTCGGAAACTGCGGCTCGGCTTTCCACTTTAGTTTCAGGTTCACTCGATAAGTCGGGCTTTGCCGATGCCTCCTTTGTCATTGAAGCGATCTTCGAAGAACTTTCGTTAAAGCAAGAACTTTTCTTAGAATTAGAAAAGATCCTCGCCCCAGAGTGTGTTTTGGCTACAAACACCTCTTCACTCTCGGTCACGAAAATGTCGGAGTCGCTCGCCCATCCAGAGCGCGTCATCGGTTTTCACTTCTTTAATCCAGTGGCGATCATGCCTTTACTCGAAATTGCTAGAACGCCAAGCACCGATGATGAAACCACCGCAACCGCTGTCGCAATTGGTAAAGAGCTCAAGAAGACCATGGTGATAGTTAAAGATTCACCGGCATTTGTTGTGAATCGCCTACTTACTCGATTTATGGGCGAGATAACCGACGCGGTCGATGAAGGAACACCGCCATTGATTGCTGATGGTGCGATGGCGCCACTTGGATTGCCAATGAGTTCGTTCGCGTTATTGGGTTTGGTCGGACCCGGAGTAGCGTTACATGTTGCCGAAACGCTGCACCATAATTTGGGAGATCGTTATCGCATCTCCCCCACCATGCAATCCTTCGTGCGCGAGGGTGTTCGAACTTTCTATATTAAGAATGAAGATGGCACTCAAGTCGTAAACCCCGAAGCCGAAAAGCTTCTGGTGCAAGGATCGATTTCATCTACCGCAGAGCAAGTTCGAGTTCGGGCGTTAACCGCGTTGGCTCAAGAAGCGCGAATGATGCTGGATGAAGGTGTCGTTTCAACGCCTCAAGAGATCGATATCTGCATGCTTATGGGTAGTGGCTGGCCACTGCATCTGGGCGGAATTTTGCCTTACCTGGACCGCGAAGGAATCAGCGAAGCCGCAACCGGCAAACGTTTTCACGCAGCCGGTGTTGCATCCCTACCTAACTAGGCAAGTAGCGAGCGAAGCACGTATTGCATGATGCCACCGTGGCGGAAGTAGTCCGCTTCCCCCGGTGTATCAATTCGAACCTGGGCTTCAAAACTCTTCTCGCCTGCAGTTACCGTCACGGTTTTTGGCGTGTTTCCACTGTTTAGTTCGGTAATTCCAGTAATCGCAAAAGTTTCTTCCCCTGTGAGCCCGAGCGACTGGACGTTTACGCCGGCCGGGAATTGCAAAGGTAAAACTCCCATTCCAATTAAGTTAGAGCGGTGAATTCTTTCAAATGATTCTGCAATTACTGCCCGAACGCCAAGCAGTGCAGTTCCCTTTGCAGCCCAATCTCGTGATGAGCCGGAGCCATATTCCTTACCAGCCATGATAATCAGGCCAACATTTGCAGCCTGGTAAGCAATTGCGGCATCGTAAATCGTGCTTTGCGCACCGTTGTCGAGGAAGTTGCGGGTAAATCCGCCTTCGACGCCATTGAGCAGCAAGTTCTTTAGCCGAATATTCGCAAAGGTGCCACGAATCATCACTTCGTGGTTACCGCGACGGGAACCATAGGAGTTGAAATCGATTCTTTCGATTCCATGCTCAGCCAGATATTTTCCAGCAGGAGAATCCGCCTTGATATTTCCAGCTGGTGAGATGTGATCGGTAGTTACTGAATCACCCAAAATTGCGAGGACTCGAGCGCTAGCGATATCAGTTACCGGCTTTGGTTCGCGCGGCATTCCTTCAAAATAAGGTGGCTTTCGAACGTAGGTTGATTCCGCATCCCAATCAAAGGTCTTTCCAGTTGGGGTATCAAGACTCTTCCAGCGGTGATCGCCTTCGAATACCGTGGCGTAATCTTTGGTAAACATCTCCGAGGAAATCGAGGCCGAGACAACTGCTTCAATTTCTTCGGCAGATGGCCAAATATCCTTGAGGAAAACTGGCTGGCCATCAGATCCAGTTCCAATTGGATCACTCTCAAAATTGTGATCCATGGTGCCAGCCAATGCATATGCAACGACTAGTGGCGGCGAAGCCAAGTAGTTCATTTTAATATCTGGACTAATGCGTCCCTCAAAGTTTCGATTTCCAGAGAGCACGGCGCTAACCGCCAAATCATTCTCGTTAATCGCTTTGCTAACCTCAATAGGAAGCGGACCTGAGTTTCCAATACAGGTGACGCAACCGTAACCAACCAAGTTAAACCCAAGCGTTTCCATGTAAGGAGTTAGACCAGCTCGATCGTAATAATCAGTTACAACTTTCGAACCCGGAGCCAAAGTTGTTTTAACCCAAGGCTTACTGCGCAACCCTCTCTCTACCGCTTTCTTGGCCAATAGCGCGGCGCCAATCATTACGGATGGATTTGAGGTATTAGTGCAAGATGTGATCGAGGCGATCACTACTGCGCCATTTTGAACCGAAGTCGCAGTGCCATTTACCGAAATTGAAACTGGCTCGCTCTTGGTCTTCTCGGAGAAATAACTGGGAACTATTTTCTCGTAAGAGGACTTCGCTTGATCCAGGGCAATACGATCTTGTGGCCGCTTAGGTCCAGCGATTGAGGGAACAACGGTTGATAAATCAAGTTCCAATTTTTCGGAGAAGCGCGGTTCGTGATTTGGATTGTGCCAAAGGCCATTTCGCTTGGCATATTTTTCAACCAATTCAATCTCGGCTGCAGTGCGACCAGTGAGCGTTAGATAGCGAAGGGTTTCTTCATCTATTGGGAAGATCGCACAAGTTGAGCCATACTCCGGCGACATATTGCCGATTGTGGCGCGATTTGCCATCGGAAGCGCAGTGACTCCGGGACCATAAAATTCCACGAACTTGCCTACGACTCCGTGCTTGCGAAGTTTTTCGGTAATAGTAAGAACTAAGTCGGTTGCAGTAGTCCCGATTGGCATCTGATCATTTAATTTAAAACCAACGACTCTTGGAATCAACATCGATACTGGCTGGCCAAGTAGCGCGGCCTCTGCCTCAATACCGCCGACGCCCCAACCTAGAACGCCAAGGCCGTTAACCATGGTTGTATGTGAATCGGTTCCAACTACCGTATCTGGATAGGCGCGTAATACGCCCCCTACGGAACGGGTCATCACAACACGAGCCAAGAATTCGATATTTACTTGGTGAACAATTCCGGTTCCCGGTGGAACAACTTTGAATTCATCAAATGCGCCCTGCCCCCATCGAAGGAAGCGATAACGCTCTCGGTTTCGTTGGTATTCAATGTCAGTGTTCTGTTCAAAAGAATCCGCAGTTCCGAACATGTCGGCGATTACGGAGTGATCGATAACCAACTCGGCTGGCGCCAATGGATTTACCTTGGTTGGATCGCCACCTAGTTCAGCAATTGCTTCCCGCATTGTTGCTAAGTCCACGATGCACGGAACGCCAGTGAAGTCCTGCATGATGACTCGTGCTGGCGTGAATTGAATTTCGGTGTCGGGCTCAGAATCAGGATTCCATCCGGCAAGGGCGCTGATCTGCGCCGCCGTGATATTTGCGCCATCTTCAGTGCGCAGTAAATTTTCTAGAAGTACTTTAAGACTAAATGGCAGCGTATCCGCCCCATCTAGCCCCGTGATATCAAAAATCTCATAATCTTTGCCAGCTGCAGATAACGTTGACTTGGCGTTGAAAGAATTCTTACTCATCTGTTATTTCATCCACTCTCGATAAAATTTCTCAGTTTTCCGCTTAGGAACACCGCTATCTTAGTGTGAGTTACTTTGTCAGGCTAAATTTCACGACCGTTTCGACGTGCCCGGTCATCGGAAAGAGATCAAATCCCACTATGTGGTCAATGACATACCCAGCTTCAAGCAGGAATTTGCTGTCTCGAGCCAGCGAGGCTGGATCACAAGAGATATAGACAATCCGACGAGGCTGATGTCTGATAATTGAAGTGATAACCATCTCGCCGGCGCCAGTGCGAGGTGGGTCTAGCAAAATAACATCCACCCGCTTGATCGGAGGCAGACGTTGTTCAACGCCACCGCGATGTACTTCTACATTCTTTTTTGCGGCAAAGATTCTTGTTGCATCATCGACCGCCCGACGATCGGATTCGATCAAGTGGACCTTTCCAGAATCTCCCACCTGGCGGGCGATTTCAGCGGTAAATAACCCTACGCCCGCGTACAGATCGCAAACATGGTCGCCATATTGAAGTTCCAGAGCTTCCATCGCCGCCGTCATAAGTGTGCTTGGCGCCATCACATGGCTCTGCCAAAAAGATTGTGGCGAGATCAAGAAATCGTGACCGTTGGCGGTTTCAGTTAGCCGGGTGGGTCCAGAAATATTTCGCCCGCCGCGAAAAACATTTACCTCGCCTGCGCTTGAAGCCGCGACTTCAATTCGTTGGTCACCATTCCATTTTCGTTTGGAAAGCAGCGGAATATCAATATCCTCAACCGCAATCAGGCAATCATCAATCTCAGTGACTTCATTGCTTCGCGATGAGAAGAGTCCCAAATGGCCAGATTCTGAAATCGAGAAATCCATTCGGGTTCGCCAACGAAGCCCATCTGATGGTTCAACGCCAACAACTTCCACTTCCAACTCCTGCTTTGCCAACCTGGAGAACTGCTCCTCGATAATCTGAGATTTAAGTTCGCGCTGGTAACCAATTTCGATATGTTGAAAATCGCAACCGCCGCACCCGCCGGGGCCAGAAAACTCACAAGGCGCCAGAACGCGGTGAGCAGATGGGGTCAGGATTTCAATGGCATCGCCATGAGCAATTTTTGCCGCTACGGCGGTAATCTCGACCTTCGCTAGCTCGCCGGTAATGCCATGGCGAACGAAAATAACCTGGCCGTTATAGCGAGCGACAAAGTGGCCACCATGAGCAACAGCGCCAATCTCAACTTCCACAATCTGGCCAACAGAGAGGCGATCTTCACTTTGTGGGGTTTCGGCGGCATTTGGGCTTTTTGATTCCATAGGGATGAGCCTAAGGGTGTAAGTTC
>CAIQNN010000042.1 GCA_903873185.1 uncultured Actinomycetes bacterium
CGCCGATCCAGGCGCCAGATGTGGTGCTTTGAAGGTTAAATAATTTGGTGAGTGGTGGAATGACGAATATGGAGAGGGTACCCAATAACGTTACTAAGCCGACCGCGTAGGAGATCTCATTCTTATCGCTCTTGCGGGCGGTCCCAATGGCTGCAATCGCCGAAGCACCGCAGATGGAAAAGCCGCCGGCGATAAGAAGTGAAAGCCCGGGAGTGAAACCAAACTTTTGAGCGGACCACCGAGTAAACGTGAAGGTCACGAGAACAATTAGCAGAATCGCTAGAAAGCCGCGCAAACCAATGTCGGAGAAAGTTTTGAAGGTGATCTGAAGGCCCAAAAGCGAGATGCCAACTCGCATCGCTTTCTTGGAAGTAAGGCTAAGGTTTGATTGAAAGTTCTTGGAGAAATTGAGAAAGTTTCCCGCCAAGATGCCGGCGAGCAGAGATAAAAAGAGTGGGCTTAAGTAATAGAAATAGTGATTGATTCCGAAAGCGACTGAAACAACGACGGCGATAATCGCCAGGTGCGGAATTAGCACCTTCTTCATACGTGAAGCCTATCCATCCAACCTTGCAACTGTTCCAACACATTGTCCGCCACGTTGATCTCATCGGTTAAAACTAAATGCTCTGGATCGACGCGGTTACTGCCTGGCATCCGGCCGCCGGCAGTTGTAACGGCGCTCGAGAACTCGCCAAGCCGGTCGCTACTGCCATCAACAGAAAGTGCTTCGGCGTTAATCGCAATTACGAAGTGCGCGATCTCCTGAGGCATCGCATCTTGAGAACTAGCAAACATATCGGGAATGTCTTTGGCCAGAGTGGGTCCGATCAAGGCGCCAGTAAGCGACTCGACAAGCACTGCAAGTGCATAACCCTTGGCACCGCCAAGCGGAGCGAGCATGCCGCTTAGAGCCAGTTTGGCATCGGTAGTTGGTTGACCTTCAGCAGTGAAGGCCCAGCCGGGCTCGAGCGCTTCGCCGGACTGTGCCTTTGCGGCAATTTTTCCGCGGGCGACAGCCGAGGTCGCCAAATCAATAATCGTTGGTGGATTGGTTGGGATGCCTGCTGCCAACGGCGAAGTTGATAGAACTGGTTTATTTCCACCCCAAGGTGGCATGACGGCTGGGCCGGTGCTGAAGACGATTGCTACTAAGCCTTGGGCAGTTATGGGAGCGGTGTAAATTCCGAGTGCGCCACAATGCGATGAACGACCAACACCAACTGCGGCGATGCCATTTACTTTTGCTCGAGCGGCGGCGAGTTCGGCGGCGGATTGCAATTGCCAATGGCCCAGGCCATTTTCGCCATCAAAGATTGCCAAACTTGGCAGATCAGTTACGGGTTTCAATTCGGCTTTTGGATTAATGCCGCCAGCTTGTAATCGTGAAAGGTAGAAGGGCAAACGCATCAAACCGTGGCTGCCAATCCCCCAGCGATCGCTGGCAACAATGCAGCGCGCGCTAGTGGCAGCTCGCTCGGCAGATAAACCAGCGGCCTGAAGTAACGAAGTTGCCTGAGCAACCCCAACCCCGACAGTTATCTTTCCCATCAGCGAAGTGGGACTTTGTGTTGCGCTACCGCATGCGAGGCAGGTTGATCAGAGAGAACTAAAGCGAGATTCTCGGCCAAGATGCCAGTGATTTTTGCCTGGCTCTCTTTGGTGATGCCGGCGATGTGCGGGGTCAAAATTACATTGGTCAAAGTTTCGAGTTCACCGGTTTTTGGCGGCTCGCTTTCGCGGACATCAAGTGCTGCAGCCGCGATCTGGCCACTCTTTAGCGCGGTGATTAAATCGGTTTCGTTTACTACTTCGCCACGGCCAACATTTACCAATAGCGCACCAGGTTTCATGGTTGCGATCCGAGCAGAATTCAAAAGGTTTGTTGTTTCAGGAGTGGCAGGCATATGAATGCTGACCAGGTCGGCAGCGCTGAGCGCTTCTTCTAGCGTGGTCATGCGAATATTCAAACCAACGAGACGAGCATCGTCTGATTTAACAAAGGGATCAAAGCCAAGAAAATTAATATTAAAGCCAGCTAATAACCGCGCGGTTGCCAACCCAGTTGCACCGCAACCAAGCAGCGACCAGGTCAGGCCCGAAAGTTCGCGGCCAGCTGCGCGATTCCAGTTACCAGCTTTGGTATCAGCAGCGGAGTTCGGAATGTTGCGAAGCAATGAGAGCGCTAGGCCAACGGTAAGTTCGCCGACGCTGACCGCATTGGCACCAAGGCCAGCAACAACAACAATTCCTAAATCGTTGGCGGCTTTTAAATCAATGTTGTCGAGTCCCACACCGGCACGAGCAATTACTTTGAGGTTGGGCGCCGCTGCCAAAATTTCGGCGGTTACTTGGGTGCGATTTCGAACGACTAAAGCAGTCGCAGTTGCGAGCTGTGTTTTAAGCGCTTCGGGATTTTGCCAAAGGTCAGGGTCCTGCACAATGCGATGAGTTTTTTCTAACTCAGCAAAGGCAGGGCCCCAGACATCTTCGGAGATTAGGATCATTTAGGCGCTGATGTACAACTTCGTGAAGGTGAATTCGCGGTGACCCATTGCTTCCGCAGTGGCTAAGCGACCATTCACGCAGCGTTCGATGACATCCATCATTTTGTCTCCCGCTTGAGTCAAGTTGTATTCAAAGCGAAGTAAACCAGAGACATCCAGGTCAATATGCTCGCGCATGCTGGCGGCGGTCTTTGGGTTAGCGGTCAGTTTGAGTACTGGCTCAATTGGGTTTCCAATTACATTGCCCTGCCCGGTTGGGAAGAGATGGATAACAGCACCAGCAGCAGCCATCAGAGTGATGCACTCAGCAGCGGCAGATGAGCTATCCATGAAGTAGAGACCAGGTTTGGTTGGATCTGGCGCTTCAGCGGGAGCAAGAACGCCCATGACTGGAACGGAACCGGTCTTGGCAATGTTGCCAAGTGCCTTCTCTTCAATGGTTGTGAGACCACCAGCAATATTTCCTTGGGTAGGTTGTGAACCCAAGAGATTGGCACCGGTTGATTCAATAACCTTGATGTAGTTGTCGTAAGTAGTTTGAAACTTCTGCTTAACTAAATCATTGATGCAACGGTTAGCGATTAAGTGCTCGCCGCCAGTTAATTCCGAAGTCTCACCGAATAGAACGGTTCCGCCGCCATCAACCCAACGATCAACTGCTTCTGATGTTGTAGGGCAGGAACCCAAACCACTGGTGGTATCGGATTCACCGCACTTGATACTCATCATGAGATCACCGATCTCGGCTGGTTCGCGTTGAATTTCTGAGGCATCCATTAAGAAGCTAGCGGCAACTCTGGAGGCATCCATGATGACCTGCAGGTCGCCCTTGCCTTCAATAGAGAATGCGGCGACTGGCTTGCCAGATGCGGCAATACCGGCAGCGACGCGCTCGGTCCACTTAGGTTCGATACCGATAACTACAACGGCTGCAACGTTTGGATTTAGACCAGTGCCAATCAAAGTACGAAAGGTAAGTTCTAGATCTTCACCGAACTGCAACCGACCAAAGGCGTGCGGTAGCGCAAGGGTTCCCGGGATTACTTTCGCTACCGCTTCTGCTGCGGCGTTTGATAAATCATCGAGCGGCAGAATTACTACGTGATTTCGAATACCCATCGTGCCATTTGGCCGACGGAATCCTGTTAAGCGCGGCTTGCTTCCCATCGATAGCTCCTCATGTTGTGGGTGTGGATGTACTCACCTTTTTTGATTGCCTTGGAAGCAAGGCCGACTTGAATTCCATATTTAATAATTGCATCGCCTTCGGCGTGATCTCGTAACGCAAATTTATGCCCAAGCGGAACCTTGTCTAGAAGAACGGCAGTGTGTGAAGTGCCCTGCTTAACCGATGCACCTTGGAGGGTGCCTGGCTCTAGATCTTGAACCGCGACTGCGACGCTGTCGCCGTCGTGATGGAGCAGAAATTGCGGAGGTGTTGTTGTCATGGCGTTAACCTTTCCCCGGATTTCTCTGTCAGTTTTTCTCAGTGGTCTGACCTCTTGGCGGTAATCTAAGCGTGAATTGCGCTAAATGTCTAGCCCTTTCCCCGTTTGTGGTCTAACCTGTCGCCATGGATAAGGCAGCTCAGAAAGTATTGCGATACGGGATTATTGGCGCTGGAAGCATGGGCCGGGAACATATCGAGAACCTGAAGGTTATGGGTGGCGTCGTGGTTTCTGCCATCAGCGACCCCCACGAGCCCTCTAGGGCGGCTGCATTGCAGTTAGCGCCCGATGCCCAAACTTTCACCAACCATGCCGCGCTGTTGGCATCTGGCCTGGTGGATGTCGTTGTAATCGCCACCCCAAATGACACCCATGCCGAAATCTTGCATGACTGCCTGGCCACGGAGATTGCCGTCTTTGTTGAGAAACCATTGGCGACCACGATCCAAGATTGCAAAGATATTTTGAAGTGGGGTAACGCTCGAGCGGCGATTACCTGGATGGGCTTGGAGTATCGCTTCATGCCACCTATTAACGAGGTTCTACAAAGAGCAAGCGCTGGCGAAGTTGGAAAAATTCATCACGTCTCGATTCGAGAACACCGTCAACCCTTTTATCCAAAGGTTGATAACTGGAATCGGTTCACCGAACGAACTGGTGGCACGTTGGTTGAGAAGTGCTGTCATTATTTCAACTTGATGGATTTAGTTCTTGGCGAGCATCCAACCAAGATCTATGCCTCCGGTGCTCAAGACGTTAATTTCCTCGATGAGGTTTACGACGGCCGCCAAGCCGATATGTTGGATAACGCCTTCGTCGTCTTGGATTACGCATCAGGCGCTCGAGGAATGTTGGATCTCTGCATGTTCGGCGAAGGCTCCTTCGAGAAAGAAATCTTCACTGTTGTGGGTGATAAAGGAAAATTGGAATCATCGCTACCTTCTCATGAAGTTCGTTACAGCAAGCGAAGTGATTGGGGAGTTGCGAGCAAATGGGGCGACGGCGGCCATGGCGGCAGTGAAGTAAAAACGGTTCTCGATCTCAATGTGAAATATCTGGGCCATCATTTCGGCGCCTCTTACATTGAGCATGTGAAATTCCGCGACGCCATACTTAATGGCACACCAGCAGAGGTAACGCTTGAAGATGGCGTTACTAGCGTCG
Source organism: uncultured Actinomycetes bacterium (assembly GCA_903873185.1). GTDB lineage: Bacteria > Actinomycetota > Actinomycetes > Nanopelagicales > Nanopelagicaceae > CAIMZW01. The sequence goes on from CAIQNN010000042.1 coordinate 5,120, forward strand.
CTGTTGGCCTGGCAGCCCACAAGAGCATCGAAAGTGGGCGTGCAGTAGCGCTTTCAGAGATCTTGGGTTAAGCCTTATTCCAAGGGCGAGCATATTTATCAACGATTTCGCCGAGCTTTTCAAGTCTTGGGATAGAAACTTCGCGAAGTGCCTTTGGAATATCCGGACTGCCAACGAGATCGGCCCAGACCGCTCGGCCCGCTAAGAAACCACTGGCGCCACCTTGGGCGCAGGCCATAACGGCATCGGCAAAGAATTCGGCTTTAACGCCATTAGAGAGAACTACCCACGGTCCCTGAATTGCATCGGTTATTCGTGCCGCACTGCGAGTAATGGCAGCATGATCGCCTTCACCATGGAAAGGTACTTCGGCCTTATAAAGATCGGCTTTCCAGTTTCGGGCCTCTTTGGCGGCGGTAATTAAATGTTCTTCGCGATCGAATTCAACTGACGCATCCAATGGTGGTTTCACAATCACTTCAATTATCGATGGCAGGTCAGATTTATCGCAGAGCGCGTTGAATTCATCAACCAACTTCTGCCGCGCTTCTGGCGATTCATCGATTCGCCATAAGACCAAGAACTTGAGGCCGACCGCACCGATTGCTTTCATTCGCATTGGATCAACATCTGGATCAACGCCGGTGTCAGTCGCGGCGCCACCAACAGGTCCCAGCAATAAATCGGCGGCGGCAATCAGACCGCAATTGGAAGCAAGTGCCTTTTGATTGACGATGGCATCAATTCCAAATTCTTGATCGACTAACAGCGCCGAGGCATAAGGGGAGAGCTCACGCGCCACATCAACTTTAAATTGGGTTAATTGCGAGTCCGGCACCGGAGCTTCTTGAAATTTGGCGAACATGCCACGAAGGGCTTCGCGTTGGTCAACCGCCACCATGGCAAGGCCACCGGAAGAACGGGCAAGTTTGGAAAGATCGCGTTTCATTTCACTCCTGACATAAACGAATTTAGTTCGGCTGTGGTTGGGATTGCCGAGGAGCCATCGAGCCCACGACAAGAAAGTGCAGCAACTGCATTAGCGCGCAGCAGCGCGATATTAAGTGGATGTTTTTCGATCAACTGAGCTAGAAGGGCGCCATGGAAGACATCGCCAGCGCCAAGGGTGCTGACAATCTCTACCTTGAAACTTGGTGCTGAGATAAAGCCAGTTTCGGCGGAGTAAGCAACGCTGCCTTTGCCACCTTCGGTGGCCACGATTAGCGAGTTGGAAAGTTCAAATTCATGTTTTAAGGCCGCCGCTATTTCCAGGTTTGGGTTGCGACTTAACAGCGATTTGTCGTTGGGAGCAAAGAGATCAACTTGTGAAACATCGAAACCAGTTACTTCATAGCCAGCGTCGAAGGAAATCTTGGCATTGCCACCACGTTTGATATTTAGGGCAGGAAGGAGATTGATCCCGACATGATCAACATGCACCCAATCTGCAGCAGCAACGAGGGCTTTCGCGATTGGCGATGGCGTCGCTTGGACTGGTGGTTGACGGGTGCTGATAGCGCGCGCGCTGTGCTCTTTGGAAGCGACAATTACGGAGCCAGCGGTTGGTGCTGTGGTGATTGAAATTCCTTCGGTATTAACGCCTTCGCGTTTGAAGTGCGCCAGGATCTCCTTGCCGTCATTGTCTTCGCCAATAGTGCCGATTACTCCGACTGAGATTCCCAAACGTGCCAGCGCAATTGCAGAAACCGCAGCCGGTCCCCCGATGGCGCGAATAATTTGCTCGGCCCGAATGCGTTCATCTTCGGCGGGGTAGCGATCAACAAGCGCGATGGTGTCCATCGTGATTACGCCGGCGCAAATAACTGTGGTGACGCTCAAGATCTAGTCTTACGTTTTGCTTCCGCTAGCGCAGTTTTTCGTGCGCCTGAGATATGAGCCTTGGTTAATTTTGCAGCTAGCTCACCATCGCCATTTTCGATCGCAGCCAAAATTTCACGGTGTTGATTGCTGGATATCTCCATCCGGCCTGGCATTCGAAGTGTGGTCTCCATCGACATTTTCATAACGTCTTGAAGAACGCCAAGGGTCTGATTAATAAAACGGTTTCCAGCGATACCAACAATAGTTAAGTGGAATTTGGCATCTAGGATTTGAAGTTGATCAAAATCAACCGGAACTTGGGAGCTAATTTCGTGAATTTGATTGAGGGTCGTCCGAAGCATACGGATATCTTCTTTGGTCGCCTTTTCAGCGGCCCAGTTAGATGCGGGAACTTCGAGGACTTCGCGCGCATTGAATAATTCATTTAGGTCATGGGTATTTGAAATCATGGCGGCGCGAAGTTCTTGAGCGACTACTGGTTCAGCAACATAAGTTCCTTGGCCATGCTTAATGTTGACTGCGCCTCGAGCTTGGAGAATGTGAAGCGCTTCGCGCAAACTGGGACGGCTTACTTCCAGTAAATCGGCCAAATGGCGTTCAGGTGGCAGCGCTGATCCGGGGGCTAGATTCTGAGATTCAATGATTTCGATAACCTGCGCGGCAATTCGGGAAGCGCGACTCGTTGGCGGGATAGCGCTGGTAGACATTTGATTAACCTTTAACCGCTCCAGCCGTCAAACCGGCTACAAATGATTTCTGCATGAAGATGTACATCAACACCATTGGCACGGACGCGACCATGATAGCGGTAAAGAGCATGCTGTAACTGGTGGCGTATTCGCCGCGAAAGTCGATCAAAGTCAGTGGCAGCGTCTTTTTATCCGACTGAGTGATGAGCATTAATGGGTAGAGCAGATCGTTCCAGCAAATCACGAATAAGAAGATGCCAGTCGCTCCCATAGCTGGGCGCGATAGCGGTAGCGCAATCGAGCGATAAGTGCGAAATAGACCAGCGCCGTCAATGCCTGCAACTTCAAACATCTCCTTCGGCAGATCGCGGAAGAAGGTCGTCAAAATGAAGATTGAGATCGGCAAGGTGATCGCAATATTTACCAGGATCAATCCAACTAATGAGTTCGTCAGGTGAAGTTTTACGAAAAGTAGATAGATCGGAATGATATTTACTTGGCCCGGAATTGCTAACCCAAGTGAGAAGAGCAAGAAGAGCACCTTCCCGGTTACCGTGATCATTCGGGAAATTGCAAAAGCTGCCATGCTGGCAATCAGCAAGGTAAAGAAGACTGAGAAGAAGGCGACTATCAAACTATTCTTGAACGGGACAAAGACATTGCCCTGGTTAATCAAATTGTGAAAGTTGGTAAGACTCCAGTGTTTTGGAAAGGCCAGCGGCTTGGTGTAGATCTCGATATCTTTTTTAAAGGTACCAAGTACAACAATTGAGCTGGGGACAATTACGGCGATAGCGAAAATTGCAAGCAGTACGCGACGCGAGACGTTATAGAACATTATCTGCTCCCATAATCTACTCGTAGCGTTCGGCGCTGAATCCAGGTGATTACCAAGACAACGACAACTAAGACGACCGACTCCGCCGAGGCATAACCGAATTTATAAGCACCGAAAGCCATGTTGTATATCGAAGTTACGATCAAATCCGAAGAGTTCATAGGTCCACCTTGGGTCATGGCATAAACCAGATCGAAAGCTCTGAAAGTTTGGATGGTCGTGTAAGCGACAACTA
>CAIQNN010000043.1 GCA_903873185.1 uncultured Actinomycetes bacterium
CCTGAACCCCAGTAGCGAGGGAAGTTGGGCAGAATTGATTATTGAGGCGGTCGTTGCGCCCTATTTCGGGACGAATTGCTGGGTGATTGCGCCGAATAAGGGGTCAGAGTGCTTCATTGTCGACCCCGGAATCGGCGCCAACCCCGATATGGTGGCTCGGATTACCCCAGTTCTGGATAAGTTCAAACTCAAACCCATAGCTATCTTCTTGACCCACGGCCACCTAGACCACTTGTTCTCCGTCTTTCCGCTTTCAAAACGTTATGGAATTCCCGCCCTTATTCATCCTTTAGATCGAATCTTGCTGACACAGCCGCAACGCGCCTTGACCGCGGGCGGGGAGAGCGAGAAATTAATGGCCAGTTTTGGGGTATCAGAATTCTTTGAGCCTGAGATTGTCACTGAAGTCGATGATGGCCATGAAATTGAAATAGCTGGCATGAGAATTGCGGCGCGGCATTCACCTGGACACACCAAAGGCTCACTCATGTTTTCTATCGATCAAGAATTCCTAATCTCCGGCGATGTTCTATTTGCTGGTTCCATAGGTCGCACCGACTTGCCCACTGGCTCTGCGGCCTCGATGTTAGCGACGCTTAAATCTAAAGTATTGCCGCTCGCCGATGATGTAATTGTTCTGCCCGGCCATGGCGGGCAAACTACAATTGGTCGAGAACGCCGAAGCAACCCGTATCTCCAAGAGAATTTTTTGAATGGAAGGCTCAGATGAAGTTTCAAGCACCTAAAGGGGTAAGCGAATACTTTCCCCAACGCTCAGGTGCCTTCGAACGCGTCCGAGCAACTTTAATTACAGCGGCGGCAACCTCTGGTTACCAACTAATAGAACTACCAGTCTTTGAAGATACGGAGCTTTTTGCCCGCGGGGTCGGCGAAAGTACAGATGTAGTTTCAAAAGAGATGTATACCTTTGAGGATCGAGGCGGACGTTCTATAACGCTGCGTCCCGAGGGTACGGCAGGCGTGATGCGAGCGGTCATCGAACACAACTTGGATCGGGGTCAACTTCCCGTCAAACTTTGGTACTCCGGTGCCTTCTTCCGCGCCGAACGACCACAAGCTGGGCGTTATCGCCAGTTTTATCAAGTTGGCGTGGAAGCGATTGGCTACGACGATCCCGAGATTGATGCCGAAGTTATTGCAATGGCCGATCGCGGTCTTCGAGAATTAGGACTCAAATCCTTCCGCCTAGAACTCACCTGCCTCGGCGACCTGGCATCTAGGCAAGCACACCGGATTGATCTTGATAAATTCATCTCCGGACTGGAACTAGATGAAGCAACGCGCGCTAAGGCCGCGTTAAATCCGTTGCGCCTTTTTGATGATAAACGCGAAGCGATTAAAAGCGCGATGTTAAATGCGCCAATTTTGCTGAATTATCTTTCAGCCGAGAGTCGCGCCAATTTTGAAAAAGTTCAAGCTTTGCTTGAAAGTTTCGGCGTTCCCTTCACCATCAACGAACGAATGGTCCGTGGACTTGATTATTACACCGGCACCACCTTTGAATTCGTACACGAAATGTTGGGCGCTCAGTCGGGAATTGGTGGCGGTGGTCGCTACGACGGCTTAATGTCTCAACTGGGCGGCGCAGATCTATCCGGAATCGGTTATGGAATTGGCATTGATCGAGTTCTGTTGGCTTGCGAAGCCGAAGGAATCGAACTCCAAGCCATTTCACCATTGGAAATTTTCGTAATCGCCCTCGGGAGTGCCGAGAAGGAATATGTTGCAAAGTTGATAAACGAACTCCGAGGCGCAGGCATTAGCAGTGACATGGCATACGGTGACCGCGGTCTTAAAGGTTCCATGAAATCGGCCGATAAAAGTGGTGCTCGCTATTCAATAGTTGTTGGTAGCGATGAGTTGGTCTCTGGCAGCGCCCAACTCAAAGATATGAAAACCGGTGAAAGTCAGTCAGTTATGCTCTCCTCCTTGCCTCAAATTCTTCGTCGTAGTAGTTAGGTAGTGAAATAAGAAATGTTAAGAACACACACCGCAGGCTCGCTTCGAAAGAGTGATGTAGGTAGCACCGTAACTTTGGCGGGTTGGGTAGCTAGACGCCGTGATCATGGCGGCGTTGCTTTTATCGATCTACGCGATGCTTCAGGAGCAGTGCAAGCAGTTATCCACGACGAGAATTTGGCTGGATCGCTACGCGCCGAGTGGTGCATATTATTAACTGGAACAGTCGCTGCCAGGCCAGAAGGTAACGAAAATCTCGCGATTCCAACCGGCGAGATCGAGATTGTCTGCGAAAAGCTTGAAGTTCTGAGCGAATCGGCAGCGCTTCCATTCCCAGTAGATAGTGGCGACCTAAGCACCATTAGCGAAGAGATTCGTCTAAAGTACCGATACTTGGACCTGCGCCGCGAAGGACCTGCCAAGAATCTGCGACTGCGTTCCAAAGTTACTTCGGCAATTCGCAATGTGATGGACTCCGAAGATTTCCTAGAAATTGAAACACCGTATTTGACTCGTTCTACTCCTGAAGGTGCCAGAGACTTCTTGGTTCCAGTCAGACTGCAGCCGGGTAGTTGGTATGCCTTGCCACAGTCGCCGCAACTTTTCAAGCAACTTTTGATGGTGGCAGGCATGGAGCGTTATTATCAAATTGCTCGTTGTTTCCGCGATGAAGATTTCCGTGCTGACAGACAACCAGAGTTCACCCAACTAGATATTGAAATGTCATTCGTTGATCAGGCTGACATTCTGTCTGTTGCTGAGAAAGTCTTGGTCTCTGTTTTTAAGCAGGTTGTTGATTTCGACATTCCGACTCCGATTGCACATATGACTTATCACGAGGCTATGCGTCGCTTCGGCTCAGATAAGCCAGATCTCCGATTCGATAATGAGCTCTCTGATGTAACAGAGTTCTTTAAAGCTACAACCTTTCGGGTATTCCAAGCTGAATATGTCGGTGCCGTTGTTATGCCAGGTGGCGCGAGCTCGGCCCGCCGCGAACTCGATGCTTGGCAAGAGTGGGCCAAAGCCCGCGGTGCCAAAGGGTTGGCCTATATCTTGGTGCAAGAAGATGGAACTCTCGCAGGACCAGTCGCGAAGAATCTCTCTGAAATCGAAACTGCAGGTATCGCGGCTCAAGTTGGCGCAAAGCCTGGAGATGCGATCTTCTTTGCAGCCGGAAACCAAACTGATTCGCTGAATCTCTTGGGCGCCGTTCGGTTGGAAGTTGGCAAGCGCTGCAATTTGATTGACACCTCCGCTTGGAAATTTCTTTGGGTGGTCGATGCTCCAATGTTCGAACTAAAGGAGAACTCCGATCCATCAAGTGGTTGGACCGCAGTCCACCATCCCTTCACGGGTCCAAAGCCCGAGTTTGCGGCTACCTTCGACCAGGCTCCAGGTCAAGCACTGGCATATGCCTATGACATCGTTCTGAATGGTAATGAAATCGGTGGCGGTTCGATCAGAATTCATCAGCGCGAGATGCAAAAACGCGTCTTTGACGTTATTGGTCTGACACCAGCTGAAGCCGAAAGCAAATTTGGCTTCTTGCTCGAAGCCTTTAATTATGGGCCACCACCTCATGGTGGAATTGCCCTCGGCATCGATCGGCTTTGTGCCCTATTGGCCGGTGCAGATTCAATTCGCGAAGTTATCGCCTTCCCCAAGACAGCTAGCGGTGGCGATCCATTAACCGGCGCACCGACCCCGATCACGGCCCCACAACGCCGTGAAGCCGGAGTTGATTTCAAGCCTGAGAGTAAGTAATTAATCGCAATTGGTTAGCTCCGCGAGAGGTGAATTAGTCTGCAATAGGGCAGAATCGCCAGCGTGAAAATCGCTGATTGGCGCTTGATGGCTCTGATTCCAGTCCTGAGCCTGGCTCTTTCGGCTTGTGGCGTGCCATCGCAATATTACGCATCCGATAAGAAGGATGGCGTTTATCTAACACTGCCAACTGGTTGGCACTCGATTTCACAATTGAAGTTAAATGCTTTAGAAGCAACCTCAACTGCTACGGGTGCGGCAGACCGTTTGGCGTTGGTCCGATGGCAAGAAGGTTTCTCCCCGGACGCCAAAGTTGGAGCGAAGGCGGTGCTGAATTTGAGTGCACCAAGTTCACCGGTGATTTATGTGCGAGTGCGTGGCCTGACGTTTGATGAAACCAACGCGGTCTCTTTTAATTCCCTTCGAAATATGATCGTCCCTCTGACAACTTGGATAGATGGCACCGACACCACGGCACCTGAATTTCAAATTTTCGATGATAGCCCAGTAATCCAAAAGGTAGCCAGAGGAGTGCATACAAATTATGAATTCACGGTCAAAGGCCAACCATCTGAAACCATCGATCAAACTGCCCTGGTTTCAGAAGATCGCAGTTTGATTTATGTTTTGATAGTGCGTTGCACAACGACCTGCTTTGATAAGAACCGAGCTGTACTTTCTAAAATCTCTAAATCCTTCACCGTGAGAGGTACCCGATGACCGAGACCAGTCGTCCGCGCGATACGGATCGAAAGACGAGAATTCATCTCTCCTTCTACGATCGCATCAAGTTTCTGCTGTTCTTCGCAGTGGTATTCGTCATTCTCATGTGGGCACAACTAGCTGACAACCCGCTACTTAATTTGCGTGATGCCGCGGTCGATGGTCTACAACGGCGGTGGTGGCTATTAGCGCTCTTTGGAATTGAAACTATTCGACAGTTACATTTCTTAGCGGCGGAGATTTTGGCGCCGTATCACGGAATTTGGCAACGTTACTTTGCTGCAGTGGATCGAATGATTCATCGCCTTAGCGACTGGAACCGCTTTAGAATTTCGCGCGTAATAAAGGCGTTGGTCTTTTTGGTGTTGTTGTCAGTAGTCCTAGGCGCGATCTACAAAGAGACGCCAATTCGAGCACTCTTTTTAGCCCCCAAAGCACTTTGGAGCGCTCTGCCGCTGCTGGGACAGTTGCTCTTCGGGGTTTTCTTTGTGGTCATTCAATTCGTTGCCATGTTCTGGTTCCTGAGTCGTGGTGGCATCGACACCTATTTTCCCGATGATATTAGGACTCGCTTCTCAGATGTCTGGGGACAAGATCACGTTCTGAACCGCATCCGAGAGAATTTGCTCTTCCTAGAGTCGCCAGAAGAGATTGAAAAACACGGTGGCTATGTGCCGGGCGGAATTTTGCTTTGGGGTCCACCAGGCACCGGTAAAACTCTGATGGCCGAATCGATGGCCGGCGAGACCGGAAAGCCCTTTGTATTCGTTGATCCCGGCGCTTTCAACAACATGTTCTTTGGGGTTGGCGTGCTTAAAGTGAAGTCACTCTTTCGTAAGCTTCGCAAGTTAGCGCTTCGTTACGGTGGCGTAGTTGTCTTCTTTGATGAAGCAGACTCTTTAGGTAACCGGGGCATTTCTACTAGTGGTGGGCGGTTCTCGCCGGCGAATTCAATCTTTGCTACGCCATGCCATGGGGGAAATTATCTTTCCGATCCCTCTGTGCAGTTGGTGGTACAGGAGAAGGTTGCCCAAGAAAAATTCGTTGCGAACAGCGCAATGGGCGGCGGGAATTCAGGAATGGGAACTTTGCAAGCATTGCTCACGGAACTATCAGGCCTAAAGAAGCCAAAAGGATTTTTCAATCGTATCGTTCGCCGAACCCTAGGGCTTCGACCAAAGAACCCGCCTAAATATCGGATTCTCGTTGTTATGGCTACCAATATGCCGGAGGCCCTCGATGAAGCCTTGTTGCGTCCGGGCCGAATCGATCGAATGTATCGCGTTGGTTACCCGAGCAAAGCGGGTCGCGTAAGAACCTATGAAGGTTACTTGGCGAAGGTATCTCACTCACTTACGCCTGAAGAGATTGATAAGTTGGCGACAATCACACCTTACTCAACCGGTGCCACTATCAAAGACACTATCAACGAAGCGCTGATCATGGCGATTCGTCACGGTCGGCAATCAATCACGTGGGCGGATGTAATCCGAGCAAAGCAATTGAAGGAGCTTGGACCTGCAGAAGATGTGGAATATATCGAACGCGAACGTCATGCAATTGCGATTCATGAAGCCTGTCATGGAGTGATGGCTTATCTGGTTCGCCACCACATGTCGATCGACCTTGCCACAATCGAAAAAGGATCTGACTACTTAGGAATGGTGGCCAGTATTCCGCCAGATGATCAATTCACCAGATGGCGAACTGAATACGAGGCGGATATTTTGGTTTCATTAGCCTCCCTGGCGGGAGAGCGAATGTTCTTTGAAGGTGACAACTCTTCTGGGGTTTCTGGGGACCTTGAAACTGCAACAACGATCGCTAGCTTCATGGAAGGGCATTGGGGGATGGGTGTAACCGTCTCCTCGCATGCCTCGAACCGGCAGTTTGAAGTTGGTTCGCCCGGAGGTGGCGGTCGCCCCAAAGAGGATGGGGTAAATGAGTTGCGTCGAGCGCTCTCGGACCGAATTGAAGACAACCTTTCTGGACTACTAATTCGTGCAGAAGAGATTCTCACAACCAACCGCGCCAAGGTTTTGTCTCTAGCCCATGCGCTAGAAATTCACAAGACAATGTCCGGCGAGGATGTGATCGCTGTTATGGAAGGCGCCATCGGTCCGCTGGTGGATGGTCGGCCATATCTTTCCTTGGAGAATATTTCTGCCATCGAGAGTTACCACTCCGCGGCAGTGCGCGCTCACAACGCGCACGAAAAACCTGATCTGTCCATCCCAATCTTCACTCCAACCCCAGCTTAAAGTCGGGTAGAGTTAAGGCATGGGTCCTGGAGGAATTGCAACCATAATCGCCGCTAGTTCGTTGGCGATCATCGCGGCAGCTATTGCTTATGCCGTGGTTCGCGTTGGTCGCTTCATCGACGAGGCGAAATTATCGCTTAAGTCGATTACCGCCGAGACGACCCCGTTACTAGAAGAGGTAACTACTACCGTTACTTTGGTAAATGGCCCCTTGCACAGCCTTAATAAGATCACCAAATCTGCGGAGGAACTCACGGAAAAGATCACTTCGGCTACTGGATCCTTCATGGATAAGAATGGTCTGGCGATGAAAGCTGCTGGCGTTATTTTGACCGCTGCCCAAATGAAGAAGGGCGCGTCGAAGCCGAGAAAGTCCAGACGACGCTCTTCAGAGGAGCAAGAGTAAGCACGTGAATTCTGCTGAAATTCGGGAGCGTTGGCTCCGATTTTTTGAATCCGGAAATAGCCAAGGGCTAACTCATACGGTTGTACCTTCCGCCTCCCTCATCGCAGATGATCCCAACCTACTTTTGGTAAATGCTGGAATGGTTCCATTTAAGCCCTACTTTTTAGGTGAAGTGACCCCGCCATTTAAGCGCGCTACGTCGGTTCAAAAATGTGTTCGGACCCTTGACATCGATGAGGTTGGAAAGACCACCCGCCATGCCTCCTTCTTTCAAATGTGTGGAAATTTTTCCTTCGGTGATTATTTCAAAGAGGAGGCCATCGCTATGGCTTGGGAGTTATTAACCAAGCCAATTTCAGCAGGTGGTTACGGTTTCCAAGAAGAGCGTCTTTGGGTCACCGTCTATTTAAATGACGACGAAGCTGCAGATATTTGGCACCATAAAGTTGGCGTTCCCAAGGAGCGAATTCAACGGCGAGGCATGGCTGATAATTTTTGGTCAATGGGAGTACCCGGTCCATGTGGCCCATGTTCGGAGATCTTCTATGATCGCGGTCCGCAATATGGGAAAGAGGGCGGACCGATTGCTGATGAAGACCGATACATTGAAGTTTGGAATTTGGTTTTCATGCAGAACGTTCGCGGTCAAGGTGGCAGCAAGGACGATTTCCCAGTCGTAGGGGAGCTTCCGGCAAAAAGTATTGACACGGGGCTCGGTCTGGAACGAATGGCCGCCTTTCTTCAAGGCGTAGAAAATATTTATGAAATTGACACGACCATGCAAATTCTCTCTAAAGCGTCCGAACTAACCGGAGTTCGATACGGAAGCAACCCAAAGAGTGATATCGCTCTTCGGGTAATTGCTGATCATGCTCGAACCGCGATGATGTTGATCGGGGATGGCGTATTACCGGGAAATGAAGGTCGCGGATATGTCCTTCGACGAATGATGCGCAGAACCATCAGAAATATGCGAATTCTTGGTTCACCAGAGCCGACTATTGCCGAACTAATTACCGCATCAGTTGGTGCGATGGGAGCGCAGTATCCGGAACTTATTGCCGACCAGGCTCGTATTTTGTCGGTCTCGATTGCCGAAGAAGAGTCATTCCTGCAAACTCTCAAGAGTGGAACTCAGATTTTCGATGTGGCCGCCGATGTAGTTAAGAAAAGTTCGCTGCCAAAGCTTTCTGGAGAAACCGTTTTTAAGCTCCACGATACTTATGGCTTTCCCTTTGATTTAACGCTCGAGATGGCTGCCGAAATTGATCTGGTTGTCGATGAAGATGGCTTCCGACGATTAATGAAGGAGCAAAAGGATCGAGCTAAGGCCGATGCCCGCTTGAAGAAATCCGGTCACACGGATCTAAGTGAATATCGCGCCATTATTGATGCAGTCGGAGCCACCAAGTTTGTTGGTTACGAGAGCGTTGAAGCAGAATCGAAGCTGAAGGCGATTCTTATTGATGGCAAGAGCGTAAAGAGCGCCGTTGCGGGCGATGAGGTCGAGATTGTTTTAGAGCGCACGCCGTTTTACTCTGAAGGTGGCGGCCAACTTCCCGATGGTGGCACGATCACATTAAGTAACGGATCGGTAATTGAAGTTGATGAAGTCCAGAGCCCAGTGCCTGGTCTATATATTCACCGCGGTCGCTTGTTGAGTGGTGTAGCTGAAATAGGCTCCGTTGCCAATGCGGCAATTGATCGAGAGCGCCGGATGGCAATCTCCCGCGCACATACCGCAACTCATATGGTTCACAAAGCCTTCCGCGAAGCCCTTGGGGAAGGCGCTACTCAAGCGGGTTCGGAGAATGCACCGGGTCGGTTCCGGTTTGATTTCCCCTCATCAGGTGCAGTCCCAGTTTCGGTTCTGAATGATGTTGAATCTCGAGTAAATGAAATTTTGTTGGAGGATCTGCGCGTGCAAGCACAGATCATGACGCAGCCGCAGGCAAAAGCTATGGGAGCCATGGCGCTCTTTGGCGAAAAATATGGTGATCAGGTTCGCGTGGTCAGCGTTGGTGATTGGGCGCATGAACTATGCGGCGGCACTCACGTTACCTCTTCAGCACAATTGGGATTAGTGAAGTTACTTTCGGAATCGTCAATCGGGGCCGGTGTTCGCCGCGTTGAAGCACTGGTGGGCCGCGATGCCTTTGACTTCTTGGCGCGGGAACATGTTTTGCTCAATTCACTCACTGAAATTGTTAAAGGTGCGCGCGTCGAAGAACTCCCGGAACGTATTCACGGTCTGCTAGAGCGGATGAAAGTGATTGAAAAGGAATTGACCGGCCTTAAAAGCGCTCAAGCTCTCAAAGATTCGGATTCGCTTCTTGCCACAAAGGGACGAGCTGGTGAGGTTGAATTTGTTGTTGCTCAGCTCAGCGATGGCGTCAGCATTGAAGATCTGCGTCAAATATCGGGCAATCTTCGTAACCAATTACAAAATGGCGTTGTGGTTCTGATTTCAAATAGCGATGAGCGCTCAACACTTATCGCCTCATGCAGTCCCCAAGCTCAGGCCGCGGGAATCAAGGCGGGAGCACTTGTTAAAGCCGGATCAACGATCTTGGGCGGTGGCGGCGGTGGTCGCGATGACTTTGCTCAAGGCGGTGGCGCCAAACTCACTGAAACTAACGCTGCTCTTAAAGCTTTGACCGCGCTTATTTCTGCCAACACTGGCGCGTAACTAATGCTGGCCGGTCGGAGAATCGCCTTTGACTTCGGGCTCGTGCGAATCGGCGTAGCGATTTCTGATTATTCCGGGATGTTAGCCTCGCCGTTGGTTACTTTGAAAGCGCAGGATCAAAACTTAAGCAACGAACTTTCGCAAATTTTTGCAGAGCATGAACCAATCTATATTGTTGTTGGCGATCCTAAACATATGTCAGGAGAGGTCAGCGAAAAGAGTCGAGAAGCCAGAACATTTGCCGAATTACTCGGAAGTTTGACGGCGACACCAATCTTTTTGATCGACGAGCGTTTGACCACAGTCTCAGCTTTGAGAGCGCTGCAAGATTCTGGCGTAAACGCCAAAGCTGCTCGGCGACGTGTTGACGAGGCGGCAGCGGTAGCGATCCTAGAGAGTGCGCTCTCTGAGGAACGTCTTTCCGGTTCAGTAGGGGGAGTCGCGCTATGAAGGGCAAACTGCCTTTAGTTTCGGTAATTGGCGTACTGCTTGGTGTTGCGATGTTGATCTCCTCGTTCCTGCATAACTCTGCGGATTTTTCGGCGGGCCACCCGGGAACTGAAATTTCATTTGATGTAGCTGACGGGGCCACCGGTTCTGATATTGCAATCGCGTTAGCCGCACAAAAAGTAATCAAGAATTCGAAAACTTTCTATAAATTGGCGCTTTCTGATAGCAGAGCAGGATCAATCGCTCCCGGCTCGCACCGAATCGAAACTCATATTCCGGCGGCTCTAGCTCTGACTGAGTTGTTGGCTTCGAAACGAATCGTTGGATTGTTGGTGGTCAAAGAGGGATCAACTTTTTCCGATGTTATAGGGGCGCTAAAGCAAAGTTCCGCAATCTCGCCCTTCGTCCTCGCCAAGCTGAAAATTGCGCCGCCAATTGCGAATCCATCTAATTCGTTGGAGGGCTTGCTCTTCCCGGCCCATTATTCCTTTGCAAAAGGAACTACTGCCAAATCTGCTATCGCCGCAATGAGCGCTAAGTTCACTTCCGTTGCCGCTGGATTGCACCTGTCAAATGGTTATGAATCCTATTCTGGGTACCAGGTGCTCACGATCGCATCCATGGTTCAAGTGGAAGCGGATAGTCAAGATTTTGCAAAGGTTGCCCGAGTAATAATGAATCGGCTTCGCATTGGAATGCCGCTGCAACTTAACTCCACCGTGCAGTATGCAACCAATCAGCGCGGGAAGATTCAGTTGTCAACGAAAAGCACACAGATCGATTCGCCATATAACACTTACCGAAATGTTGGGTTGCCTCCAACACCAATTTCAAACCCTTCGAGCGCCGCTCTTGGGGCGACTCTTCATCCAGCCGCCGGGAATTGGATTTATTTCATAACGGTAAAACCTGGAGATACCAGATTCACCAATAGTTACGCAGAATTTTCCAAGTGGGAGTTGCTCTTCCATCAGAACTTGGCGGCAGGGGCTTTCAAATGATCCGCGCAGCGGTTTTGGGATCGCCCATCTCGCATAGCCTCTCACCGAAACTGCACACAGCGGCTTTTGAATTTCTGAGAATTGAGGGCAGTTACGAAGCCATTGAAGTAGATGAAGCAGGTTTAGTTGATTTTATTGAAAGCATTGATTTGCAAGACTGGACTGGTTTCTCGCTAACTATGCCGCTCAAAGAGAAAGTCCTTCAAATTGCCGACGTCGTTGATCCAATTGCCTCGCGAATTCAATCTGCAAATACTCTGCTTATGGATGGCAACACCACTTATGCAACATCTACCGACTATCTTGCCTTTAAAACTATTTTGGCTGCTAAGGAATATTCCCGAGTCGTAGTTATTGGCGGCGGGGGTACGGCCCGGGCCGCGCTTGGAGCTATAGATGGAACGGTGGCTACCGTTGAAATTTTGCTTCGAAATCCGGCTCAGCGTCAAGCGCTTCAGAATTGCTTGCTTGAAACTGAGGCGGTTTTTCGAGAACTTACCCATGAGATCGCCGATTACGATTTAATTATTTCAACCACTCCCAAAGGCGCCTCTGATGAAATCGCTGCCAGAATTCACCAACCTAAGGGGGAGCTAATCGAGGTGCTCTATTCCCCGTGGCCGACAGATTTGGCGCATCGCTGGCTCTCACTAAATCTTTCCGTAATTGATGGGATTGACCTGTTGGTGGAGCAAGGGCTCGAACAGCTCAAATTGTTCACGAAACTCGATTTTGATCTACCGGCGCTTAGAAAGCATCTGCTTTTAGCACTTCGTGCTTAGTCGATTCTGCAGCATGAGCCGCCCTTAATCTGAGACAATAGCTCCCTATCCTTGAGCGCATAAGTCGCTTGGGTCGATTCGCTGGGGGAGAACATGATTCGTTGGTTAACTGCGGGAGAGTCGCACGGTCCAGCGCTGACCGCCATTCTCGAAGGCTTGCCCTCGCATGTTCAGATCGATACTGCGGTAATCGATGCCGATCTTCGCCGTCGCCGCTTAGGTTTCGGTCGAGGTGCGCGTCAGAGTTTCGAGGCCGATCAGGTGACAATTCTTGGCGGTGTTCGTCATGGCGAGAGTCAGGGCGGTCCAATCGCAATTCAAATTGCAAATTCCGAGTGGCCCAAGTGGGAGAAGGTCATGGCCGCCGATAGCGTTCCGGCCGCGGAACTCGATCAGTTAGCCAGGAACGCGCCACTGACGAGGCCACGCCCCGGTCATGCTGATCTCGTAGGAATGCAAAAGTATGCCTTTATGGATGCCCGTCCGATCTTGGAACGAGCTAGCGCGCGAGAAACCGCAGCTCGAGTGGCACTTGGCGCTGTTGCGCGCGCCTTTCTTGAACAATCGGTCGGTATTCAAATCATGAGCCATGTTCTTTCAATAGGTGCAGTGGCTGCCGCAGAAAATTACTACAGCCCCAAGTATTCAGAACGCGAACGCGTGGATGAGGATTCAGTGCGCTGCGCTGATCCAGAGTTGTCAGCGCGAATGGTTGCCGAAATTGAAGCTGCGCACTCGGCTGGTGACACTTTAGGTGGGGTAATTGAAATTTTGGCTTTCAACTTACCGCCAGGGCTGGGCTCGCATGTGCATTGGGATCGTCGATTGGATGCGCGATTAGCCGCAGCGATGATGGGAATTCAAGCGATTAAAGGGGTCGAGATCGGAGATGGTTTCGCCACGGCAAGCCGGCGTGGCTCTGTAGCGCATGACGAAATCGAAAAAGATTCTTCAGGAGCGATCGTGAGACGTACCGACCGTGCCGGAGGTACCGAAGGCGGAATGTCCAACGGTGAGATTCTTCGAATTCGAATCGCGATGAAACCAATTTCAACGGTTCCTCGCGCCCTGGACACCATCGATGTCGTTACCGGCGAACCGGCAAAGGCGATTAATCAGCGCTCCGATGTTTGTGCTGTTCCTGCGGCTGGAATTGTGGGTGAAGCGATGGCCGCTCTAGTTTTAGCGGACGCGGTAGCCGAGAAGTTTGGTGGCGACAGCGTTGGTGAGACGCGAAGGAACTATCTTGCCTATCTTGCTTCTCTTGAGATTAAGTAATGCCGAAAGTAATTTTAATTGGACCGCCAGGGGCTGGAAAGTCTTCGGTTGCTAAGAGTTTGGCGAAATTATTAGGAACAAATTTCGCCGATACTGATCACATTATTGAAAGCCAACAAGGCAGAAAGATCTCAGAAATATTTGTCGATGAGGGCGAAGAGTATTTCCGCAAAGTTGAAGGTGAGGTGGTTCGAAGAGCGTTGATCGATGAATCCGGGATACTCTCCCTTGGCGGTGGCGCCATATTAGACCCGCAAACGCAAAGTGCCATTTCTGCCAGCGCTGCACCAGTGATCTTTCTCAATGTTTCAATTAGCCAAGCCGGGCCAAGGGTTGGTTTCAACAAGGATCGTCCATTGTTGCTCATTAATCCCAGGCAGCAGTGGCTATCGTTGATGGAGAAACGGCGACCAATCTACGAGGCACTTGCTGATCAAATAATCAGCACTGACAATAAAAAGGCTTCGGAAGTTGCAGTCGAGATCGCACAATACTTGGAGCGCACATGAGAAAGCTGATATCTGTTGCGGCCGAGAGAGATTACTCGATTAAGGTTGATGTGGATTGGCTTGCGGAGCTAAGTTTAATCTTGCCGAATTATGGGAAGGTTCTAGTTATATCTTCAAGGGAAGTCTCGACAATTTTGAATATCGAGAGCCACTTATCAAAATTTCCTAATGTGCACTTTTACTCAACACCTGATGGTGAATCGCAGAAAAGTATTGCCACCGCAGAAGCGATTTGGAATTATCTAGGCGAAAATCAATTTTCAAGGTCCGATTTAATTGTGGCAATTGGTGGGGGAGCAACAACTGATCTTGGCGGTTTTGTTGCCGCTACGTGGCTACGCGGCATCTCCTGGATAGCGATTCCCACTACTTTGGCTGGGATGGTTGATGCTGCGATCGGTGGCAAGACCGGCCTGAATAGTCCTAGCGGAAAGAATTTGATTGGCGCCTTTAATTCGCCAGCCGAAGTATTAGTCGACCTTAAATTCTTGCTTTCACTCTCTGATCGCGATTTCCAGGCCGGCTTAGCAGAGGTGATTAAAACTGGTTTCATTTCTGATGTAGAAATTTTGAAGATTTTGGAGAGCGCCGACAATTTGACTGGCGCCCGAGCCGTAGCTGGCGAACTTATAAGCCGCAGCGCCAAAGTTAAAGCAGATGTAGTAAGCGTAGATTTCAAAGAGAGCAAGCTTCGCGAAATTTTGAATTATGGACACACGCTCGGTCACGCTATCGAGAAGCACGGTAATTTCAGCATGCGACATGGCGAAGCGGTCGCTATCGGATTGGTTTTTGCTGCTGAACTTAGCGCCATCGCAGCTTCGCTCTCGCCAGAGGAGGTAAATCGTCATCGAGTTTTGCTTGAGAAGTATGGTTTGCCGACACGCTATGAGAGAGATGCTTGGCCTGACCTTCTTAACTTGATGCGGGGGGACAAGAAGAGCCGCGGCTCTCGGATTCGCTTTATAGGATTAGCTAAAGCTGGTGAGCCAATCTGGCTAGAAGAGATTTCGGAAAATCAATTGATCGCCGCTTATGAAAGGATTTCATAATGAAGGTCTTAGTCCTTAATGGTCCAAACTTGTCGCGGTTGGATCTGCGAGATTCAGCGAAATATGGTTCTATGGATTTTGCTGCGCTAAGCGCCTACATAACCCAATGTGGGGCAGAGTTAGATTTGCAGACCGATATTCGTCAAAGTGATGACGAGGCCACACTTATTGGCTGGTTGCATGAGGCGGCAGATTCGCAAACTCCTGTGATCTTCAATCCAGCAGCTTTTACGCATTATTCCTATGCCATCAGAGATGCCGCTGAAATGTTGAAAGCACCACTGATAGAAGTCCATCTCTCTAATCCATTAGCACGCGAAGAGTTCCGTCATACCTCGGTTATTTCTGGGGTTGCAAAGGGAACGATCGCTGGATTTGGGCCGGATTCTTATCGATTAGCGCTAATCGCCCTCTCAAAGCTCCTCAACTAGCCACTTTTTCGTGCTTTGGGGTGCAAAAACCTCAGGTATTCTTCTCACCTGGTCGGGAGTTCGCATTTTTAGGTTGAGCGCGGACCCGGGTATTTATTCAGCGATCTGCGCTGCGAGATGAAATGGACTGACGATGGCAACAACAAATGATTTGAAGAATGGCATGACCTTGGATATTGAAGGTCAGCTTTGGAACGTCGTTGAATTCCAACACGTCAAGCCCGGCAAAGGTCCTGCTTTTGTTCGCACCAAGCTTAAGTCGGTACTTTCGGGCAAGGTTATCGATCGCACCTTCAACGCCGGTATCAAGATTGATGTCGCGATTCTAGAGAAGCGCGATATGCAATTCCTTTACAAAGACGGTGAAGATTTCGTCTTTATGGATTCCAAGACATTCGATCAGATGAATATCTCCGCCGAAACCGTAGGCGAGAGCGCCAATTTCATGCTGGAAAATTGCGATGCGATCGTCGGCGTTCACGAGGGCAACCCACTATTTATTGAACTTCCGGCATCAGTGGAACTTACGATCACTTACACCGAGCCGGGCTTACAAGGGGATCGCTCATCTGGTGGAACAAAACCTGCCACTCTAGAAACCGGAATTTCTATTCAAGTACCATTATTTATCAAGCAAGATGAGAAAATTTTGGTGGATACCCGCAATGGCTCCTACCTTGGTCGTGCTAACTAGTGTCTGCTCGTCGCAAGGCGCGAAAACGAGCACTTGATTTTCTTTATGAGGCCGAGATCAAAGGAGTGGATCCGCAGCTCTTATTAGAGAGCAGGCCGCCAACAGAGCTTTCAGAAGGACAGTACTCGCAAACTCTCGTTGCCGGCGTCCTTGCGCATAAGAGCAAGATCGATGAGATTATCGTGATGTATGCCGAAGGTTGGGATATGGATCGAATGCCAGCAATTGATCGCAATATTCTTCGAATTGCAATCTATGAAATTCTTTGGGAGAGCACATTGGATGACAAGATCGCAGTGGACGAGGCAATCTCCATTGCAGAAGAGATCTCTACGAAGGAATCATCTTCCTATATAAATGGCGTTTTAGGTCGAATCGTTACTTTGAAACCGGTCTTAGTTATTTAAAGTTCAGGATCAGCCCGTTCGCTTCGAGTTCTCCCTGCATTTGGTCTTCGGTCTTAAAGTTAATTAGCGCCAGCGTACTGAGATCTTCACTTCGCAGCGATAGAACTTCGCCATTCCAATCGCGACGGCGAGCACAAATTAGAAGTGCATAGTTATTTACCGGCTCTAACTCCGGAATACTCTGAGCGAGCCTGCCCAACCGTCGCATATCCAAAATTAGGCGATCGGTTTTACTGATTTGCGCAGCGGTGGCAATACCTAATAACTCTGATAGCGGAACGCCATAAAAGGCGGCTAATTGCAGCGCGCGCCGGATTGATAGCGCTCGATCATTGCGCTCGTATGAGCCGACAACGACCGCCTTCCATTCGCCCTTCGATTGGCGCTCGACATCGTGAAGGGTAAATCCTTTTTGCCTTCGAATTTTTCTCAAGTTTTGGCCGATTCGGGCCAGCTCGACCTCGCTGCCGGTATCTGGATTCATGGCGCCACGCTAGGGGAGTTGGAATTTCGAGGGGTTAGCCAATCCACAGGTGCTATCCTCTGGACATAGTCCTTTAACGATCCGTCCCGAGAGGCGGCCAAGGAGTTTTATGAGCATAGTTCTGGATTCTGACGATATCGCCCGCGCGCTTAAGCGCATTTCTCACGAAATTATTGAGCGTAATCACGGCTTGACTGGCGTGACGCTCTTAGGAATACCAACCCGCGGGGCCTATCTAGCCCAGCGACTAGCGAAAATCATGGCAGAGATCGAATTTGCCCCACCCGTTGGGACTCTGGATATCACGTTGCATCGCGATGACTTGCGATTGCGACCGCCTCGCCCGCTGCTTACAACAGTTTTGCCCGAAGGTGGCATTGAAGGTCGAGATGTAGTTCTGATCGACGATGTCCTCTTCTCAGGTCGAACTATTCGTGCGGCCCTGGATGCACTCGG
Source organism: uncultured Actinomycetes bacterium (assembly GCA_903873185.1). Taxonomy (GTDB): domain Bacteria; phylum Actinomycetota; class Actinomycetes; order Nanopelagicales; family Nanopelagicaceae; genus CAIMZW01. The sequence continues at coordinate 17,371 of CAIQNN010000043.1, forward strand.
GGAAATTGGTCGACCAAAGAGTGTTCAACTGGCAGTCCTGGTAGATCGAGGACATCGGCAACTTCCGATTCGAGCTGACTATGTGGGTAAGAATATTCCTACTTCAGCACTTGAATCAGTCCAAGTATCACTTACCGAGATCGACAAACTGGATCAGGTAGAGATTTTGGGGGAGCGCTGATGCAATCACATCTACTTTCCATTTCAGATTTAAGTAAGGAAGAGGCCTTTCAAATCCTCGATACCGCAGAAGAGCTTCGGAAAATTTCTGACGGACCCATGAAGAAGCTACCCACGTTGCGTGGTCGCACAGTGGTTAACCTTTTCTATGAAGATTCAACAAGAACTAGAATCTCTTTTGAATCGGCCGCAAAGCGACTCTCGGCAGATGTAATTAACTTCTCCGCAAAAGGTTCTAGCGTTAGCAAGGGTGAGAGTTTGAAAGATACCGCCCAAACTTTGCAGGCAATCGGAGCAGATGCGGTAATAATCCGACATGGTGCTTCTGGCGCGGCTCAGCGGCTAGCAGATTCGGGTTGGATTTCCGCCTCCGTTATTAACGCCGGGGATGGAACACACGAACACCCAACGCAAGCGCTCTTAGATGCGTTTACGATTCGCAGCCATTTCCCGGATTTCGCCGCCGATTTTACTGGCTTGCGAGTTGCAATCGTTGGCGACATTTTGCACTCAAGGGTCGCTCGAAGCAATGTACTGCTCCTTGCAAAGATGGGAGCAAGTGTCACCTTAGTTGCGCCCCCGACGCTAGTACCAGTTGGCGCTGAGAAATGGCCGGTAAAGATTAGTTATGACTTGGACTCGATTCTTCCAGATATCGATGTTGTAATGATGCTGCGAGTTCAGCAGGAGCGAATGACCAACTTCTTCTTCCCATCGGCCCGAGAATATTCGCGCGCCTTTGGATTAACAAACTCTCGGTTGGCGCTCTTGCAACCAAAAACGATTGTGATGCACCCCGGGCCGATGAACCGCGGTTTGGAAATTTCAGCAGAGAGCGCCGATTCCACAAAGTCGGTTGTTCTCGAACAAGTTGCCAATGGTGTTCTGGTTCGCATGGCCGTCCTGTACACCCTTTTAGGTGGATTACCACTAAACGCCGGAACGGAGCGAAAGTCTTGAAAATTCTGGTGAAAAATGCGCAATTGGTCAATGGCACTAAAACCGACGTACTAATTGTTGATGAGAAAATTGCAGCAATTGAAATAGGCACTCAAGATAGCGCCGATCTAATCCTTGATGTCAATGGAGCTTTGCTGCTTCCGGGTTTGGTGGATTTACACACGCACCTTAGGGAACCTGGGCGAGAAGATTCTGAAACCGTTCTTTCGGGATCGCGTTCTGCCGTAGCAGGTGGCTACACCGCTCTTTCTGCGATGGCGAACACGACTCCCGTTGCCGATACCGCCGGCGTGGTTGAACAAGTTTTCCGATTAGGCCAAGAAGCCGGACTGTGCGATGTCTTTCCAATTGGTGCCGTCACACAAGATTTGGCGGGCTTGCAACTGGCAGAGATCGGAGCAATGGCGGAATCAATCGCAAAGGTGCGAATATTTAGCGATGACGGTAAGTGTGTCTACGATCCACTAGTAATGAGACGCGCCCTTGAATATGTGAAGTCCTTCGATGGAATCATTGCGCAACATGCCCAAGAGCCGCGTTTGACTGAGTCAGCTCAGATGAATGAGGGTTATGTCTCCTCGCTTCTTGGTCTAACTGGTTGGCCCGCGATCGCAGAAGAAGCAATCATCGCGCGCGATATTCTGCTTGCCGAACATGTAAAGAGCCGGCTGCATATCTGCCACTTAACCACGGCGGGCGGTGTGGAACTTGTTCGATGGGCGAAATCGCGCGGAGTGCAAGTTACTGCCGAAGTCACTCCGCATCATCTTCTACTGACGGATGAAGCAGTGATTGGTTATGACCCAGTTTTTAAAGTTAACCCACCGCTGCGCACCAATGACGATGTTATGGCGCTTCGAGCGGGCTTAGCCGATGGCACGATTGATATCGTGGCAACTGATCATGCTCCTCACCCAACCGAAGATAAAGAGAGTGAATGGCAAAGCGCAGCATTTGGGATGATTGGTCTTGAAACTGCCCTCTCGGTTGTTGTTAAATCGATGATCGAAACTGGCTTGATGAGTTGGTCGGATTTAGTTGACCGAATGTCGATTGCTCCAGCTCGGATTGCAGGATATGCAGACCACGGTCAATCCATAGCAGTAGGTAACGTGGCCAATCTCATAGTTGTCGACCCCGACGCCACGTGGAGAGTTGACCGCATGATGACGGTTTCCAAAAGCAAGAACACGCCCTTTCATGGCATGACGCTGCCGGCTCGAATTCGGCACACAATATTTAGAGGTAAATTGGTGCTTAATGATGGGGAAGTAGTTGGGGAGAGTAATGCCTAAGGCTTATTTGGTTTTGGATGATGGTGCGATTTTTGAAGGCCAATCGTGGGCTTGTACGGGTGAGACTTTTGGCGAGGCCGTCTTCTCTACTGGTATGACTGGCTATCAAGAAACGCTGACGGACCCTTCTTATTATCGCCAGGTCGTAATTATGACGTCGCCGCATATCGGAAATACCGGAATGAACCGAACTGATGAAGAGTCTGAACGAATCTGGGTTTCGGGGTTTGTAGTTCGAAATCCCTCACCAACAGTAAGCAACTGGAGATCAGAGATCTCGCTCGAGGATTCACTAATTGCGGCAGGTGTTGTTGGGATCAAGGGAGTTGATACCCGGGCAATTACCCGACACCTACGTGACCGCGGGGCTATGCGGGTTGGAATATTTTCTGACCTCGATCTCACTCGCGATGAGATGGTCGTTCGCGTTCGCAAGTCGCCACAGATGGCGGGCGCTTTCTTGGCATCTGATGTCTCTACCCCAACTACTTATGTAGTAAGTCCGCCCCCTGGAACGTCAAAGAGGTATGTAGTTGCTGCGCTCGATCTTGGAATTAAGGCAGCCACGCCTCGTTATCTGGCAGAGCGCGGCGTTGAAGTTCACGTAATGCCACTGAACAGCACCGCGGACCAAATTCGCGCAATCGCACCAGATGGCATCTTTCTTTCAAATGGTCCAGGCGATCCTGCAACCATGACCGAAATGGTGGCTCTTGTACGAGAGTTTCTACTAGAGAAGATGCCGATTTTCGGAATTTGCTTCGGACATCAAATATTGGGTCGGGCACTCGGTTTTGAAACTTACAAATTGCCGTTTGGGCATCGGGGAATCAACCAACCAGTTAAGAACATTAATTCCGGTGCAGTTGAGATAACCGCTCACAATCATGGATTCGCTGTTAAGGCGCCGATTGATGGCAATTTCGCTACTGCATATGGCGCCGGATATGTCAGCCATATCTGTTTGAATGACGGCGTTGTCGAAGGGTTAGAGTTGATTGAACTTCCGGTTTTCAGCGTGCAATATCACCCAGAAGCTGCAGCGGGGCCTCATGACGCCCAATACCTATTTGATCACTTTGTGGATTTGATGGCTAAATCCCAACTCCAGAAAGCTGCTTCGAATGCCTAGAGATACCAGTATCAAGAGCGTTTTAGTTATCGGCAGTGGTCCAATAGTTATCGGACAAGCTTGCGAATTTGATTACTCAGGCACTCAGGCCTGTCGCGTCCTTAAAGAGGAAGGCATCAGGGTCATCCTGATTAACTCAAATCCAGCGACAATTATGACCGATCCGGAATTTGCGGATGCAACCTATATTGAACCAATCACGACCGAAATCATTGAAAAGATCTTGGCAAAGGAGCGACCTTCGGCTGTTCTAGCCACACTCGGAGGCCAAACCGCACTCAACGCGGCCATGGGGCTCTATGAAAGTGGTCTCCTAGAAAAGTACGGAACTAAGTTGATCGGTGCCGATATTCCGGCCATCAAACGTGGAGAAGACCGCGAAGTTTTCAAAGGAATCGTCGCCAAGATTGGCGGGGAGTCTGCCAAGTCCCAGATCGCCCATTCAATGGCCGAGTGTCTGGCTGCGGCAGAAGTGCTGAACTACCCAGTTGTTGTACGACCATCTTTCACGATGGGTGGTTTGGGTTCAGGAATTGCATATAACGAGACCGAACTTGAACTTATAGCTGGCGCTGGCTTGCGCCATAGTCCAACAACTGAAGTATTGCTCGAAGAATCAATTATTGGCTGGAAAGAGTACGAGTTAGAGGTTATGCGAGATCACAAAGATAATGTGGTCATTGTTTGTAGCATTGAAAATATAGATCCAATGGGCGTTCACACCGGTGATTCGATCACGGTGGCGCCAGCGTTAACACTTACCGATGTTGAATTTCAAAAACTCAGAAATCTGTCGATTGAGATTATTAGAGAAGTTGGAGTCGCAACGGGAGGCTGCAATATTCAATTCGCAGTAAATCCAAGCGATGGCAGAATAATCGTCATTGAGATGAACCCAAGAGTCTCAAGGTCGTCGGCATTAGCTTCAAAGGCAACTGGCTTCCCAATCGCAAAAATCGCCACCAAATTGGCAATTGGCTACACGCTAGATGAGATTGAAAACGATATTACCCAGTCTACACCTGCCTCTTTTGAACCCACCCTCGATTACATAGTTGTAAAGGTTCCTAGATTCGCCTTCGAGAAATTCCCAGAAGCAGATAACCGGCTCACCACTACGATGAAAAGCGTCGGCGAAGCGATGGCTATTGGTCGCAGTTTTCCAGAGGCGCTGCAGAAAGCTTTGCGGTCGGTCGAGAAGAAGGGCTCCTCTTTCACTTGGAAGCAGGGCGGAGCGAATAAAGATTGGTTGCTGGAGCAAATTGCGATTCCTACTGAATTTCGAATTCAACAAGTTCAACAAGTTATGGCTTTGGGAGCCACTGTTAGCGAAGTTCACGACGCAACAAAAATTGACCCCTGGTTTCTAACACAGATTGAGATCATTAATGAGATGGCAGCGGAAATTATTCGATCCGGCGATCTTTCCTTAGATCTTCTCCATCGCGCAAAATCACTAGGGTTCTCAGATCTCCAATTGTCGGAATTAACGACTCTCACTGAGGGTGAGATTCGCTCGCTGCGTCACCGAAATGGCCTCCGACCGGTTTACAAGACTGTTGATACCTGCGCAGCAGAATTCGAAGCTCATACTCCTTATCACTATTCAAGTTACGACCTGGAGACAGAAGTTCGTCATCGCACCAAACCGGCAGTGATCATTTTGGGAAGCGGACCAAACCGTATTGGTCAAGGAGTGGAGTTCGACTACTCGTGTGTCCATGCGGCATATGCATTGCATGACGCTGGTTACGAGACCATCATGATTAATTGCAATCCAGAGACCGTCTCAACCGACTACGACACATCAGATCGTCTCTACTTTGAACCGTTGACGTTAGAAGATGTCCTCGAAGTTATCGCCGCTGAAACTTTGGCGGGACCAGTGCTTGGAGTTATCGCTCAACTTGGTGGTCAAACGCCCCTAGGACTCGCCAGGGGTTTGATGGAAGCCGGAGTGAGCATCTTGGGCACCAGTCCCGATGCCATCGATTTAGCGGAAGAACGGGGCGCCTTCGGCGCAATTCTTGCGCAGAATAACTTAGTAGCCCCCAAATTCGGAATGGCCTACTCGTACGCTGAGGCGCTCGAAATCGCCAAAGAGCTAAGTTATCCGGTTCTAGTTCGGCCTTCTTTTGTTCTGGGAGGTCGCGGTATGGAGATCGTTTACGACGACGAATCTCTTGAGGGCTTTATAGCCAAGGCAACGGAGATAACGCCCAATCATCCGGTTTTGATAGATCGATTCTTGGATGATGCCATCGAGATTGATGTTGATGCACTCTTCGATGGCGACGAACTCTTTTTGGCCGGAGTAATGGAACATATTGAAGAGGCCGGAGTTCACTCCGGCGATTCAGCATGCGTGCTGCCCAGCATGTCTATCACCAGTGAGAAGCTGATAGAAATTCGTACGGCCACCGAGAAAATTGCACGCAGCGTTGGCGTGCGCGGCCTGATTAATATTCAGTTTGCCATAGCAAAGGGTGAAGAGTGCGAACAACTTTACGTTCTAGAGGCTAATCCTCGGGCCTCTCGAACAGTACCTTTCGTTTCAAAGGCAACTGGAAATGCGCTAGCCAAGGCAGCAGCGCTAATTGCTACGGGAGTTCCAATTTCAGAGCTTCGAAAATCAATTCTGCCCAGCGTTGGCGATGGCGTGGCTAATGGAATTTCGGTTAAAGAGGCGGTGCTGCCTTGGAATCGCTTCCGTCGCATAGACGGAATGGGAGTTGATTCAGTATTAGGACCTGAAATGCGTTCGACCGGTGAAGTTATGGGTATCGCTCATACTTTCGGTGAGGCTTACGCAAAGAGTCAAACCGCTGCCTTTGGAGCGCTTCCAAAAATGGGCCAGGTCTTTCTTTCGCTCTCTAATCGAGATAAGTCTGGTGCGCTAAAGCCCGCCAGTGATCTGGTCGGGCTGGGTTTTTCATTAGTAACTACGGCCGGAACTCATAAGTACCTCTTGGATAATGGTGTTCCATCAAGGCTCGTGCGCAAACATTCTGAAGGCTCAACAGGTGGTTCCGATCTGACTGCGCTTGAAGTTATAAATTCTGGCGAAATTGCATTGGTAGTAAATACGCCCTTAGGCAGAGGTACTCGACATGACGGTTGGTTGATTCGCACAGCCGCAGTTCAACGATCTATTCCATGCATAACTACTATTGCCGGCTTTAAGGCTGCAGTCGCGGGCATCACTGAACTAAAGGATCATGATTTTGCAATTCAATCGATCCAAGAGTGGCTAGCAGAATGATAAATAAATATGCACACGCCGTTGACGCTGAAATTATCAGCAATAAAAGAGTTGGCGCTTACCATCACATGGTTTTTGAGGTTGGTGCGATGGCGGGTCAGGTTCGCCCTGGCAACTTCGTCGCGATTTCAGTAGGTGGCGAAACTTCAGCAATGGTCCTTCGACGCGCCTTTGCAATCCATAGATCAATGGATCGTGGCGGATCTGGCGGGGTTGTAGAACTAGTTGTCGCACCACATGGCGGCGGCAGTAAATGGTTGACCAGTCTTGAGGTACATCGCAAAGTTAATATTGTCGGTCCACTTGGCACCGCTTTTGGTATTCCTACTGAGCCAGTACGTGCCCTTTTGGTCGGCGGTGGGTACGGCTCAGCGCCCCTATTTGGTTTGGCCGAAGTTCTCAAGTCACGTGGCTCTAGAGTAGATATGGTTTTGGGCGCGAGCACGGCCGGAAAGATATATGCCCCGCTTGAGGGCAAGAGAGCAGTTAATTCACTGACAATAACAACCGATGATGGTAGCGCTGGATTACACGGAAAAGTTAGCGACTTCTTGCCGGATCTAATAGCCGCCTCGGGCACCGAGATTATTTATTCGTGTGGACCAATGGGCATGCTTGCGGCAATCTCCAAAATCGCAGGGGAGCTCGACCTCGTGCACCAATGCGCCGTGGAAGAGGCCATGGCTTGTGGTATCGGAGTTTGCATGACTTGCGTACTTCCTTTGAGAGATACAAATGGCACGATTCGAATGCAACGCTCTTGCATTGAAGGACCAGTAGTAGATGGCTCCAGAGTCATTTGGGACAGTCCTCGGGCAATTCCCGAAGGTACTTGGGGGGCTCAATGAATTTTGATTTCACCACCACGCTAGCTGGCACTATTTTTCCTAACCCCATTTTTACTGCAAGCGGTTGCGCCGGTTCGGGCAAAGAATTAATTCAGTTCTTTCCATTGACTGATCTAGGGGCGGTTGTCACAAAATCTATAATGTTAAAACCCCGTTCTGGCCGGGCTACCCCTCGTATGGCAGAGACTCCAAGCGGCATGCTTAATTCAATTGGACTTCAAGGTCCAGGTATCGCTGCATTCCTTCAGGATGACATCCCTTGGCTAAAGTCCAAAGGAGCTCGAATTGTCGTAAGCATTGCTGGCGAATCTGTAGCCGATTACGCCGAACTTGCCCGATTAATTAGTGGCGTTTCGGGGATTAGCGCGGTAGAAGTAAATATCTCTTGTCCAAATGTTGAAAGTCGCGGCCAAGTTTTTTCTTGCAACCCAGTTACCGCTCATGCCGCGATCAGCGCAGTTAAGAAGAATATTGATCCGTCGCTTCCAATTATCGCCAAACTCTCTCCCGACGTAACCGACATCACCGAAATCGCCGACGTGGTAATCAACGCAGGTGCAGATGGTCTGGCACTGATAAATACCCTTCTAGGAATGGTTATTGATACGAATTCCATGAAGCCGAAATTAGCGGGCAAGACCGGTGGTCTTTCGGGCCCAGCGATTCGACCGGTTGCAGTTCGAGCGATCTACCAAGTAAAAGCGCGATTTCCCCAAATTTCGATCTTGGGAATGGGGGGAGTCACCAACGGGCGTGAGGCCTTTGAAATGATTCTCGCAGGTGCATCTGCGGTTTCGGTAGGAACGGCAAATTTTGGAAATCCACTTGCCACTATGAAGATCAAGGCTGAGCTGCAAGAACTGCTAATCGAGCGAGGTTTTGCTTCGGTGGCAGCGGCAGTTGGTTACGCGCACAGAGAAGAGGACTAAATGAAGTCACCGATTATTTTGGCGCTAGACACCGACGAGGTAGATATTGCTCGCCAATGGATCGCTGCGACCTCGGACTCGATCTCAATATACAAAGTTGGGCTGGAATTCTTCTTAAAGAATGGCTCCGCTGGCGTCACGGCCTTGCGAGAAGCTGGCGATTTCTCCTTATTTCTTGACTTAAAATTGCACGACATTCCGAACACGGTGGGCGCGGCAACTTTGAGCGTCAAACATCTTGCGCCCAAATTTTTGACAGTTCACGCAAGTGGGGGAAGTGAAATGATTTCTGCAGCAGTGGTGGCAGCACCGAACTCCTCAATAACTGCAGTTACCGTTTTAACATCGCTAGGCAACCAAGAGCTCGGCCAAATTGGATTTAGATCTGATGCGTTAAGTACAGCGACTGGTTTAGCCGTTCTGGCGACTGCTGCAGGTGCACGGTCCATCGTCTGTTCGCCGCTAGAAGTTGCCGCAATCCGAGCTCTGGTTACCGCTGATGTTGAATTGATAACCCCGGGGGTTCGACCTGCTGGATCCGATAATGCAGATCAAAAGCGCACAACTACGCCGCAAGCGGCGATTTCTGCTGGTGCGGATTTTGTCGTAATAGGTCGACCAATAACTTCTTTTTGGAAGGCGGGCGCTTTGGCTATGAACACACAAGCGAAGCTAATTCTTGACTCGATCGTTGCCCAAAGCTAATCGGATAAACTCATAAGGTGAATACCGTCCCACTCTCACCCGAGTCACGGATTAAGGCAGTTCAGAATTCAGCCATTGCTCGAAAAGAGCGCGCGCTTCTTCGAGAGCAGATTTCAAAAGGCCAACTATCAATCTTTGCTGCGATCACCGATCCGCGGGAAAGTATTCAGCGAATGCGAGTAGTTGACCTGCTATCTAGTGTTCCAGGAATTGGACTTTCGCGGGCGCAGGCAATTTTGGAGCGCTCGGGCATCTCATTGACCCGTAAGATTGGCGGGTTAGGTAAGCATCAGATCCGCGCTTTAAGAAATGAGCCCACATTGAACAAGGTAAATCCACCAATGGGGCGATTGATTGTGATTTCAGGCCCGGGCGGAGTTGGCAAGAGCACCATTGCCTCAGCCCTGCGACAAGATCCGAGATTTTGGGTGAGCGTCTCTGCCACAACTAGACCGCCGCGAGCTGGTGAGCGCGAAGGAGTTGATTATTTCTTCATCTCCGAGGTCGAATTTGATCGAATGATCCAGGGCTCGGCCTTCCTCGAGTGGGCCGAGTTTGCTGGAGCTCGATACGGAACCCCAAAGTCGGGGGTGCAAGAAGGACGAGAGCTCGGCAGGCACGTGCTGCTAGAGATTGAGATTGAAGGGGCAAAGCAGGTTGCCGCAGCCGATCCCAGCGCTTTATTGGTCTTTATCGCACCGCCTTCATGGGAGGAGCTAGAGCTTCGCTTGACCGCTCGTGGCACTGATTCTGCCGAACGCCGCGCCGCTAGGCTGGCGCTAGCAAGGGCCGAGTTGGCTGCGGCTGCCGATTTCCAGCATGTTCTGGTCAATTCTCAAGTCGATGAGGTCATCGCGGAACTGGTATCCTTGGCGACTTCGCCCCAAGGCGGGCAGACGACACCACGCAGTTGAGAGGTTCATTAATGACAAGTTTGGATGGCATCACGAATCCACCGATTGATGAGTTGCTCGATAAAGCCGGCTCTAAGTACAGCTTGGTTCTTTACGCGGCTAAGCGTGCCCGGCAGATCAATGCCTACTATTCCCAACTAGGCGAGGGACTTCTTGAATATGTAGGGCCACTTGTTGACACTTATGTCCACGAGAAGCCGCTTTCAATTGCCTTGCGCGAGATTAATGAAGGTCTACTAACGATTGAAAATCTAGAGCCAAAAGCTCCTGAGGTCGCTTAACCTATTCAGATGAACACCCTGCCACGAGGCCGAGAGATTATTTTAGGTATCGGCGGGGGAGTCGCGGCATACAAATCGGCGGAACTTCTGCGCCGGCTCCAAGATCATGGTTTTTTGGTGACCGTCATTCCGACATCGGCGAGCTTGAACTTTGTAGGTGAAGCCACATGGGAAGCGCTATCTGGAAGACCCGTACAAAGTTCACTTTGGAATAACGTTCATAAAGTTCCCCACATTCGTACTGCGGAGATTGCAGATGCGATTGTGGTCGCACCTGCGACCGCTGATTTAATCGCCCGCATTGCCAGTGGCCGAGCCGATGATTTTCTAACCAATGTAATTTTGGCCTCTGATGCTCCACTTCTTCTGGTGCCTGCCATGCATCCTCAAATGTGGCTCAATGAGGCAACGATCGCCAACGTGGAAACCCTGCGAAGTCGAGGGATAACTGTTCTTGAACCAGATATCGGACGGCTAACTGGCAAGGATTCTGGCGTCGGGCGCTTTCCAGAAGTGACGCGCATCATCTCCTCGCTCCAGGAATTATTGCTCAGTGATTCTGACTTATTGGGCCACCACCTTCTTATAACTGCAGGAGGTACACGAGAGCCCATCGATCCCGTTCGCTATATTGGAAATCGCTCCTCTGGCAAGCAGGGGTACGCCTTAGCATTTGCCGCTGCGAAGCGAGGGGCAGTGGTGACGCTCATCAGCGCCAATGTTCAATTACCAGATATCGAAGGCATCGAAACGATTCATGTTGAGACCGCGCTGCAAATGTTTGCCGCGGTTTCCGAACGTTTTCCTAAGGTCCGAGCTTTGATTATGACGGCCGCAGTTGCTGATTCGCGACCTACAAATGCAGCGTTAAGCAAAATAGCCAAAAATGATTTGGGAGCCATTGAAACAACCCTTAATCCTGACATCCTCTTAGAAATGTCGCGGAGTAAAACCTCAGAACAAATTCTTGTGGGGTTCGCTGCCGAGACTTCTAAGGATGAGTTGGTCGAGCGAGGAACACGCAAACTAATTGCAAAAGGGGCCGACCTGCTCTTCGTTAATGATGTTTCGGACGGGGCGATATTCGGCACCAACGAGACCGCTGGTTGGATTCTTGCGCAAGGGCAATCGCCAATAGCGGTTGCTAGCGCCACGAAGGACTCACTGGCAAATCAACTCTTAGATTCACTGGCACTTAAGTTAGGTTATGCCAATGACTAAACGACTCTTCACCTCGGAATCTGTGACCGAAGGTCATCCAGATAAGATGGCAGATCAAATCTCGGATGCAATTTTGGATTCGTTACTCTCACAAGATTCTGCAAGTCGAGTGGCACTTGAAACGCTAATAACAACGGGCCAAGTTCATGTCGCGGGTGAGGTAACCACCAATGGTTATGCCGATGTCATGAGCATCGTCCGAGATACCGTTTTGCGTATTGGTTATGATTCTTCTGAAAAAGGTTTCGACGGCAACTCGTGTGGCGTCTCCCTTTCAATCGGCCAGCAAAGTCAAGATATCGCTCAAGGGGTCGACTCGGCATTCGAAAGTCGCATCTTCGCCTCTAGCGACCCAATGGATTTGCAAGGCGCCGGCGATCAAGGTTTGATGTTTGGCTACGCCTGCGATGACACTCCAGAGTTGATGCCACTTCCGATCTCCTTGGCACATAGATTGTCAGCGCAGTTGGCGCTAGTTCGCAAGAATGGTTCGTTGCCGTACCTGCGCCCTGATGGCAAAACCCAAGTAACTATTGAATATTTCGAAGGAAAGCCAATAGCGCTAACCACACTCGTAATTTCTACACAGCACACGCCAGAGGTTGACCTTGAAAGAACTCTGTCTCCCGAAGTGAAAGCTGCCGTAGTAGATCCGATTCTGCGAAGTTTGGCGATCGATACCTCGAACGTTAATTTGCTAATCAATCCCACAGGTAGATTTGTAATCGGTGGTCCGATGGGAGATGCCGGCGTTACTGGACGGAAAATCATTGTTGATACCTACGGTGGAATGGCGCGTCATGGGGGCGGAGCGTTCTCGGGTAAAGATCCTTCCAAAGTTGACCGTTCGGCGGCCTACGCGATGCGCTGGGTGGCAAAGAACGTTGTAGCGGCTGGGCTCGCTGCCAGATGCGAAGTTCAAGTTGCTTACGCAATCGGGAAGGCACAACCAGTCGGGCTATTCGTTGAAACTTTTGGCACGGAAAAAGTTGCCGTTGATCAAATTACTGATGCGATTAACCAGGTATTTGATCTGCGACCAGCTGCCATAATTCGCGACCTGGATCTGCTTCGTCCGATCTATTCACTAACCAGTAGCTACGGTCACTTCGGACGCGAATTGCCAGAATTTACCTGGGAGCGCACTGATCGTGCCGCAGCGCTGCAACTAGCTGTTAAGGGATGAGCAATAGTGGCGCAAGCGAAGCCACTTCGACTTAAGGCACAGCGGGCGCCCAAGCGCCTTGACGTTGCTAGCTTTAATCCATATGTCAGCGTTCTGGTTGAAACTCCAGTTTTTCACTTAGAAGAACCTTATGAATATCTGGTCCCTGAAGTGCTCACTGACTCCGCGAAAATTGGGTCACTTGTAAAAGTTCAATTCGGCAGTACCGAAACTTTAGGTTATATCTTGGCGCGATACTCCGAGACTCGAATGCCGGCAAAATCAAAGAGTCCAAGCCCTAAACTATTGATTTCGGTGCTCTCCGAAGTTCCGGTCTTCACCCCAGAATTACACGAGCTATTGACATTGGTGGCTAAACGCTACGCCTCGAGGGTTTGGGATTTACTAAGGAGCGCGATACCTGACCGAGTTGCGACCGCGGAAAAACTTTTTTTGAAAGAAAGTATTGCCGGTTCGAATGCGGCCGTCTTGGTACCCGGCGTGGACAAGAATCCGAAGTTTCTCAATGTCAGCGACGCTCAAGTGTTCACGACCAGCCATGTTCGGGCGGTCTTGCAGATGCAACCTGGACTTCCGATGCTCACGCTAATGAGCTGGCTCGTTCTAGCTCGAGCGCCACTGGGTCAAGTGCTCATAGTTGTACCTGATGAGAAGGATCTACTTCTAATCTCTCAGGTTCTCGCAACGCAATTCGCGGAAAGTCTCGTTGTTCTTGGATCTCACCTGCCGAAATCCGAGCGCTACTTAAATTTCTTGAAGGTAACCTCACCTACGACGAGGATTATTTTGGGAACTCGCAGCGCAATTTTCTCTACATTGCGTCCTGATTCCACGATCATTGTCCTTGGTGAAGTAGATGAATCAATGTACGAGAAGCGTTCTCCCGGCTGGAATGTCAGAGATGTGGCTCTAATCCGAAGTCGCGACAATTCTCTAATTTTCCTCGGCTACTCGCCCTCGCTTGAATTGACCCGCCTGATCGAGAGCAAGTGGCTACATTTAGTGACCAGTGTCTTGCCCAGGAATATCAAGGTCTTCTCTGAAGACAGTCGCAGAAGCAGCCACGCGATAATTGGCGATGGCTTGAAGCGGGGCTCGGTACTCATTTCGACTTCGGAGCCAGGATATGTAAATGGTTTCCTCTGTCAAAAGTGTCGTAATCGTGCCGAGTGTGACTGCGGTGGCCGACTCATCATCGCAAACAGCAACGCTTCACCTTCTTGCACTATCTGCTTGAAAGTAATTTTGGATTGGAAATGTCGCTGGTGTGGCGCCGCCAAGCCGTGGGTGATTAGGCGTGGAGTTTCCAGATTGGGGCAGGAATTCGGTAAAAGTTTTCCAAATACCCAAGTCCTGCAATCGAGTTCCGAGCACCGAATCGATCTACTTCCTGCCGGGAAAGTATTAGTGATTGCTACTTCAGGGTGTGAACCAGAGGGGGAGTACGCCGCGGTCGTGCTGATGGATGGCGTCGTCCTATTCAACCGGACTCAACTTCGCAGCGATGAAATTGCGCGGGATCGTTGGTTTCGAAGTTATTCGATGCTCCATGCTTCGGGAGAACTCTTTATCTCGCTTGCGAACGGCCATCCAGTGACTCAAGCTCTCACCAAAGGCGACTTTCGGCAGATTGCTACTCTTGAAATCGCACAGCGAAAGAGTGCCGGGCTGCCACCGGCATTTCGATTGGCCACAATAGAAGGTCTCAGAACCGAGATTGACAAGATTGCAACGGCGATCGAACTCTCTGGCAACTTCAGCGTTACGGGACCGGTGCCAGTTGATGCTGAAAATTCGAGGCTCATTATTCGGATTGCCGTTGAGAATGGGGAGCTGCTCTCCGACTTTATCTTTGACCTTAAACGCTTTCGCAGCCTCAAAGGGCTGCCGAACCTTGCTTTTAGAGTGGATCCCTTCACGATTTAGGAAGTTCTCAATAACCGATAGAATTTCCCAATGGCCATTCAACCGATTCGCTTATTCGGGGATCCGGTCTTAACTACATCCGCCTCGCCCGTGGAAACTTTTGACAAAGAGCTTCGAAATTTGGTTTCGGATCTGATTGAAACTATGCACGACGCTCCGGGGGCTGGACTTGCGGCACCACAGATTGGGGTCTCGTTGCGGGTTTTTGTCTGGGACATCGAAGACTCCGACGGGCACCTAATTAATCCGTCATTGGATCTATCTGAGGATTTGCAAGATGGCGATGAAGGCTGCCTTTCATTCCCAGGGCTTCTTTACGAGACCGAACGGGCATTCAAAGCAGTTGCCCGAGGGTTCAATATGCACGGCGAACCGGTGACCATAGAGGGAACCGAACTATTGGCTCGAGTACTTCAGCACGAAAGCGATCATCTCGATGGAATTGTTTTCATCGATCGCTTAAGTAAATCGGAGCGAAAACACGCAATGAAAGATATTCGTAACTCCGATTGGTTCGGCACGCTGCACGAAGCTGGATCTCAACCCGTTATAAAGATCTCACCCCATGGCACTCGCGGATTAGGGTTGTAGCGCCAGGTGAATATTTCAGTAGCTTCTTCCTCGTTGATCTCGCTTCCAATTATTGATGCGATCCAAAAGTCAAAACATACATTGGCCTCTATCATCACCAATCCGGATAAAAAGAGTGGCCGTGGACTTCAATTAACGCCAAATGAACTTGCAGCTTGGGCGCAAACTACGGAAATTCCCATGGCCAAGCCAGCGGACAACTCGGAGCTAAACCGTCATCTCTTGGCAGCTCAACCACAACTCATCATCACCGCCGCTTATGGAAAGTTGATTCCCGTTGAGCTTCTGCATGGGCCAAGATTTGGCTGGTTGAATTTGCATTTCTCACTCTTGCCGAAATGGCGTGGCGCTGCTCCAGTTCAGTGGGCGCTCCTTTCAGGAGAAGAGGAAGCGGGAATTTCGATTTTCAAATTAGATAAAGGGATGGACACGGGTCCGATCTATTTGCAGGAGTCGGTCACAATCCGTGATGGCGAGCGAACGCCAGAACTACTTTCTCGGCTAAGCCAATTAGGCGGGGAGCGAATCATGGACGTTATTGAGCTAATTGCAACTGGGGTTAAACCGAAGGCGCAACCGGCAACTGGGTTCACGCTAGCCCCAAAGATCTCGAAGGAGATGGGGCAAATAGATTGGAAGAGCTCAACGATTGAGATCCTCAGAAAGGATCAAGCAATCGGAGACAAACCTGGAATTTGGTCCATTTTTCGGGGCGAACGAATTGTTTTACATGAACTGGGTTTAGCACTACCCAACTCAACCGCAGCAAAACCTGGGGCGCTTTCAGTTACTCCGACCGGGTTTAAAGTTCAATGCGGCGACGGTTGTCTTGAAATCGGATCGGTAACTCCTGCAGGCAAGAAACGAATGTCGGTAAGTGAGTTCGCCCGTGGCGCCCGACTGTTGGAGTCCGAGAGTTTTGATGAATACCAATAAACCGGCAAAGTCGTCTAAGCCACCCCATTCCGGAAAACCAAAACCCAGTGCCAGTCGACTGTTGGCATTTGATCTAATAACTCAAGTCAACCGCGAAGGCGCATATGCGAACATAAGGTTGCCTCAGCTTCTTTCTGATTCTGAACTAGAACTTCGAGACAAGGCCTTTGCCACCGAACTTTCTTATGGAACCTTGAGAATGCAGGGCCGGTATGACTTCGCGATCCGAAAAAAGATTGACCGACCATTTGATGAGATCGAGCCCAAGATCATTGATTTGCTCCGCCTTGGCTGCCATCAAATCTTTGAAATGCGCGTACCACTGCATGCGGCTGTTGGCGAGACCGTTGAACTCGCTCGGAAAGTGGTAGGTGAGTCAAAGGCGGCATATGTCAATGCACTTTTGCGCGCCATCAGCAATGATGAAGAGATATTTTCCGAGCTAAAGGAATCAGAGCTTTCTGGCGATCTGACAGCTCTCTCTAACGCTTACTCTCACCCCGAGTGGATCATCTCGAGCTATCACGATGCCATCAGGAATTGGGATGAAGTAAAACGAGTATTAGCGTTTAATAATGTTCCGGCCGCGCCACATTTGGTTGCCTGGCGCGGAAAATCAACACCAGCGGATTTATTGGAAGTAGGAGGCGAGCTGCTTCCTTATGTCTCGGGTGGCGTAATCGCAGCAAGCCAACCATTGGATTATCCGCAAATTCGTAATCGCAGCGCGGGTGTTCAAGATTTGGGTTCACAACTAGTATCGGAAATCTTTTATGCCACCAAGAATTTGGGTAACGCAAATCGCTGGCTAGATATGTGTGCTGGCCCGGGTGGCAAGGCTGCTTGGGTGTACAACGCGTTGGCAACGGAAGAACCAGAGTCCGAGTTCTTCGCAAACGAACCGTGGGAGCACCGCGCTGAACTCGTTGCCCGAGTAATCCCTAGAAATCGCATTCTCTCTTTTGATGGCCGAGAGAGCACTCTCTTTCCCGGAACTTTTGATCGAATATTAATCGATGCGCCCTGTACTGGCTTAGGTGCCTTAAGACGTCGCCCCGAAGCGAGATGGCGTCGAGTCCAATCTGACTTGAAGGAGCTTGTTGCACTTCAGCGAAAGTTGATCGACTCCGCCGTTGAACTTTTGAACCCCGGGGGAGTCCTGGCATATTCGACTTGCTCACCCCATCTTTCAGAAACGACTGGGCAAGTTCTAGATGCCCTTCATCGACATAAGAATCTTTCCCTCCTTAATATCGCTGATTTCCATGAGCTACCACCAGAAGCTCTGAATCCCAATGGGACGATGCAGCTCTGGAGCCATAAACACAATTCGGATGCGATGTTCCTTGCACTATTTCAGAAGCGCGCTTAGCGTACGATTTCACAATGACAAGTTTTCGCATCTGTCCGAGCATTCTTAATGCCGATCAAGATCGGTTGCCCCAGGAGATAGCGCGAATAGCTTTGGATGCCGAACTCTTACATCTAGACATCATGGACAATATTTTTGTTCCTAATAAAACCTTTGACTTTGCGCAATCCAAGGCAATTATTGAAGAGTCGCCAATTCCAGTGGATGTTCATCTGATGATTACCGACCCCGACCATTTGGCTGCCTCCTATGCACAAGCAGGGGCTGCCAGCGTTACTTTTCATTTTGAAGCGACTACTGATCCTGCCGGCGTAATTGCAAGCATTCGCGGCGGCGGAGCCCGAGTTGGGATGGCGATCAAACCAAAGACTGAGCTAGAGATCGTTGCTCAATTCATCGCTGATATTGACATGTTGTTAATCATGACCGTTGAACCCGGCTTCGGGGGTCAATCATTTATGTCCGACATGATGCCAAAAGTGAAAAAGGCTCGCACGATAATCGACCTTCTTCCGAACCCCAGACCTTGGCTTCAAGTTGACGGTGGCATCTCTTTAACCACAATTGAGGCTGCCGCAACTGCCGGAGCCGACACTTTTGTAGTCGGAAGCGCCCTCTTCAAGGCTGAAGATCCTGCGATAGCGATTCGTGAAATGAAAAATATCCTCAACCATGGCAGACTGGCCTAGTTCCGGGGGTCGGCGTAATTCCGAACCGGCGGTAGAGTCCGCGACCCGATTGAAGCCATCAATCGGTTGATTTGGTGTAAATCCAAAACCGACAGTTAAAGTCTGGATAAAGGAGCAAAGCAATTTTGGCTACCCATTTTCCGGGTGGGCTGATATTGCCTATTTCCCTTGGGATCGAATTTACTCACTTCGATTAGGGATGGAACAGATGTTTATATTGAAATGGCTCTTTGAAGCTCAAGTTCATTTTGGAAGTAAATCAATTGCAATCCGCGAAATCATCGGTGGCCTATTGGGCTTAGCTAGCGCAGTTCTAGGAATGCGTCGCAAAGTTTCAGCTTGGCCGATCGGAATATTAGGCGATGGCTTACTCTTCACAGTTTTCGCTGGTGCGCTATTTTCCTTCAGCAAGAAGGCTGACCATCCGGCGCTCTACGGCCAGGCCGGTCGAAATCTACTTTTGATCATAGTTAGTTTCTATGGTTGGGTAGTTTGGGCGCGAAATCGTCGCAGCGGCGAGAGCAAACCTGCAGTCATGCCTAGGTGGACCACAACTAAAGAGCGAATGGTTCTGCTGCCGGCCATCGTGATTGGATATTTTCTCTTTCTTCAAATCTTCAAAGCTTTGGGGGAGCGTTATTACGGTCAATGGCTTTATGTAGATACCTGGATCTTTACTGGTACGGCTTTGGCAACCTATGCCATGAGTCGTGGCTATGTTGAGTTCTGGCTCGTTTGGGTGGCGGTGGATATCGTCGGAGTTCCCTTCGCTTTTGCCCATGGGAACTACCCAACCGGCATCCTTTATGGCATTTATATGCCATTCGTGATCTGGGGCTTCGTTTACTGGTTGCGAATTCAGCGTCAAAGCGGCGATTCAAAAGCCCTCTCTAGCGTGGTTTGAAGTCTAGTAACCTAGCCCAATGAAATCCTTTGAAGAACTCTGGTCGGAGCTAACCATCACTGCGCAGCTGCGACCAGAGGGTTCAGGGACCGTCAAAGAGCTAGATTCTGGCATTCATGCCATTGGCAAGAAGATCGTCGAAGAGGCAGCCGAAGTCTGGATGGCGGCCGAGTTCCAATCTGATGCTGAGCTTGCGTTAGAAATAAGTCAACTCCTGTACCACCTACAGGTTATGGCCCTTGCTCGAGGCATCGCTCTCGAGGATATTTACCGGAACCTTTAACCCCAAGGAGCGACATGTCACTTCGAATTGCAGTCCCAAACAAGGGCTCACTCTCGGACTCTTCAGCTCTGATGCTGAAAGAGGCGGGCTACCGCCAACGCAACGACCCGCGCGACTTGAATTTCTATGACCCAGAAAATGATATTGAGTTCTACTACCTTCGGCCTCGGGACATCGCAATTTATGTCGGTTCTGGAGAGTTGGAAGGCGGGTTAACAGGGCGCGACCTTTTGATCGACAGTGGCGCAGGCGCCAATGAAATCCTCGCTTTAGATTTCGGCCACAGCACCTTTCGCTTTGCTGCCCCAGAGAGCCTTGAAATTTCCGAGCAACAATTGGGCGGCAAGCGAATCGCAACCGCCTACCCGGGGTTAGTTGAACGATATCTCCGCGAGCGTTCTCTTACTGCCGCGATCGTCAGACTTGATGGCGCAGTAGAAAGTTCAGTTCGCCTCGGAGTCGCCGATGTAATAGCTGACGTCGTTTCTACTGGCGGTACCTTGCGTCAGGCAGGGTTAAAGATTTTTGGCGAACCTTTGCTCTTTAGCGAGGCGGTCGTGATCGAAAGAGCGGGCGCTTCTAGATCTGCTGCTCTTGAAACTTTAGTTCGTCGACTAAACGGTGTAGTAATCGCCCGGCAATATGTGCTGGTTGATTACGATGTACAAACCTCGTTGCTAGAAGCTGCATGCGCAATGACACCCGGAATCGAATCTCCCACAATTTCACCGTTGCAGAAGTCCGGCTGGAGCGCCGTCCGTGCAATGGTCAAACGCAAAGAGGTTAATCGAATTATGGATGAACTTTGGAGCGTTGGCGCCCGCGGAATATTGGTAACCGATATCCACGCCTGCCGCCTTTAAAACTCCGGTTTTTAGACTTTTTCAGCACTTTCAATTTCATCCCGCGTTATTCCCATTAAATAAAGAACTGAATCTAAGTAAGGACTCGTAAGAGAACTATCCGCTGCCGCTCGCACTGCAGGTTTGGCGTTGAAGGCGATACCTAATCCTGCCGCTTCGATCATGTCTAGATCGTTAGCGCCATCACCAATGGCAATTGTTTGCGACAATAATACTTTCTCCTGTTTTGCGAAATCTTTAAGCGCCGTAGCTTTAGCAGCGCGATCAATTATCGCGCCAACAACTGCTCCAGTCAGCAGACCGTCTCGAACTTCGAGAGTATTGGCTCGGTAGAAATCGACCTGTAATTCCTTAAGTAACGGCTCAATTACATTTAGGAAACCGCCAGAAACCACGCCGACTTTGTGGCCTAAGGCGTGAAGAGTTCGGATCAGCGTTCTGGCTCCGGCTGAAAGTTTAATTTCCGCTCCAACTTGAGCGATCGCACTTTCAGACAATCCCGCAAGAAGTTTCACGCGCTCCGTTAAGGAGCTCGCAAAATCCAGATTTCCTGCCATAGCAGAGGCGGTAATAGCAGCTACTTGATCGCCAACTCCGGCCTTGGCTGCAAGCAAGTCAATTACTTCCTGCTGAATCAAAGTGGAATCCATATCGAGAAGGACAATTCGTTTAGCTCGGCGTGTGAGTCCACCTTCTTCGACCGCCAGATCAACAGAATTAGCAATTGCTACTCTCGCAAGTTCCTTGCGCAGATTTGTAAGAACCTCAGGTTGGGCGACCGAGATGGACAGGTCAAATTCAATTGCTGTTAGCGGTTTAGCCGCCGTGCGGCGGATTCGATCGATATTGCCACCAGCTTTAGCGATGGCACCGGCCACGGCGCTCACAGCTGCTGGTTCCAGTTTTTCTGCTAAAAGGACGACGTGCAAAATCTTGGAATCTGGCGAAATCTTTGCAACCGCTAAGTCGAGATAATCTATGGCGAAGTCCAACTCCAATTTGGCGGCTAAAGCGGTGAGATCTGATTCGATGGCACTTGAATGGGCTGGGTCTAATCTGATTAAAGTGGTCAGGATCAGACGGCCTCTAATCACCACTTGTTCAACATCCAGAACTACCACACTGAAAGGGGAGAGGGTTTCAAAAAGGGCGCTAGTAACCCCGGGAGCATCACTTCCGGATAGCAAAATTAACCCCGTAAATGATGATTTTAAAGTTTCAGGTGAGTTCACTGCGTCAGATTATCGTCTCAGGCTTGCCTCACGGGTATCTTTCACCTCTATGAGGACTGTTATCTCGCTTAAACACGTATCTGTCGTTCGCGATGGTAAATCAATTTTGGGACCGATCGATTGGGAACTGTTGGAGGGGGAGCGCTGGGTGGTCCTAGGTGCCAACGGCGCCGGAAAATCTACCCTCTTCCACCTATTGTCGACCATGAACCATCCGACTTCTGGCACAGTCACGATTCTGGAAGAGGAGCTCGGTAAATGCGACATCTTCGAATTGCGACCACGAATCGGATTAGTAACTAATAACCTCCTGGAACTTATTCCCTACGACGAATCGGTAATGAACACGGTATTAACCGCTGCATATGCCGTTCTAGGACGCTGGAATGAAAGCTACGACCTTTGGGATGAATCTCGAGCCATGGCCCTATTGACCACTCTCGGCGTTCGCTCTCTCGGAGAGCGCCTCTTTGGGACTTTAAGCGAAGGTGAGAAGAAACGGGTTCTTATTGCCCGAGCCATGATGAGCGATCCCGAGATTTTGTTACTGGATGAACCGGCAGCAGGACTTGATCTAGGTGGCAGAGAAGATCTTTTGAAGCGATTAGATCTACTTGCGGCCGATCCGAAAGCTCCTGCAACCGTGATTATTACTCATCATATTGAGGAGGTTCCGCTGGGAACAACGCACGCTCTTCTTCTCAATCACGGCGAAAGCGTTGCCTCTGGTCCAATCGCCGAGGTCATTACCGCGGCCAATCTTTCACTGGCTTATGGTTTGCCAATTTCTCTTACAGTTGATGACGGTCGTTACTTCGCTAAAGCTGAATAATTTTGGGATCGCTTTTTCAGACTCTTCCCAAAGCCTGGCAAGAAATTCTCTCGCCCGTAAGGTCCAATATTGATGAACTAGAAGCGAAATTCTTACTTGGAAGCGATTTCATTCCGGATCACCAGCATGTTTTTCGTGCTCTACCCAAGGATCCCAGAACGGCTAAAGTTTTGATCGTCGGCCAAGATCCATACCCCAATCCAAGTAACGCCATGGGATTGGCATTTTCTTATCCATCAACTCAAAAATTGCCGGCATCTTTGAAGAATATATTTGGTGAACTTCAAACCGACTTAAATCAACCACTTCGAATCAACGGCGACTTAACTGATTGGCAAGATCAAGGAGTAGTTCTACTAAACCGAGTTCTCACAACTCGGTCTGGGATCAGCAACGCACATCAAAAAATTGGCTGGCAGAAAGTCACAGATCAAATTTGTTCAGTGCTGGCTGTTCAGGAAACGTTGGCAATTCTTTGGGGTAAATCTGCTCAAGAGCTCGCCCCACTATTCGATAGTTCTGATTGCAAAGTATCGGCACATCCAAGTCCACTTTCGGCCTATCGGGGATTCTTTGGAAGTCGGCCATTTAGTTTTATTAACCAAAGATTGGAAAGTCGAGGCCTGACCCAAATTAATTGGGGTTGATTCTTAGCGTTGTGGCGCTAAACGGTGAACTAGATTCAGCGCAATCGCGATCGAATTGCCAATTAGTAGTGCAAAGAGCGCTGTGCCGATTCCGACCCGACCGCCAAGAGCGGCGCCGATCGCCAACGCGCAGATCTCAATTGCTAATCGAACTCGACCGATTCGAATGCCAGACCACTTGTGCAGCGCCGTCATCAATCCATCTCTTGGCCCAGGGCCCAGGCCGCAGGTGATGTAAAAGCCAGTCCCGATTCCTACCAATCCGATTCCTAGAAAAACATAGGCTAACTGAACCGGTAGATTTGAATCGACGGCAGGAAAGATATAAAGCCCAAGTTGAATTGCGGCTGCGATCACTATCAAGTTCGCAATCGTGCCGAATCCTGGACGCTGCTTCAGTGGGATCCAAAGTAAGAGGACGACAGCACTAATTAGGAAGGTCGCTTCTCCGATTGAAAGTGGGGAATGTTTGGCTAGGCCTTGCGCTAAAACTGACCAAGGTGCATTTCCGATGTGAGATTGAATAAGCAGGGAATCGCCCAGCCCGAAGATGGTCAATCCAAACATTAACACCGTGAAGCGAAGTGGGGTTAGAGACCATCTGCTCTCAGCGGTCCATGGCGTTCGAGGGATGGTTCGAGCAGGCTTGAGAATCTTGCCCAGCTGTTCTAACGACTGTTGAAATGACACTGTTAGAGTCTAACCATTGCCCAGCTGGCAAATTCACTGGAACCTCATTTGATTGGATCAGAGCGCTATGTTCGTAGGCTTCGGCACTGTAGTAAACATCGCCGCCATCGTTATCGGCTCTGGAGTCGGCGTTGTGACTGGTGCCAAATTGAAGGAATCGACCAGAGATCTCGTTACCGATGTACTGGGATTCATCACCTTATTAGCGGCCGGAGATGCCTTAATCTCGCTTTGGCACCGAAATTTTGCAGCGGCAATGCCCAAAGGTTGGACTTTGCTAACAGTCCTGGCCGCATTAATTATTGGTGCACTTTTGGGATCGGCGCTGAATCTAGAAATAAAATTGGAACGATTTGGGGTTGTGCTTAAGAATCGTCTTAATAAATCTGGCAAGGGACACTTTGTGACCGGATTCGTTTCGGCCTCTTTGCTGTTTGCTATTGGACCGTTGGCAATATTGGGTTCGATCTCTGATGGCATGGGCAACGGCACGCAGCAATTAGTGCTGAAAAGTACGCTGGATTTCTTTACCTCGATCGCATTCGCTTCGAGTCTAGGTTGGGGGGTTGCTGCCTCGGCAATACCGGTCGGTATCTACCAATTTATATGGACCGGAATTGGATTCGGCTTAGGCGGTATTTTAACTAATTACCAAATTGATGCGATGACAGCCACTGGTGGCGTGCTGCTATTAGGAATCTCATTTAGGTTGCTAAAAATAAAGCAGGTAGCGGTTGGAAATCTGCTACCTGCTCTATTTTTGGCGCCAATAATTGCGCTAATCGCGCACGCTTTTCAATAGCTAAGTATTAGTTGGCGGGTACTAGAAGGTGCTGGCATCAATCACAAAACGATACTTAACATCGCTGGCGACGGTTCGTTCATAAGCCTCGTTGATGTAGTCCGCCTTGATTACTTCGACCTCGCTCAAAATATTGTGACGACCGCAAAAGTCGATCATCTCTTGCAATTCTGGCATGCCGCCGATCATTGATCCGGCGAGTGAGCGACGCTTGCTAAGTAGAGTTCCAGCGCCGACCGAATATGGCTTACCTGGCAAACCAATGACCACCAAGGTGGCGTCGATCTTGAGAAGACGCAGATAATCTTCAAGATTAAGGTCGGCCGAAACGGTATTAAGAATCAAGTCAAAATTAGCGGGAAGTGCGGCAAGGGTTTTTGGATCATTGGTAACGACAAAATCGTCAGCTCCCATATTGCGAGCATCGCTCTCCTTGGAAGGAGAGTGTGAAAATACCGTTGTGTGAGCCCCAAGTGCCTTTGCAAACTTCAACCCCATATGTCCAAGTCCACCTAAGCCGATGATTCCGACTTTCTTTCCCGGGCCTGCCTGCCAATGCTTTAACGGTGAATAGAGTGTGATTCCGGCGCACATCAGGGGAGCAACGCCCGTTAGATCCAGGTTCGCGGGAACTTTCACTGCGTAATTGGCATCAACAACGAACTTGTTCGAATACCCACCATATGCGACTGTGGTTCCATCTCGCTCATAACCGTTGTATGTACCGGTCATGCCGTTGGCGCAATAGTTTTGCAGTCCGCGCAAGCATTCTTCGCATTCGCCACAGGAATCAACAAAAACACCGACTCCGACCAAATCCCCGATTTGGAATTTTGTTACTGCTGACCCAACTGAAGTAACGGTTCCGACGATTTCATGTCCTGGCACCATGGGAAAGATCGAGGGACCCCACTCTTCGCGAACTTGGTGAATATCGGAGTGACAGATGCCGGCATAGGCGATATCGAAGGCGACATCATTCGAACGCAACGCTCGACGATCGAATTCAAAAGCGATCAGAGGTGCACTCTTTGCGGTAGCGGCATAGCCACGGGTTTTCATCATAATTTCCTTTGCAGTTACGGGATCTCGAAACGAACTATGGGCAAATTTAGAGCACTTACGACTATGCGTCTTCTCGAAACGGTAGCGGTTCGAATCCGGCACTGCGTGAGGCTCGTGAAGTAACTTTTCGCATGTGATGTCTTCGACAAAGGACTTCATAAGCCACTTCCGCACCTGATGAAACATCGCCAACCACGACCTGTTCACCTTCAGTGACCATGACCCCGCCCATCGTTCGGGCGTTATGAGTGGCACGAGCACCACACCAGCAGAGCGCCTCTACTTGAA
The DNA here is from genome assembly GCA_903873185.1 of uncultured Actinomycetes bacterium. Lineage (GTDB taxonomy): Bacteria > Actinomycetota > Actinomycetes > Nanopelagicales > Nanopelagicaceae > CAIMZW01. Next base: position 43,404 of record CAIQNN010000043.1, read on the forward strand.
GGGTCTGCACTCGATCTGACAGTTCCACTAGTCGAGCAGAGCCAGGAAAGAGAGCGGTGCGAAAGTCGGTCAAGATTCCGAAAGCAAAAACATCGATGCTCAGTCCGTCAACTATTTTGGCTAATTCTTCGATCTGGGCCGCCGTGTAGAACTGTGCCTCATCGCAGATCACGAAGTCGATTCGCTCACCTTGGGAGAGTTTCTCTACTACGTAGCGATGTAGATCAAGCTCTGGATCTACTTCTATCGCCGCACTTTGAAGTCCTAATCTGGATGAGATTAACCCGCGCCCGGCTCGATCCCGATTTGTGAAGATCACGCCAGTGCGACCGCGGCTTTGGTGGTTGTGAGCGGTTTGCAAGGCCAGAGTCGACTTTCCGCTATCCATCGTTCCGCAGTAGTAAATCAATTCAGCCATCTTCGCATCCTGCCATATTGCCTAAGGTATTAATTTCTACCAATCACTTGCAAAGATCTGGTGTCCGAGAAGGGAGTTGAACCCTCAAGCCCTTTCGGGCACTAGCACCTCAAGCTAGCGCGTCTGCCAATTCCGCCACCCGGACATCGCCCGCATGAAAAGCAAGTGCGGACAAGAGCAGAGGGTATCAACTCTGCGCTCAGGAGGGAAAACCGCGCTTAGCCGTTGCAATTTACGGCAAGATACATCCATGAGTCCTATCGATTACGCCGCCGCCGAGGCCGATTGCATCCAGCTTTGCCAGGAAATGATTCGGATTCCCAGTGTCAACTTTGGCGAAGGCAGAGGCGATGAACGTGCCATGGCCGATTATGTGGCTGCCGCCTTACTCGAAGTGGGCATTGAAAGTGAATTGATCGAGACTGCGCCAAATCGGGTTAACGTTGTCGCGCGAATTGCTGGCGCCGATCTAACTCGTCCTGGCTTGGTGATCCACGGTCACTTGGATGTTGTCCCAGCAAATGCCGAGGACTGGAGCGTTGATCCATTCGGAGGGATCATCAAAGACGGTTTCATCTGGGGACGTGGCGCCGTTGATATGAAAAATATGGATGCCATGATTTTGGCAACGGTTCGATCTTGGGCGCGAACCGGGTATGTTCCGCCGCGGAATATCCTTTTAGTCTTCTTTGCTGATGAGGAAGCGGGCAGTGTTTATGGCTCTCGCTGGTTAGTTAAGAACCGTCCCGAACTTTTTGATGGGTATACCGAAGCGATCTCGGAAGTTGGCGGCTTTTCCGTAACAATTACCGGCGGGCATCGCCTTTATTTGATTGAAGGGGCCCAAAAGGGAATCCGCTGGATGAAGTTAACTGCGAAAGGCGACGCCGGCCACGGTTCCTTCATTAATCCCGCCAATGCGGTTACCCGATTGAGCGAAGCGATCACAAGAATTGGAAATTACGAATGGCCCCAGCGCGAGACAAAAATCGGTGGCATCTTTTTTCGCAAGATTGCTGAATTAACGGGCGATAAGTACGAACCGCACAATGTTCGCCCATTGTTGAAACACATCGGCACCGCCGCAAGAATGTTAGGCGCCACAATTCAAAACACTGCCAATCCAACAATGCTTGAGGCGGGCTACAAAGCAAATGTGATTCCACAGACCGCCAGCGCGGTCGTAGATGGCCGCTTCCTTCCAGGATTTGAAGATGAGTTGGTTTCAACGATCAAAGAGTTAGCCGGCGCCGATATCGAAGTTGAACTTTTAGTTCACGACATCGCGCTCGAAGTTGATTTCACGGGCTCATTGGTCAATGCAATGTGTGCTGCCATCACCTCTGAAGATCCCGAGGGAATTCCTGTTCCATATGTGATGAGCGGTGGAACTGATAATAAAGCACTCTCGGATCTTGGAATCGTTGGCTATGGATTTAGCCCGGTAAAACTTCCAGAAGAGGTAGATTTTTTCCCGATGTTTCACGGCATCGATGAACGGGTACCGCTTGATGGCCTAGCTTTCGGGGTTCGGGTGTTGGATAAATTTTTAAGAAATTGTTAGTTCTTTTAAGTCAGCGATATTTCATCTAAAGCTTGACGAACCTGCGCCGGCAATGAGATCTCTTCAACTGTTAGCGCGCCGCGAAGTTGCGCCCCGGTTCGAGCGCCAATAATCGCGCTAGAGACGCCTTCTCGATCCCGAACCCAAGACAGAGCTACTTCAATGGGTGAATAACCCAAGCCATCGGCAGCTACACAGACCGCATCTACGATGGAACTAGCTCGAGCATCCATATACGGCTCGACGAAACCGGAGAAGTGCGGGCTGGCACCGCGCGAATCAGAAGGTACTCCGGCGCGATATTTGCCAGTTAAAACTCCTCGTCCCAATGGCGACCATGCAAGGAAGCCGACGCCCAAGGCGATCGATGCTGGCAAAATCTCCTCCTCGGCACTTCGATTTAGGAGCGAATACTCGGACTGCACAGAGCTAATTGGCGCTTTTCCAAACCAAGGATTTTGAATTGTGGCCGCCCTGGCTAATTGCCAACCAGCAAAATTTGAAACCCCCGCATATCGCACCCGGCCGGTATTTACGGCAAAGTCGATCGCTCCCAGCATCTCCTCAATTTCAACTGCAGGATCCCAAGCATGAATCTGCCAGAGATCGATATATTCCACTCCAAGTCGTTGCAATGATTTATCTAGGTCGGCAATCAAACTTAATTTCGAGTTATCTATCCTGCGTAGGCCATCGGCAATTGATATTCCTGCCTTGGTTGCAATCACCACCTCTTCCCGATCAACCAACGTTCCCAAGAACCCACCCAAAGTCCGTTCGCTATCGCCATCGCCATAGACCGCAGCAGAATCGACTAAATTCCCACCTCGGTCCAGGAAAGTTCGGAGTTGATCGGCCGCCTCGTGTTCATCGGTATCTCGACCCCAAGTCATAGTCCCGAGGCCCAATCTAGAGACGCGGATTCCCGACCGACCCAGCGCTCGAAGTTCCATACGAGGGACACTAGCAATAGAGCGCCTAAATTGTCGGTAACCTTTGGGTATGCCGTCAGAATTCAGCACGATCTATCTGATTCGACATGCCCATTCGACGGCCAATGCCGCCGGAGTATTGGCAGGCCAAGATCGATCCGTCCACTTGAGTGAATTGGGCAGCAAACAAGCGGAATTATTGACAGCAGTGCTAACCAAAATGAAATTTGCAAAGGTGCTTACTAGCCCCATGCCAAGGTGTCGCGAAACGATTTCTGGCTACCTAAAGATCGCCAATAAATCGGCTGCGATTGCGCCAGGGCTAAATGAGATGGATTATGGCAACTGGTCTGGGCGGAAGTTAAAGTCGCTAGCAAAACTTAAATTGTGGAACGTTATCCAATCCCGACCATCGCTGGTGAGATTTCCAGATGGCGAGAGCTTTATTGAGATGTCGGCTCGGGCTAATCAAGTTATCGCCGACCACCGAAAAGTTGGAGCTGCGATCTGCCTCGTTGCACACGGGGATGTAATAAAAGCGATAGTTGCAGCGCAACTCGGTCTCTCCTTAGATCACTTACAACAATTTTCCATCGACCCCGCTTCAATCACCGTAATTCGAATCTCAAATAGCCGCTCGATGTTGGTTAAGTTAAATGACACTTCGCACTTATCGGTTTTATCGAATAGAAGTAGCTCAAAATCAAAACCGGCTGGATACGTACTCGGTGGCGGAGAGGGTCGAATCTGATGAGTCGTCTGATTTACAGCCATGAATTCGTGGAACGATTCGTGGTGGGCACTGTGGGGGAGCCCGGGGAACGCGCCTTCTTTTTGCAAATAGAATCACCGAGCTACTCAAACTGTGTGGCAATTGATAAGAGCCAAGTAGCAGCACTGTCGGAAAGATTCAAAGAGATGATTCAAGAGTTGCGTCGCAACAAACTTGCCAGTCTTGACGAACTATCACTCTCCTCGGCGCTCACACGCCGTGAGATGGAGTTTCCGATTACTGAAGACTTCGCGGTCGGTATCATCGGCATCTCATGGGATGGCGATCGACAGCGAATTGAGTTAGAAATCCAGGCCATAAGTGAGGCTGATATTGATGACTTAATCTCCGAAGTAGATTCAGACAGCGATGAACTGCCGGACGTCATTCGAGCATCCTTGCGAATCTTTCAAGTTCGTGGATTCTGTGCAATTGCAGATGCTGTAGTCGCCGCGGGCCGTGCACCATGCCCATTTTGCGGTTTACCAATTGATCCTCAGGGCCATCTTTGCCCACGCGCTAACGGTTACCGTCGGTAATTCCATGACCACTGCGATGGAGCGCCAGAATCTAATCCTGACTGGCGAGATAGTGATCGAAGGCCGGTTGATAGCAGCCTCTAACGCCACCCTTCTTGGTCGAATCGCGGATCAGGTAACTGTTATTTACAAACCAATCGCTGGGGAGCGCCCACTCTGGGATTTCCCGGATGGCGATCTAGCCTCTCGCGAAGTTGCAGCCTTCCAATTCAGTGAGCTCGCTGGATTTCATTTAGTTCCTTTTACTGTTATGCGTGATGGTCCTTATGGCTTCGGAGCAGTTCAAGAATGGATAGATGTCGATGAGAGCGCCGATATTGTTTCACTGACCGAGAGCGATCATCCGGAACTTCGAAAAATGGCGCTTTTTGATGCAATCATAAATAACACTGATCGAAAGTTTGGTCATATTTTGATTACACCGGATGGTCAAATATTTGGTTGTGACCATGGCGTCACCTTTCACGAAGAGGACAAGCTACGAACGGTTCTCTGGCAATGTACTGGGCTGCCCCTAAGTGCTATCGAAATTGATCAACTAGAGAAGATAAAATCCCAGCTAATTTCGTGGAATCTCAATACCTGGTTAACGGAAACAGAAATCCGCGCTTTGCAAGCCAGAATAGATCGGTTACTGACCGAAGGCCGATTTCCGACTCCAAGCACCGAGTGGCCAGCCGTACCTTGGCCGCCATTCTAAGAAATATCTGCCTTCCTATCGTAGAGTTCCATCTATGAATTCCTGGCCAACTCTTTATTGCCCACCATTATCTCCCGCAATAAATTTCAAGCCATTGAAAGTTGCTACGGTTTATGGCGAACGCAGTTTTGCTGAGTTTGAAAGCGCCCGAATGTATGTCTGTGGTATCACCCCTTATGACGCAACTCATTTAGGTCATGCGGCAACCTATTTAACTTTTGATTTAGTGAATCGATATTTGCGTGCCGCAGGTACCTCTGTTGCTTTTGTTGAGAACATAACTGACATCGATGATCCGCTGTTGGAACGAGCGACTAGAGATAATCTCAATTGGCAGGATCTGGCTGCGTCTCAGATTGATCTTTACTGCTCCGACATGACAGCGCTGCGAATCCTTCCGCCAGATTCCTTCGTGCCGGCCACCGCGGTGATGGATTTAGTTTCGACTGCAATATCGAAGATGCAAGCCAATGGTTTCGTATATTTGGTAGATAACGATCTCTATTTCGATATTTCGACTTTCTTGTCGGATCTACCTATTCCGCTCGAGACCGCCTTAGCGATATTTGCTGAAAGGGGTGGCGACCCGCAACGAGTTGGCAAACGCCATCCTTTGGATCCAATATTGTGGCTGGCAAATAAACCGGGGGAGCCCGGTTGGAGTTCGGTCCATGGATATGGCCGTCCAGGTTGGCATATCGAGTGCGCCGTTATCGCGGCGCGCTATCTAAATTCCGAAGATTTCATGACTTCAAGTAGCGGGAATACCCTCATAGAACTTCAAGGTGGCGGTTCTGATTTGATCTTCCCGCACCATTTCATGAGCGCGGCTCAATCGAAGGCCCTTACCGGCAAACCATTCGCATTCGCCTACATGCACGCCGGAATGGTTGGGCTTGATGGCGAGAAGATGAGTAAGAGTAAAGGCAATTTGGTTTTTGTCTCGAAACTTCTTGCAGATGGTGTTGATCCCATGACCATTCGATATGCCCTGTTAACTTCTCACTATTCAGCTGACCGGATGTGGAGCAATGAAATCTTGACCTCAGCTTTATCCGATATCTCCAACCTCCGAGAGTCGCTGAGCCGAGAGTTAGTTGCACCAACTGATTCAGTGATATCCAAGATGGCTGACTGCTTGGCTGATGATCTAAATACACCTGCGGCACTAAAGGTTCTCCAAGAATGGCATCGCGAGACGCAGAATGGTGCTGTTGGGGGAAGCCCCGGCGAACTCGCTCGCGCCTTGGATAGCCTTCTGGGGTTAGCGCTTTAAGGCCATTCCGCTCTCAAATCTGATTGCAATTGCGCCAGAGCGCTCTAAGGTAAAGTTGGCGGTAATGAACACTTCGCGCCCAGCTGCCTCTTCTCTTCGCTTAGCCCTGTCAAAACGGGTAGTAATTGCCGATGGCGCAATGGGGACAATGCTGCAAGCCGCCAACCCATCGCTTGAAGATTTTCAAGGTCACGAAGGTTGCAACGAGATTCTTAATGTATCCCGCCCCGATATCGTGCAATCGGTGCATGAGCAATATCTTGCGGTCGGGGTAGATGCGATCGAAACTAATACTTTCGGAGCCAACTGGGCGAATTTGGCGGAGTACGGAATCGAAGATCGAATCTACGAACTGGCTCACGCCGGCGCCGTTATAGCCAAGACCGCGGCAGCGAATTTCTCTACGCATGATCGACCCAGGTGGGTACTAGGTTCGCTTGGTCCGGGAACGAAATTGCCAACCTTGGGTCACACCTCGTATTTGAAATTGCGAGAGGCGTATTTTACGGCAGCCTGTGGTTTGCTCGATGGTGGCGCTGACGCACTTTTGATTGAAACTACCCAAGATTTGCTCCAAGCAAAGGCAGCGGTAAACGGTGCGCGCGAGGCTATCGACAAATCAGAGCGGGATGTAATTTTGATCGCTCAGGTAACTGTCGAGACCACGGGCACTATGTTGCTAGGTTCTGAAATCGGTGCTGCTCTTAATGCTTTAGAACCATTGGAAATTGATTTAATCGGTCTCAATTGTGCAACCGGACCGGCCGAAATGAGCGAGCACTTAAGAGTCCTAAGCAAGAGTGCCGCCACTGGAATTTCAGTTATGCCTAACGCTGGCTTACCAATCCTCACTCCTACCGGCGCTGATTACCCGCTGGCCCCAAGCGAATTAGCAAAGTATCTTCGAGAGTTCGTCTCCAATTACGGAGTATCACTTGTAGGTGGTTGCTGCGGAACAACTCCGGCACACCTTGAAGCTGTCGTTGCCGAACTTCATGGCGCTGAATTCACCATTCGAACACCTCAGGTCGAAGGGGGCGCATCCTCGCTCTATCAGTTTGTACCTTTTAGGCAGGAACTTACTTATCTTTCAATCGGGGAACGAACAAATGCCAATGGTTCCCGAGCGTTTCGCGATGCCCTTTTAGCCGAAGACTGGCAAGCGTGCGTAGATATCGCACGCGATCAAATTCGCGATGGTGCACACATGCTTGATTTATCCGTCGATTATGTGGGCCGCGATGGTGTCAGAGATATGACCGAGATCGCTTCCCGTTTTGCAACCAGTTCTACCCTTCCGATTGTTCTAGATTCCACTGAGCCAGCAGTCCTAAAAGCTGGTCTAGAGCAACTTGGCGGTCGATCGATAATCAATTCAGTGAACTACGAGGATGGCGACGGGCCAAACTCGCGATTCGCTCGAATCATGCCACTTGTAAAAGAGCATGGCGCCGCAGTTGTTGCGCTAACTATCGATGAAGAGGGCCAAGCGCGAACCGCCGAATGGAAAGTCGCGGTTGCCCGGAGACTGATTCGTGACTTAGTTGATAATTGGGGCGTCAAAGTCAGCGACATTCTTATTGATTGCTTAACTTTTCCAATCGCTACGGGTCAAGAGGAGACCCGGCGTGATGGCATTGAAACGATTTCTGCTATCGCCACATTGAAAAGCGAATTCCCTCAAGTGCAGACCACACTTGGCGTTAGCAACGTTTCCTTTGGTCTCAATCCCGCGGCCAGAATTGTGCTCAACTCAGTCTTTCTAGCCGAGGCTGTCGCCGCCGGCCTAGATTCCGCAATCGTTCATCCTTCAAAAATTACCCCAATGATGCGGATTGATTCCAGACAGAAGGAGGTCGCGCTCGATCTGATTTATGATCGAAGGACCTTTGACTCCGAAGGAAACTGCACCTACGACCCACTCTCAATCTTCCTCGAGCTTTTCGATGGGGTAGAAACCAAGAGCACCAAAATTACGCGTGCAGCGGAGTTGGCGGCGCTACCTCTTGCCGAAAGATTAGAACGACGCATAGTCGATGGCGAAAAAATGGGGCTCACGATCGATCTTGATGAGGCAATGGCTAATGGAATAAATCCTTTGACCATTATTAATGAGCATTTGCTTTCTGGCATGAAGATTGTTGGAGAGATGTTTGGAAAAGGGGAGATGCAGCTTCCCTTCGTATTGCAATCTGCAGAAGTCATGAAAGCCGCAGTAGCCCATTTAGAACCATTCATGGAGAAGTCCGACAACGAGGGTCGCGGTTCAATTCTGTTGGCTACCGTTAAGGGCGATGTTCACGACATTGGCAAGAATTTGGTAGATATCATTTTGGCAAATAATGGCTACACCACCGTAAATATTGGTATCAAACAGACCATTAATCAGATAATAGATGCTGCCGCGGCTTCTAACGTTGATGTAATTGGAATGAGTGGATTGCTAGTTAAATCAACAGTAGTTATGCGCGAGAACTTAGAAGAGCTGACTCAGCGAGGCTTAGCTGATAAGTGGCCAATAGTTCTAGGTGGAGCCGCTCTTACTCGATCATTTGTAGAGCAAGATCTAGCCGGTATCTTTCCAGGAACGGTTCGCTATGCGCGAGATGCTTTCGAAGGTCTTAGATTGATGGATTCGATCATGGCAGTTAAACGTGGCGTTCCTGGCGCCGAACTTCCCGCACTAAGAGAGCGCAAAACTACAAATACCAGATCAAGCCGCGAGAGCGTTCTCGATACCAAACGATCGGATGTTGCTGCCGACAATGCACTGCCAACACCACCTTTTTATGGCTCTCGAATAATCAGAGGCGTTCCGTTGGCAGATTATTTGGGAGCGTTAGATGAACGTGCGCTCTATTTGGGCCAATGGGGTCTAAAGGGGGAGCGCGGTAAATTTGAGGAAATGGTCGAAAGCGAAGGTCGACCAAGGTTGCGTTCCTTGTTGAACGATGTGCAGGCTAATGGTTGGCTAAATGCTGCGGTCGTTTACGGCTATTTCCCTTGCTACAGCGAAGGAAATGATTTAGTAGTTCTTCATCACGAGGGCGAACTTAAAGGCAAAGAACGAGCTAGATTCTCCTTTCCTCGCCAGAGTCGGGATCGCAGGCTTTGTCTTAGCGATTTCTTCCGCTCCAAGGAATCAGGTGAGATCGACACCGTGGCTTTTCATGTCGTAACAATGGGAAGCACGGTAAGCGAAACCACTGCGAAACTCTTTGCCGCTGATGAGTACCGTCAATATCTTGAACTACATGGTCTCTCGGTCCAACTTACCGAAGCACTCGCAGAGCACTGGCATGCACGTATCCGCGCTGAACTTGGTTTCTCCAATGAGGATGCCGCGGCGATTGCCGCCCTTCTTGATCAGGGCTATCGCGGTTCTCGCTACTCTTTCGGGTATCCCGCTTGCCCTGATATTGAGCAGCAGCTGCAGTTATGTGAGCTGCTAGAGCCGAACCGAATCGGAGTCGAATTATCCGAGGAATTTCAATTACATCCGGAACAATCCACTTCTGCGATCATCGTTCATCACCCTGAAGCAAAATACTTTAACGCCGTATGACCTTTCAGGCAGTTCTCTTTGACATGGATGGGACTCTGATCAACTCAGAGCCTTATTGGCTAATTGCCGAAACTGAACTAATGGCTGAATTCGGATATCAATGGCAACTTTCGGATCAATCTCATTGTTTAGGCGGTCCCTTACCTAAAGTTGGACGATACATGTCAGATCTGGCAGGGGGAGCAGAAGATTGGGAGTTCTTTATGAACTCTCTCGTGCACCGCGTAACCGACAAATTCCACGAAGGTTTGGATTTTATGCCAGGGGCGCTAGAACTTCTAGAAGATTTACATGCCCACTCAATTCCGTTGGCCTTAGTGTCAGCTAGCCCCAGATCATTAGTGCAAGCAGCTTTAGATTCACTTCCTCACGGCTATTTCCAGTTATCTATCTCCAACGATGACGTTATGAATACCAAGCCCCATCCAGAAAGCTACCTAAAAGCGGCGGCGCTCTTGAAGGTAGAGATATCGGAATCTCTAGTTTTGGAAGATTCGATTACAGGGGTTACCTCAGGAGTCGCTAGCGGCGCCAAAGTATTGGCGATCCCACATTTGGTAACAATCGAGAGCCATCCACGAGTACGAGTAGTCAGTTCGTTGGTCAACACCACGCTTGAAAGTATCGCTTCGCTCTTCTAAAAGACTTCGGAATCGATTTACTCACCCACTGGTTAGACTTGGGTAATGACCTCACGGCGATCTTCACTATTTCAAGCAGGCGACCGAGTCCAACTCACGGATGCAAAAGGGAAGATGCATACCATCACCTTGCAACCCAACAATGAGTGGCACACTCACAAAGGGTGGATTGAACACAACAATGTGATTGGACTCCCCGAAGGGTCGGTAATCGAAACCACCGCTGGCTTAAAGTTCTTGGCTTTCCGCCCACTTCTTGCCGATTATGTGCTTTCCATGCCACGCGGCGCCACGATTGTCTATCCAAAAGATGCAGCCTTCATTATGGGAATGGCTGATATCGCGCCTGGGGTTCGAGTCTTGGAGGCTGGCGTGGGTTCCGGAGCGCTTACTATCTCGTTGCTGCGCGCAGTTGGAGCAGATGGTTCTGTGGATTCATTTGAGAAGCGAGATGAGTTCGCAATTATCGCTAGAAAGAACGTTACCAATTATTTTGGCGACCTTCCGACAAATTGGTCACTTACGCTTGGAGCGGTTCAGGAAGCCAGCCACATTGGAAAATACGATCGCGTTATTTTGGACATGCTGGCGCCATGGGAGTGCGTAGCTATGGCGGCAGATGTTCTGGAACCGGGTGGCGTTTTTCTCGCCTACGTTGCAACAACAACCCAACTTTCCGAAACTGCCGAAACGCTAAAGCGACATGGTTCATTTACTGAGCCTGAAAGCAATGAATCGCTAGTTCGCGGCTGGCATCATGAAGGGTTAGCTGTCAGACCTCAACACCGAATGATTGGGCACACGGGGTTTTTAATTATGTCGCGCCGAATGGCTCCTGGGGTCAGCGCGCCGATGCGACGACGCCGACCATCAAAAGGTTCATACGGTGTTAACGAAAACGAGGAATAAGTTATTTAATTGCTAGAACGTCAACTACAAAGATTAGAGTTTCGTTCGGACCGATTGGACCACTACCCGTTGCGCCGTAACCTAATGCAGCCGGAATAACTAGTAATCGACGACCACCGACCTTCATGCCAGGAATTCCTTGCTGCCAGCCGGGGATTACACCCGAAAGCGGGAAGGTTGCTGGTTGAGAGGTCCAAGAGCTTTCAACGACTTTGCCGGTAGACCATGCCATCAAGGTGTATTGAACCGTCAATGTTGAAGTTGCAACCGCTGCGGCGCCGGTACCAACATAAATATCTTTCGTAACTAATGTGGTTGGGGCTTTACCCGTAGGTGCGGCGATCGTAGGTGCCTTGCCTTGGTCGCCAGTTACTGCGGGCAGATTCGAATCTACTGTTGTCACTTGAGTACTCCCGGTTGAATTTTGGGCAGCGGGTGCGCCACCATCAGTTGAGCAAGCGGTAACCGTGACGAGAACTAGCCCGGCAACTGCAATAAGTCCAAGAACCTTTTGTGACGATTTCACGGTAACACTCCTCAAACTCCACGAACGAATGGAAAATCAACAGGGAGAAAGAGTACCAAAGCAATATTGTAGGAACATGTCAGACCCCAAAACTGAGCGCCTCTTGAACCTGACGATGGCACTTTTGGCCACCAAGCGCTATCTGACAAAAATCGAGATCTTCCAAAGCGTCGCCGGCTACAAGGGCAGCCCTGAAGCCATGGAGCGCATGTTCGAGCGAGATAAGGATGACCTGCGCTCCTTGGGCATAGAGATTGAAGTCGGTAACCTGGACAACTATTTTGAGGATGAACAGGGTTATCGAATTATCCCAGACAGTTATGGTCTGGATATCGGTGAGATTACCCCGCGAGAACTAGCTCTGCTCTCGGTCGCCGCTCATAGCTGGAGCGAAGGGGTGCTCTCCAAAAGTTCTCAGAGTGCACTTCGGAAACTGCGGTCACTGGGAATATCAATAGATACTGAAGACTTGGCGATGGGATGGGCCAGATTTGAAAATCCACAACCGAGTTTCGATCAACTTTGGCAAGGGTTAGAAGAAACTAAAACACTCCAATTCAAATACTCCTCAACAACGCTCGCGCTTCGAACCGTTGATGCATATGGCTTAACGCTCTGGCGAGGCTTCTGGTACCTAGTTGGATTTGATCATGAACGAAATGAAATTCGAGTTTTCAAATTGATTAGAATTATTGACCAAGTGACGACAATCGGTAAAAGTGGTTCGTATGCGATTCCATCTGATTTTGATATCTCCAATTATGTTACGAACTTTACCGAAGAGAAGAAACATCAAGCCAAATTGTTAATTCGCAAAGACAAGGCTCAGATTCTTCGAAGCGAAGGCATCGTGGCGCCGCACGATGACCAATGGGACCAAATCACTCTTTCTTATGAATACCAAGAGGCTTTTCTGCGCAAATTGCTCTGGTTTGGTCCAGATGTACAAGTCTTAGAACCACCTGCGCTAATTGACGCTGTGATTGGGCGACTTACGGAGGTGCTTTCGTGAACGAAAGCGCCTTAGATCGAACTGCGCGAGCGCTGGATCTAATCCCATTCGTCCTAGAGAACCCAGGGCTATCGATTGAAGAGCTAGCTCAAGAATTCGCGACCTCACCAAAGGAGATTACAAAGGATCTAAATTTGTTATTTGTCTGTGGCCTTCCGGGCTACACCCCTCTCGAACTTATCGATCTCTCCTTTGAATCGGGAAGTGTTTCGGTAATCGAACCTCAGAGTTTGGATCGACCTCGAAAGCTAAACCGTCGAGAAGTCATCTCATTGATCCTCGGCCTCGAGGGTTTGGCAACCTTGCGAGCAGAAGGCGACCAGCTTCGCTTTGAAATTTTGCGGCTGCGCGATTCATTAATCACCACGATCGAAACCGCCAATTTGCAGATTGCCACACACGAAGAATTTCTTCCGCCCTCACCCTTTCTGCAGGTAATTGAGGAGGCGATTTCTGGACGGACCGTCCTCGATTTGGAATATCTCAGCGGTAATCGAGATGAACGAAGTGAACGACGTGTTACTCCCGCCCAGCTTTATACTGAAAATGGTTTTATCTATCTGATCGGCTACTGCTTTAAATCGGGAGCGGACCGAACTTTTCGCTTAGATCGGATCGTTAAATGCGCCCGCTCATCGGAGCCAATTTCGGCGCCAAACACCCCACCCAACGATTCACAGCCAGGCACCTATAAAGCTCTCGCCGAAGAACCAATCTTGGAAATTGCTCATCGAGCCAAGAATTTTCTCGAGGAGAATGCCGCAGTCTTGACGATTCTGTCGACCAGTCCCGATTTCACCTTGGCTCAGATCAGCATCTTGGATCCGGAGTGGTTGATTCGCAGCGCTCTGGGGCTTGGGGGAGCAGTTTCAGTCCGCTCGCCGGCCACCTTAAAGTCACAGATTCGAGATCGGGCCCAGGAAACACTGGATCGTTATAACTCAAACTCGGTATAAGTAGGCTCAAATCCGACGGGGGAGGTACTATCTGCCTACCAGCCTCACGATAGGAAGTATTCATGTTTCTCAGAGAACCAAGCCACATCCTTCTGCTTCTGCTCGTTCTCGTACTTCTTTTTGGTGCCAAACGTCTACCAGACTCAGCACGGGCACTAGGTCGTTCGCTTCGGATATTTAAGAGCGAAGTTAAAGAGTTAAACCCAGAGGAGAAGAAAGCCACTCCTGAATCTGGCGATACTCCTCCCGTTAACTAGAACTTTTGGGCGCCCCAGAGGGCGGCCGAATGCCGCTTGTAGAACACTTTCGTGATTTACGTAAGCGAGTTGTTCGAGCCGCAATAGCAATTTTTCTGGCTTCCGGTATTGGTTGGTTCTTTTACACAAAGATCATCAACGCCTTAGCGGCGCCGGTTTGCGATCTCAAAGCCGCCCAGAAATCCGGCTCCAGCCATTGCGGCACGCTCTACATCAATGGCGTTCTTGGCCCGCTTAATCTACAAATTAAGGTTTCGCTTCTCACCGGCGTAATCATCTCGGCACCAATTTGGATCTATCAGCTTTGGGCTTTTGTCGCCCCGGGGTTGCATAAAAAGGAGAAGCGTCGCTCGATCTACTTCATCATTATCGCCACACCTTTCTTCGCCCTCGGCGCAACTTTGGGATATTGGATCCTGCCACTTGCGGTAAAAGTTCTGCTGGGCTTTACGCCTGGATCACTTACCAACTTGGTTCGCTTCGATGATTACCTGGACTTTGTTTTGCGCGTAATTCTCCTCTTCGGCGGTGCCTTTGAACTTCCGGTTTTCTTGGTCGCATTGAATCTGGCCGGAGTCATCACTGGAAAAGGAATTCTTAAACCATGGCGTTTCGCAGTATTTGGAATTGCAGTCTTTACTGCCGCCTTCACCCCAACTGGTGATCCAGTTTCAATGTCACTTCTTGCGGTGCCATTAATTGCCTTCTATTTTGCCGCTGGCGGAATCGCGCTTCTCGTAGATCGTAAACGCGGAAAACGAAATATTCAGATTGCCGATGATGAGGCTTCCAGTGTTGAAGCAGCGAGTTCAATTGATGAGCCCGACTCAGACGAACCACTCGCTTAAGGCTAACTAACCTAAAATGAAGTGGGCCATAGTCATAAATCCTTATTCCGGTAAGCGTCGGGGTATGAACTTAGGTCATGAATTTAGGAAGCTTGCCGTCGAAAAAGAGATAGCTATTGTCTGGATTTGTGGTGCAACTGCTCAAGAATCCCGAGATCTATTGGCGGCCGAGGTAAAGGCTGGAGGACTAGACGCTGTAGTCG
>CAIQNN010000044.1 GCA_903873185.1 uncultured Actinomycetes bacterium
CATGAAGAATCGCTTTGGTGCCAGCGATGAAGTTGGTTGTTTCGATATGAATGACTCTGGAATCACCAGCTTGCCCGATCCCACCGGACTCTTTACCTCCAGGCATACCGAGCCAGTTCCTGGAACTTGCGTAACTGTTGCCCTCGAAGGTCGCAGGCCACTGCTGGCTGAAATTCAAGCGCTCGTTAGTGCGCCAACATCGGATGGCCGCGATTACGGAAATTCTCGTCGCGTGACTTCTGGATTAGATAATCCACGAACTGCAATGACGTTGGCAGTCTTAGAACTTCGAGCAAATATTCGAATCTCAGGTCGCGATGTTTATGTTGCAACGGTCGGTGGCATGAAGATGAGTGAGCCAGCTGCAGATTTAGCAGTGGCACTAGCTGTCGCGTCCGCTGCAAAAGGGTTGGCGCTTCCAGCTGATCTAATCGCCATCGGCGAGGTCGGTCTGGCTGGAGAAATCCGAAAAGTTACTGGCGTTTCGCAACGCGTTCAAGAAGCAGCTCGCTTAGGTTTTAAGAAAATGATGGTCCCAGTTGGCAGTGATTTAAAAATTGACGGCGTGGACATTATGGAAGTCGCTCGTCTGGAACAAGCGATTGCCCGCCTAAAAATAAATCAATAACAGCGCTGGGTTCAAATCTCACTAACGCCTCTGAATAAAGTTGCGCCAAGTTCGCAAAGCCATTAAACGGCTATGAACTACTGATTATTTACCGATAATTGATGGAGTTCCTTACACCGGTCTCGATATGGTTTCACTCCGCATAAAATCCAACTAGGTATCGGAGAGACCTATGCAGCAATATGTTATCGAACGTGAAATACCAGGCGCTGGTTTACTTCCAGAATCAGAACTTCAAAAAATCTCAAAGCATTCAAATGGTGTTTTAGATGCAATGCGAAGTGAAGGCAGCGAGATCGAGTGGGTCCAAAGCTTTGCTGCAGGCGACATGATCTACTGTGTTTACAATGCTTCTTCTGCAGAGCTAGTTAAAGAACATGCCGACCGTGGTGGCTTCCCTGCCAATAAAATCACAAAAGTAGGCGGAGTTCTTAATCCCGAAAAAGGTAATTACTAATTAAAAAAGGACCGACCAGATTGGTCGGTCCTTTTTATTTAATTATTTATGCGCTGGGCGCTTCTGCCGTCAGATCACCAGGTGAATCTGGCGCTTGGGTCTTTGGGACACCTTGGAAGGTGAAGGTTTCAGTCTCACCATCAACGGCGACATCAACCAAGGTAATTTCTCCGGCTTTGACTTCACCGAAGAGAATCTTCTCGGACAACTGATCTTCGATCTCGCGTTGAATGCAACGACGCAATGGTCGGGCACCAAGAAGCGGATCGTAACCGCGCTTAGCAAGAAGCGCCTTGGCTGCTGGCGTTAGCTCGATTCCCATATCGCGAGCGCGAAGACGCTCATCCAAATTGGCGATCATCAGATCAACAATTTGAACGATCTCGGCTTCACTCAATTGATGGAAGACGATGATGTCATCAATACGGTTGAGGAATTCTGGGCGGAAGTGAGTTTTAAGTTCATCGCTAACTTTGCCCTTCATGCGCTCATAATTTCCAAGGGCATCTGATGCATTATGGAAACCAAGACCTAGGCTCTTGGAAATATCGCGCGTTCCCAAGTTAGTGGTCATGATGATCACGGTGTTCTTGAAGTCGACAACACGACCTTGGGAATCCGTTAGGCGACCATCTTCCAAGACCTGTAATAGCGAGTTAAAGATATCCGGGTGCGCCTTTTCGATTTCGTCGAAGAGCACGACAGAGAATGGCTTGCGGCGAACTTTTTCAGTTAGCTGACCACCCTCGTCATAACCAACGTAACCCGGAGGTGCACCGAATAGGCGAGAAGCGGTGTGCTTCTCGGAGTATTCCGACATATCTAATTGGATCAAGGCATCTTGGTCGCCAAATAAGAAGGCAGCCAAGGTACGACTTAGCTCGGTCTTACCGACGCCCGAAGGACCAGCGAAGATAAAGGAGCCACCTGGACGGCGGGGATCCTTTAGACCTGCGCGAGTACGACGAATCGCCTGCGAGAGCGCTTTAATGGCTTGATCTTGACCGATGACGCGACGATGAAGTTCATCCTCCATGCGAAGCAATCTGGCGGTCTCTTCTTCAGTTAACTTAAAGACTGGAATGCCAGTAGCGATTGAAAGGACTTCGGCAATTAACTCTTCATCAACTTCGGAAACCACATCAAGATCGCCAGCTTTCCAGCTCTTCTCGCGCTCGGCCTTTTCGGCGATGAGGTTCTTCTCGTTGTCACGAAGTGAAGCGGCACGCTCGAAATCTTGAGAATCAATGGCTGATTCTTTATCTTTTCGGGCTTTGGCAATTCGCTCGTCGAATTCCCGAAGCTCTGGTGGCGCGGTCATGCGACGAATACGAAGCCTAGAACCAGCTTCATCAATTAGGTCAATGGCCTTGTCTGGCAAGAATCGATCCGAGACATAGCGATCGGCCAGCGTTGCTGCTGAAACCAAGGCGGCATCGGAGATCGAAACTTTATGGTGCGATTCATAGCGGTCGCGAAGACCTTTGAGAATTTCAATGGTGTGAGTAACTGTTGGTTCGGCAACTTGAATTGGTTGGAATCGACGTTCAAGAGCAGCATCCTTTTCGAGATGCTTGCGATACTCATCTAGCGTTGTGGCACCAATGGTCTGGAGTTCGCCCCGGGCCAACATTGGCTTCAAGATGCTAGCGGCATCAATCGCACCTTCGGCAGCACCAGCACCGACAAGGGTGTGAATCTCATCGATAAAGATGACAATATCGCCGCGAGTTCTGATCTCTTTAAGAACTTTCTTTAGGCGCTCTTCGAAATCACCACGGTAACGACTACCGGCAACCAGTGCGCCAAGGTCTAAGGAATAAAGCTGCTTGTCCTTTAGCGTCTCGGGAACATCGCCCTTAACAATTGCCTGCGCTAAACCTTCAACGATTGCGGTCTTACCAACACCTGGCTCACCAATTAGAACTGGATTGTTCTTGGTGCGGCGCGAAAGAACTTGCATAACTCGTTCGATCTCTTTTTCGCGACCGATCACTGGATCGAGCTTGCCCTCGCGAGCAGCTTGGGTGAGGTTGCGACCAAATTGATCTAAAACTAACGAGGTTGAAGCGGTTCCTTCAGCTGGTCCACCAGTGGCAACCGCCTCTTTGCCTTGATAACCAGATAGCAATTGAATGACTTGTTGGCGAACGCGATTTAGATCGGCACCTAACTTAACAAGTACCTGGGCGGCAACGCCTTCACCTTCACGGATCAAGCCAAGAAGAATGTGCTCGGTGCCGATGTAGTTGTGGCCCAACTGCAGCGCTTCACGAAGCGAGAGTTCTAAAACTTTTTTCGCGCGGGGTGTAAATGGAATATGGCCGGATGGGGCTTGCTGCCCTTGGCCAATAATTTCTTCGACCTGCGAGCGCACTGCCTCTAGTGAGATACCTAAGGCCTCGAGGCCTTTGGCTGCAACACCCTCACCCTCATGGATGAGTCCGAGAAGAATGTGCTCGGTGCCGATGTAGTTGTGATTGAGCATACGAGCCTCTTCTTGGGCTAAAACAACAACCCGACGAGCTCGATCGGTAAAACGCTCGAACATGACCGATCTCCTTCTCTCTTATTTTCCTGCTCCTAGCCTAACCAAGCCGAGCCGACGCTGCGGTATCAGTTTTAGGGTGGAGTTTTCAGTTTGCAGTACTTTTAGTAACCCCAAATCAGGCGCAGTTATGCCCGAAATTCGGAATTTTAGAGAATCTTCAGCATTCTGGTATTTCCCAAGGTATTTGGCTTGACGCTCTCAAGATCCAAGAATTCCGCGATGCCTTGGTCGTAAGAGTGCAGGAGTTGGGAATAGATCTCTGGTGCCACCGGAGTGCCCTCGATCGCCTCAAAGCCATGACGGCCAAAGAACTCGGTCTCAAAGGTTAGGCAGAAGATTCGGGCTACCCCAACTTCATGAGCCCGCTCAATTATGTGCTCGAGAATGGCATGACCGACTCCGCGTCCACGCATGGCATCGTCAACGGCCAAAGTTCGAACTTCGGCAAGGTCCTCCCAGAGGATATGGAGGGCGCCGCAGCCGACTACCTGCTCGCCCTGAACTGCCACAGTGAATTCCTGGACGCTCTCATAAAGCGTCACGGTCTCTTTCGAGAGCAGTCGACGTTCTAAGGCATAGGTATCAATGATGTGGCGAATGGCCTTTACATCCGAGGTGCGCGCGGGGCGAACTTCGATAACCGCTGAAGAGGTTTCATTGCTCATGGTTATTCCTCGGGCTTAACCAACGGAAAGAGGATGGTCTCTCGAATGCCCAGACCAGTCAGGGCCATTAGTAATCGATCAACGCCCATTCCCATTCCCCCGGTTGGTGGCATCGCAAATTCCATGGCGCGCAGAAAATCTTCATCGATCTGCATCGCTTCTAGGTCGCCCTTGGCGCCGAGTTGAGCTTGCTCTACAAGTCGCTCACGTTGAACTACGGGATCAATTAATTCGGAGTAGCCCGTTGCTAATTCAAAACCTTCAACATAGAGATCCCACTTTTCAACGATGCCAGGAGTTTCACGATGAGCGCGAACTAGGGGCGAGGTATCTACGGGGTAGCCTTTAACAAAGATCGGCGCATTGAGTTGGCCTTCGGTTACATGCTCAAAAATCTCTTCGGCCAATTTTCCGGTAATCCATTTCGGATCAACCTTCATACCTAATTTCGTGGCATGCAATTTCAGTTCCTCGTAAGAAGTTTGTGGTGTTACTTCTTCGCCAACACCTTCGGAGATCAATTCATAGAGTGAAGCTTCGCGCCACTCGCCACCAAGATCCAAAGTTCGACCATCATGATGTGTAACGACATGAGTACCAAATACCGCCATGGCGGCTTCTTGGACCAATGATTTAGTTAGCGCTGCTATTGAGTTCCAGTCACCATAGGCCTCATAGCTTTCGATCATCGCAAATTCAGGTGAGTGGCTCGAGTCGGCACCTTCATTTCGAAAGTTTCGATTAATTTCAAATACTCGTTCGATTCCGCCGACAACGCAGCGCTTCAAAAATAGTTCTGGTGCGATTCGTAGGAAGAGCTCCATGTCGTAAGCATTGCTCTCGGTGATGAAGGGGCGCGCAGTAGCCCCACCATGCATAACCTGCAGCATTGGAGTTTCTACTTCAATGAAATCTCTGGCGGCGAAGGAATCCCGAAGCGAACGCATTACCGCTGGACGTAACCGCGCCATTGATCTGGCTTCAGGTCGGACGATTAGATCAACATATCGGGCTCGTACTCGGGTCTCTTCAGACATTGGTTTGTGTTCAACGGGAAGTGGACGCAATGATTTTGCCGCTAACTGCCAAGTGTTTGCCAAGATCGAGAGCTCACCGCGCTTTGAGGTAATGATCTCGCCGGTCACGCTTACTAGGTCGCCTAAATCGATTTCAGATTTCCAGCGCTCCAAAGATTCGACGCCAACCTTGTCCAACGAGAACATAGCCTGGAGCTCAGTACCTTCACCTTCGCGAAGATTGGCAAAGCAAAGCTTTCCGGTATCGCGCTTAAAAATAACTCGACCAGTTACCGATTCAATCTTGCCGGTTGCGATATCAATTTCAAGGCCATCATTTTCCGCCCGAACCGCCTTAAGCGACTTACTGCGTGGAACGGAAACGGGATACGGATCGAAGCCGCGCGAAATAATGGCAGCTCGCTTTTCACGCCGAATCCGCAATTGCTCTGGAAGATCATCTTCACTCGTTTGTGGCACTTTAGTTTCATCGCTCATAAGGGAATTAAGCCTACCGTTTAGTAATTGCGCTCATGAACTAAGCGCAGCCCGATTAGGGTCAAATCTGGTTCGTGAAAATCGATGGTCTCGGAAATTCCCAAAACCAACGGCGCCAAGCCACCCGTAGCGATCACTGCGGCATCGTCCATATCGGGATAGCTGATTTCTAATTCTTTTACGATTCGATTGACCAAGCCATCTACTTGGCCAGCAAAACCGTAGATCGTTCCAGATTGCAACGCTTCGACGGTGTTCTTGCCGATGACCGATTTAGGCCGAACCAATTCGACTTTGCGAAGCTGGGCTGCGCGTGCCGCCAAGGCATCAACTGAGATCTCAATTCCTGGGGCGAGGGCGCCACCTAAGAATTCACCTTTTGGTGAGACCACATCCAAATTGGTTGAGGTACCAAAATCAACCACAATGCATGGGCCTTTGTTGCCGTAAAGGGTGTGTGCGGCCAGGGTATTTACAATGCGATCGGCCCCGATCTCTTTCGGATTATCGACCAACAGCGGGACGCCAGTTTTTACACCCGGCTCAACGATGGTGGTAGGCAGGTGGGAGAAATACTTTTTAATCATATGTCGAATTTCTCGCAGGCTCGCAGGTACGGTGGAACAGACAGCTAGGCCATCGACATCGATCCCTTCTAACAGCGAGCGATATTGCAGCCACAATTCATCAGCGGTATCTCGTGGGTCAGTCTTAACTCGCCACGAATGAATTAGCACCTCGCCATCGAAGATTCCCAGAACGGTATTGGTATTTCCGACATCAATAGTTAATAACATCTCATTCCGCCTTAAAATCTAGTCCGATATCAAGTACTGGTGCCGAGTGGGTTAAGGCACCAACAGCTAAGTAATCCACGCCAGTGCTGGCATAGGCGTGGGCATTTTCTAAGGTGAGACCGCCAGAGGCTTCAAGTTTCGTTTTACCTTTGACCATCGCAACTGCGGCTCGGCACTGCTCAAGTGACATATTGTCTAACAGAACTAAATCGGCACCGGCAGTAACGACATCCCGAAGTTGCTCTAACCGATCCACTTCAACTTCAACTGCAATATCGGGGAAAGCGGCTCGAACCGCTTTAAAAGCTTGAGTAACTCCCCCAGCGGCAACAATGTGGTTATCTTTGATTAGCGCAGCGTCAGAAAGTGACATTCGATGGTTGGTGCCGCCGCCCATTCGGACTGCGAACTTTTCTAGATCGCGAAGCAGTGGCGTGGTCTTTCGGGTATCGCGAATTTCAACGCCAGTACCTTTCACATCATCAACCCAACGTTTAGTTAACGATGAAATACCACTTAGTCGCCCCAGAAAGTTGAGTGCCGTTCGTTCAGTTAACAAGAGCTGGCGCGTGTTTCCGGTGGCCGTGATAAGCAACTGACCCGCTTCAATATGATCGCCTTCGGTACGAACAATCTTGTAGTCGGTGATTCCGCGAACCTCTAAGACCGCGGCGGCGATACATAATCCAGAAACAACTCCCGCCTTTCGGCTTCGAAATTCTGCAATTGATATTTGATCTTTCGGAATTGTCGCCTCTGAAGTCACATCTAGGCCGCCGGCCAAATCTTCAGCGATGGTGCGAACTACCAAATCTTCGATGTAGTTTGCATCTAATTGAAAACTTTCGATCATTGTTCGTAGTTGCAAACTTAGCGTCATCACTTCACCTCTTCACTTCGAGTGCGCCAATTGCCATTTCGATCTAGCTCTTGAATAATTCGAATGCGCCAAGAGTCAGAACTCTCGGGATAATCGGTGCGCCAATGGGACCCTCTGGTCTCCTTGCGCTCCAAAGCAGATCGGACGATTGCTGTTGCCAATAAATACAAGTTGGATGCTTCCCATGACTCTAATGAAGGTTCCGTACTAGTTCGTTCCCCTAACTGAGTGAGCACCGAGGCGGTTTCATTTAACGAAGTTTCAGAACGCATAACACCGGCGCCTTGGCTCATGGCTAATTGCAACGGCAATTCAATGTTCGGGCTAAGTAAAAAGTCCATTGAGTAATCCTCCGCCGGGACTTCCCAATCTCCAATAGTTTCAACAATATTTGCGGCGATGCGAGCGCCAAAAACCAAACCTTCCAAGAGCGAGTTTGAAGCTAGCCGGTTGGCCCCATGAGCACCTGTGCAGGCGGTTTCGCCGCAAGCATAAAGTCCTGGAACTGTGGAGTGTCCATTTAGATCAACTAATACTCCGCCCGAGGCGTAGTGAGATGCTGGCGAAACCGGAATCAGTTGCGTCGTTGGGTCGATACCGTTCGCTTTGCAGGACAAAAAGATAGTTGGAAAGCGCTCAGGGAAATCAGCAATTGCGGTTGCATCAAGCCAAACATGTGGATTTCCGGATTCCTTTATTTGGTTAAAAATTTCCTTGGCCACAATATCTCTGGGAGCTAATTCAAGAAGTGGATGTTTCCCAATCATAAATCGCTCGCCACGATGATTTAGAAGCAGCGCACCTTCACCTCGAACTGCCTCACTGATCAACGGCTGCTGGCCACCAACTGAGGAATCGCGCCACAAAACAGTGGGATGAAATTGAATAAATTCAACATCAGCCACAGCTGCCCCGGCTCTGAGAGCAAGCGCTACCCCGTCGCCAGTTGAGACCGCCGGATTTGTTGTTTGCGAATAAACCTGTCCCAAGCCGCCAGTTGCAATCACCACCGCTCTGGCAAGAGCTCTACCAACGCCATCTCGGCTACCAGCACCAATCACGTGAAGCGTTACGCCGCAAGCAGCGCCGCTTTCACTTAGAAGGGCGTCAAGCGCCAGGGCATGTTCAATCACTTCAATTCCCGAATCGTTTTGTACCGCAGCTAACAACGCACGTGATACCTCAGCGCCAGTCGCATCGCCACCGGCGTGCAGAATTCGATTACGCAGGTGACCGCCTTCGCGAGTTAGCGCGATCTCGCCCGTTTCTGATTTATCAAATACTGCCCCCTGAGCGATCAATTTTCGCACTGCTTCTGGGCCTTCGCTTACAAGAACATCAACTGCCGCTTCATCGCACAATCCGGCACCTGCGATCAAAGTGTCTTTCTTATGTTGATCGGGAGTATCACCTGGACCGAGCGCAGCAGCTATTCCACCTTGGGCCCATTTTGTCGAGCCTTCATCAACTCGAGACTTTGTGACCAGTAGAACCGATAAACCGGAGGCGCGAATATTAAGTGCTGTCGTCAGCCCGGCAACGCCAGATCCGATCACAATCACATCGGCTTTGGTCGTCCATCCGGGTTGGCCCGCAAGTAACTTCATTAGCCGACCTTAATTACTTTCATCGCCATATTGTCGATCAATCTAACGCCAGCCACCCAGCCAGAAACCAAAGCTCTAGTTCGCTCAGCTCCAAGGGTTGCGAGTTCGAAGGTGGTTTCATCGATGATTTCGGCGTAGTCCAAGGTGAATTTTGGTTCGGTGGCCAGAATCTCGTGAAGGCAAGCGCGCTGCTGGGAAAGTCCATCGAGTTGTGAAGCGCTTTGGAGTGCGCGAGAAATCACATGAGCTGCAGTGATATCCGCGGAAGATAGTCGAACATTTCGGGAGGAGAGCGCCAAGCCTTGGACATCTCGAACAATTGGCGCGCTAATAATTTCAATGGGCAGTTGTAACTCCGCAACTAATTCCCGCACTAAGAAAAGTTGCTGGTAATCCTTCTCGCCAAAGATTGCCCATTGTGGCTCAACTAATTCGAAGAGTCGCTTTACGACGGTCAGCATCCCATCAAAATGACCGGGGCGATGAGCGCCTTCAAATTGATTTCCAAGTTCGCCGGCAGAAATCCGACTAACTTCGGCAGGATAAATCTCTTCCATGGTTGGAGCCCAGACTTCGGAAGCGCCTGCAAGTTCGGCTCGCAGTTGGTCTTCATCAATTGAACGCGGGTAGCTTGCTAAATCATCGGGATTTTCAAATTGCAATGGATTAACAAAAATGCTGACGACTACATTTGATGAGTAATTGCGGGCAATTGAAATCAGAGATTCATGACCAGCGTGAAGCGCGCCCATGGTTGGGACGAAAGCGAGCGGGTGCGTGCGAGCTAGGTTCACTGCTCCAGTCCTTTCCGGGTACCGGGCTTAGATTCCAATCGTACTGGAATTAAGAAAGCGCTGACAAAAGCAGTGCGATCGATCCATGTCCAGGAATGCGTGCATCGGGATCTATCTCCAGCCAAGGCCGCAAGACAAATGCCCGTTCATGTGCGCGTGGGTGCGGCAAGGTCAACTCCTCGGTAGAAATTAGGTGATCGCCAGCGGTAATTAGATCCAGATCTAAGGTTCGAGGACCGAGTGGCACATCTCTTACTCTTCCGAGTCTCGCTTCAATCTGAAGCAGCAATTGCATTAATTCGACCGGTTCGTGTGTGCATTCTGCGATTAAGACCGCATTTAAATAATCGGGTTGATCCGGACCGCCGACGGGATCGGTCTCATAAAAGCTTGAAACCGAAGTAATTGATATGGCTGCTGATAGCTCCTGAATGGCCGTATTTAAATAATTTTCTCGGTCACCGAGGTTGGAACCAAGGGCAATTACAACTTTCATCGAGTCCGCACAATCTCTACTGCAATGTCGGCAACTGCTACGCCAACAGGGGCATCTGGTTTATGAACCGTGATTGTCACGCTACGAACGAGCGAGAACGAAGCCAAGACCTTGGCAGCGATCGCCTCGGCCAATTTTTCAATTAAGGAAAATGGTTCGCCTTCGATTGCCTCATGAATCAAGCGAGCAACCACCGAATAGTCTACGGTGTTAATTAAATGGTCATTGGCGCCAGAAACTGAAAGATCTAATTGCAAAATTGCATCAACGATAAATATTTGTCCATCTCGACGCTCTTCCGGAAAAACGCCATGGTAGCCCGTTGCCTCTACCCCAGTAATAATTATCCGGTCGCTCATTTTGATAACTCTAACGCTATGGTGATTGCTTCTTGGTGCGCTTTGACGCTGTGGGTACGAACTCCCCAGATGCCTGATTTAGTCAGCAACGAAGTGACTACAACGGAGGCGTTTTCTCGCTCATCTGTTGAATTACTTTGGATAAGCGCTCCTAGGAATCTCTTTCGCGAAGCTCCTACGAGGATTGGGTAACCCAGTAGCGAAAGCCGATCCAAATTTCTAAGTAACTCCCAATTGTGTTCCGAATCTTTTGCGAAACCCAGGCCGGGGTCAAGAATTATTTGCTCGGGATTGACACCTGCTTTTAGTAGAGCAGTCACTCGTACATCCAATTCATCACGAACTTCCGCGACCACATCCTTATAAACCGCAAGCTCGTTCATGCGATCAGAATGTCCGCGCCAATGCATGGCAATGTATTGAATTTGTGGGTTCTGCGAAATTAAATTCGCCATGTCTGGATCGGCCAAACCACCGCTGACATCGTTCACATAAGTCGCACCTGCAGCTATCGCTGCCTGGGCAATTGCCGCGCGCATGGTGTCAATGCTAATTACTGCACCCAGCTCTTTAAGTTCGGTGATCACTGGGATTACGCGATCTCGTTCTTCCTCGAATGAAATTCGAACTGCGCCCGGGCGAGTGGACTCCCCGCCAACATCAATGATGTCTACTGATTCCGAGATCATCTCTTTAGATCGATTGATCGCATCGGCAAAAGTAAAATGTCGTCCGCCATCAGAGAACGAATCTGGAGTTACATTTAAAATCCCCATTACTAGCGGGCGCATTAAATTGTTCATCTCAATGCGTGCGTGAGGTAATCAGACTCATTGCTTCAGCTCTGGTTGCAGGAGCTCTTAGTTGACCGCGAACCGCGCTGGTTGTCGTGCGGGCTTGTGATTTCTTTACCCCGCGCATTGACATGCAAAGGTGCTCGCAATCAATAACAACAATTACGCCAGCAGGAGCAAGTACTTCCACCATTGCATCGGCGATTTGTGAAGTTAAGCGTTCTTGAACTTGTGGCCTTCGAGAATAAAGATCTACCAAACGTGCCAGTTTCGATAACCCAGTAATTCGACCAGAGTCGCCGGGGATGTAACCAATGTGAGCGAAACCGTGGAATGGAGTTAGGTGATGCTCACAATGAGAAAAGACTTCAATATCTCGAACAATGACCAGCTCGCTGTGCCCAATATCGAAGGTAGTCGAGAGCACCTCTTGTGGTGTCTGCCAAAGCCCCGCGAAATTTTCTTGGAGCGCTCTCGCAACTCGCTTTGGCGTATCGACTAGACCATCGCGGGTCGGATCTTCACCAATGGCCAGTAAAAGTTCCGTGATGGCCCGCTCGGCTCTCGCTTGGTCAAACTTGCCCTTGGCACCACCATCTTGTGGGCCCATTGAAACGGCGTTGATCTCACTCACTTGGGGGCGCAACTTTCTTGCGTGGCTTGCGAACCGGCTTAGGTTTTTCAACTTCCGCCAGCGCTTGCGTCTGCAGGGAATTCGCCGGCGATAGTGCCACAGGTGGTAAGTCTGATGGCGTGCGATTAGGGGAACCAGTCCAAGCGGGACGGTTTTGAACCATTGTCACTGCCTTAAAGATTTCTTCGATCTCATCTTTAAGTAGCGTCTCTTTCTCTAGCAAGACAATTACAAGTTCATCCAAGATGGCACGATTAGCAACCAAAATGTCGAAGGCTTCCTGATGGGCGTTCTTGATTAGATCATGAATCTCTTCATCAACAATGCCAGCGACCTCTTCGGAATAATCGCGTTGGTGTCCGTAGTTGCGACCCAAGAATGGCTCGCCTTCACTGATGCCCAATTTGATCGCACCAATTCGTTCCGTCATTCCATATTGCGTAACCATGGCACGGGCCAGATTGGTCGCCTTTTCAATATCGTTAGAGGCGCCGGTGGTTGGATCATGGAAGATTAATTCTTCAGCGGCGCGACCACCCAAGGAATAAGCCAACTGATCAAGCATTTGATTTCGGGTAGTTGCATATCGATCTTCGTCGGGAAGCACCATTGTGTAACCCAGCGCCCGGCCGCGCGGCATGATCGTAATCTTGTGAACTGGATCAGTGTGTGGCAGCGCGTGAGCTACCAAAGCATGACCGCCTTCGTGATAGGCCGTGATGCGACGCTCTTCTTCCGTCATCAATCTAGTTTTACGTTGTGGGCCAGCCATAACGCGATCGATTGATTCGTCTAGCGCTTCGGAGGTAATAATTTTGGCACCGACTCGAGCTGTAAGAAGCGCCGCTTCGTTAAGGACGTTTGCTAAATCGGCTCCGGTAAATCCAGGAGTTCGCTTTGCAAAACTATTTAGGTCCACATTTTTAGCCAGCGGTTTTCCTTTGGCGTGGACTTCAAGGATTGCAGTTCGGCCTTTTAGATCTGGTCGATCAACTGGAATCTGTCGATCGAATCGACCGGGGCGAAGTAGCGCCGGATCCAACACATCGGGGCGGTTAGTAGCGGCGATCAAAATTACCTGACCATTCGCTTCAAAGCCATCCATCTCAACTAAAAGTTGATTAAGGGTTTGTTCGCGCTCATCGTGACCGCCGCCTAAACCTGCGCCACGTTGGCGACCAACGGCATCGATCTCGTCAACAAAGACAATCGCTGGTGCATTCTCCTTGGCTTGGGCAAATAAATCTCGGACCCGGGATGCGCCAACTCCGACAAACATTTCCACGAATTCGGATCCAGAAATTGAATAGAAGGGCACATTGGCTTCGCCAGCAACAGCACGTGCCAGCAACGTCTTTCCGGTTCCTGGAGGACCATAAAGCAGGACACCTTTTGGAATCTTGGCGCCAATATCTTGATACTTCTTGGGGTCGGCCAGGAAATCCTTGATCTCGCGGAGCTCTTCTACCGCTTCGTCAGCGCCGGCTACATCAGCAAAGGTGTTCTTCGGCATCTCTTTGGTTTGAAGCTTCGCCTTCGAACGACCAAAGGAGAAGATCTTGTTGCCGCCGCCTTGAGCGTTGCTCATAAAGAAGAGAAGCAGGAAGCCAATTAAGAGAATTGGAGCGAAGCTGAAGAAAAGCGAAAGCAAAATTGATTGCGATGCGATCTTTACATTCCAAGCTTTTGGTGGTGGATTGCTAGTCAGCAACTCAACAATTTGTGGCTCTTGGCCAGTTACGTATGATGCTTCAAGACGAGCTGAACCTTTAACAAAATTCCCGCTCTTCAAAATAACTTGAATCTTTTGATCCTTATCAATCACCAGAACTGAATCAACTTTGTTATCGGAAATCTGCGCGAGGATCGTCGAAGTGTCGACCTTAACAAACTGCGAGCCGCTGCCAGATATTCTTCCAAATACGCTAACCGCAATGAGTGCCACGACGATCCAAAAAAGTGGACCGCGCATGATCTTGCGCATCTTCGGCTTTTGCACCTTTATCTTCTTTTCAGCCACGCGTTATCTCTCTCTACTGCTTTGGGAATTGATTAGGAATAAATGTGCTTTGCGAGTACACCAATAAAGTTTAAATTACGGTACTTCTCGTTGAAATCAAGGCCATAGCCGACCACGAAATCCGAGGGAATATCAAAGCCCACATATTTAACAGAAACATCAACCTTCGCTGCTTCGGGTTTGCGCAGCATCGTTAAAATTTCGACGCTCTTGGTTCCGCGTGACTCCAAGTTTGATTTTAACCAAGCGAGAGTTAATCCAGTATCGACGATATCTTCGATGATCAAAACTTCTTTGCCTAAAATATCGCGATCCAAATCTTTTAGAATCCGAACAACGCCACTGGATTTAGTCCCGGATCCATAGGAGGAGACCGCCATCCAATCGGTTTCAATATGTCGCTGAAGTGACCGGGCGAAATCTGCCATTGTCATGACCGCACCTTTTAGGACACCAATCAGAAGTAAATCACGACCTGCATAATCGGCTTCAACTTGTGCCGCCAACTCTTTGAGCCGGTTGCGAATCTCTTCTTCGGTGACAACGACGCGTTCGATATCGGTGCCAGTAGCGCTTAGGTCCACATCACTCCTTATTGTTTGTAATCCCACGTTTTCACGTGATCGGCGAAAACTACCGAGGTTCGGAGTTCTGCGAGAGCGAAAGTCTGCCCGAAATTCGAGCGACCTTCACACCGCCCGGAAGCGAGCTCTCGCCTTGACCTTTCCAGGCTGTGACCAAGGCCTCAATTGGCGCTAAATGATCGGCAGTTAGCGAACCTTCTGGGGCGCCGGCAAAGTAGATCGCCTTTCGGATGATCCGACTTCGAAGCGCCGCTGGCAAACCAGCCAATAACTCGATCTCAATTGAGCCTGGATCGAGGGTAGCAAAGAGCTCATTGGCCCACCCATCCAAGGCATCGGCATCATCGCGCAGCAATTTCGCCGACCTGGCCAGGGCAGCCGAAATCCCAGGTCCAAGTTCGGCCTCCAGGATCGGCAGGACGTGGCGGCGAGCGCGTACCCGGGAATAGGAGGGATCGTGATTATGTGGATCGTCCCAAATTTCTAACCTCGCCTCATGG
>CAIQNN010000045.1 GCA_903873185.1 uncultured Actinomycetes bacterium
ATTCATAATTTCTTTGCTATTGAGCGCATCTTTAAGCTCTTCGCCCCTGCCCGCATCTGAGATCTGTTGGACAATTGAAAGGATGTCGATACTTGGATCTAGTCCAAACTTCGTGGCGATTGATGAGAAATCCTGCGGATCAACAGTGTGGATGATCTCGTAATCGCCCTCTCCCTCCGTTCTTTCGTAATACTCAAATTCGAACTTGAGGTTTCCACCGTCAAGATATGCATATCGAACTGGCTTGCCATCTACGCCAATAATTGGAATTTGCGCCATTTGCTACCTCCTAGTTAAAGAGTATTGCGAAGGGCTGACAAACTAGATAGCGT
This sequence comes from uncultured Actinomycetes bacterium, assembly GCA_903873185.1. GTDB lineage: Bacteria > Actinomycetota > Actinomycetes > Nanopelagicales > Nanopelagicaceae > CAIMZW01. The sequence continues at coordinate 333 of CAIQNN010000045.1, forward strand.
GCCTTTTATGACCCGATTACCTAAGAATCGGGGAATTACCCGGGTTGCAGGGGCCAAGTCCCTCACAACGCACTTGCTTGATTGGACGAAACGCCTTTACTTCTAGAAAAAACTAGCGACTCTGCATGCCGTAAAGAATTGCAGCTAATTTTGGCAGGGCTGCACTCCATGAAATCCCAAAGTTAGCTTCAAAGGCCTGATCCCATGTCTTGCCGTTAGCGACATCTTTGAAAAGCTGCATGTTGATTGATGGTCCCTTGATCGAGGCAAGGGCCTCATTCACCAAATATCCTACGTCGTACATTCGCCAACTATTTTCAGTTTTAGCCCATTCCGCAGTTGTGGAGGTGTCCAAATAAGTCTGGAGCCATGCTTGCGAGAATGTCTTATTGGAATTAGTAAGCACATCGGAAGTATCAGATTTTCTCTCCACTAGATATGCCGAGTAGGAAGTTGAGTAAATAGCGACTGCCTGAGTGAATTCAGCATTCCCTTCAACCATCCACCAAGGTAGGTAGGCTTTAGTGCAACAGTAAGAATTAGCTTCCTTACCGGTCCCTACAAATTGTGTCCCTTGAATCGCATGTGAATATTCATGAGCTTCAACTGCGCCCGACGTGTGATCAGGGCTCGCAGTAGTTGGATCTTTTGAGGCAATGAGAAGTAATCCATTCCCCTTTAAATCAATTTCTGCCAATGCACCCCAACACGTTTCGACCGATTGGCACATCCGGGTCGCTTCACTACCTTGTGGATGCAAGGCAATCTTCGCCCATTCCTGTTGCGCCCAATTAATATCTTGCGAGTTGTAATAGATAGCGGTTACGGCCGTCGGATGAGCAAAGCCGTCATACAACTTTGAATTTAGGTCTATTGCCGATTGAGCAAGATTGTTCGGCGGCAGCGTGTGTGGTCCCAAGACCACAGTAACCTTTGGCCCAATGGCTGTAGATCCAGCTATTTGGTCGCCACTCTTCTTCCAAGCCCAATACGAGATGGCTTCAGGATGAGCGACCAAATCATCAAAGGTCTTTGGTTCGGGCGGGAGCGGGGCTTCCGTTTGGGTTGGAGTTGGCGCTGGAGTTGCAGTTGGAGTTGGCGCTGGAGTTGGCGCTGGAGTTGCAGTTGGAGTTGGCGCTGGCGCTGGAGTTGGCGTTGGCGTTGGAGTTGGAGTTGGCATTGGCGTTGGTGTTGGCGTTGGTCTAACAATCAATACGCCTTTATTCCAAACAATTTTTTTCCAGTCTTAATGCATGTGTACGTTCTAATCAAATAAGTAATCTTTTGGTTCAATATTTTACAAGTAGAACCAGAAGTTACTTTCTGCGCTGAGAATGCGACCACCGGAATGAGAGTAAATGCTAACGCGATTAAGAGTCCTTTTTGAATCCTCTCCTTGGTTCGCATTTCAACAGCCTAGTGGGAACTACGCGTCAAAAGTTGCCTCGGACAGCTTGATGAAAAACAACTTTCTTGGGCAAGCGTTGTTCGAGTGAAGTTTGGTTGGTGCAGGGCTGAGACTGTTGGCCTCAGCCCTGCGTTAGATTGATTTCGATTAATTCGCTTCCGTATAAAGGTCGTGCGAAATCATCGTTGCGCCATCCAGATCCTTATTCTTTTCCATCCAAGCTTTCATCGAAGCACTCTCACTGATCGCGTCATTCACAATTCCATTATCTGTGAGGCTCTTGAACGTTTGGATAATGACGATGTTTCCAACGTCTTTGCCGGCGTGGCCATTAAGTACCAAGATATCGCTGACGCCATTTTCCTTAAAAATTGCAGCAATTTCCGCCCATCTTTTCATGAACTCTGCGTGCTTTCCACGGTTGGGTTTCCAAACTGAAATTTCGTATGCTTTTGACATTTTCTCTCCTTATGTAAGTGTCTCTCCGATTTGGACTCAATAAATTTTCCAATTTCGCTTATGCGTGCTCTCCGCCAGTATGAGCGAATGTCTTGCAAGTTATTTGCCAATGTCCTTCAAGAATGGACAAGGTGAAGTAATCAGTAAATGAGAGATTTCCCCAGAAACCTTCTTCTTTGATTGTGGCCATTGCAACAGTTCCATCAATTTGAATATCGGTGATTTTGGCTTTGAGTTGGCCGGCGTCTCCTGGAGATGCAACCATCAGTGCAACAAAACCTGCCTTATCCATGTCGTAGTCGACTCCGCCCATGGTGCCAAACCATCGAGCGCTTGAATGGAATGCCTGATTCAACTTATCTGCGTCGCCTTTACCAGCGCCATCTATATATAGATTTAACAAGCGTGTAATTTCTTCTATATTTTTAGTCAAGTTCTACCTCCTTAATATTGTGTCTCGGGAATTACTTCGTTCGGTCACATCAGACTCATAAAAACGATCACATAAGGGCTAGCAGAACTTTTAAATTAAGTTTTGCAAGTCGTTTTTGAAATCGGGCGCATTCATTCACTACATATAAATGGTCTAGACCTTTGGAACCCAGTATCGAATTCGCAAAATGCGAAATGGTACAGAAAACGCGAAAAGTGATCCTCGACCTATATAAATAGCCAACTAAAAGGCACAATTTTCCATTCTGTGGCTGCAGATATTGCCTCTGGAATATTCGACAATTTAGGATTAAGTATGAGCCTCTTAATCGACGTTTCAGATCCTCGCGATCCCGAAATGACGAAACTTTTACAAGCTCATTTGGATTTCTGTATGTCCGTGACGCCGCCGGAAAATGTTTACGCCTTGGATGTTGAAAAATTACTCTCCCCTGACATCACGGTCTTTGGGGCGCGTCTAGATGGAAAACTGGTTGGGGTTGGCGCACTGAGACAGCTGGATTCGACCCACGCTGAACTGAAATCTATGCACACTTCAAAATCTGCACGAGGAGCAGGTGTTGGAAGATCGATGGTTGCACATATTTTGGATTTCGCAAAAGGTCAGGGATCGACAAGAGTGAGTTTAGAGACGGGGAACTTCGCTGCATTCGAACCCGCGAGAAATCTATATGCGAGTTTTGGGTTTGTGGTTTGCGATGTTTTTGGTGATTACTCACCAAGCCCAATCAGCGTCTGCATGACAAAATATATTTAGTCACGCGCATCCTTAAGATTCCCGCAAGATTGGCATAGGAAATCCACAGAGGTTCCACAAGGTGCAATAGAACTATTCCAAGTAGGGGCAATAACGCCCACATGACCAAGGAGTCAAAATGAAGAGAACCAAATATGTCAGTGTCGCAATCCTGACAATGGGACTTGTCGGAAGTTCTATTGGCGGAGTTTATGCCGACACCACGGCAACCCCAAAACCCACAGTTGTTAAGACTGTAAATCCCGCAACTGCTCAATACCAGGCTGATCTTGCCGCCTATAAAATTGCATTGCAACAATATCGCGTGACGTTAGTAAAGAATGAAATTGCGTATCGTCCAGCCTTGAAGGCGTATTGGGCTGCCTGGACTGCAACTAATCAGGCATTCAATGCATCATGGCAGGCAACTTGGGCGACCTTCAAAACTGCTAACGAGGCTTACCAAGCAAAATACAAGCCATTGAATGCAATCAAAGATGCTGCGCTTAACGCTGCAGATACCACTTTCTTGGCAGCCATCGCAGCAGATAGTTCTAGCGCCGGTATCGAAGCTGCGCTAAAGGCCCACACCACGGCAACAACCGCTGCTCAAGCAACTTTCAAAGCTGCAGTAACAGCCTTAGGCGTCGAACCTGTTCGCCCAGTAAAGCCTGCCGATCCAGTAAAACTTGCAGCACCTACAAAGCCAACAGCTCCGGTAAAGCCAGTAGCTCCAGTGAAACCTGCAGTAGTTGCAAAGGCAACTAAGTAACCACAGCTTAAGTACGCAAACAACGCCCTCGCTCTGTCGACGGGGGCGTTGTTTATTGAGGAATATTAGTTCTAATTCGGTTTCGGAGCCGCAGCTGCCAATCTCGCAAGTAGGCCGCCATCAACATGAATGTCATCGCCAGTCATAAAACTTGCACGCGGGCTGGTCACGAAAGAAATTACCGCCCCCAATTCAGCGATGGTTCCCGTTCTTCCAAGCGCGTGGGCTGAACCCCAATCATCGACTAAAGCCTGCATCTGAGCTGGTGTGCCATCGCTCAGAATTTTGGCAGTGTTACGCAACATTGGAGTGTCTATTGTTCCTGGACTGATGGAATTTACCCGAACTCCATAGGGGCCCTCATCAACTGCCATTGCCCTTGCAAATGACAAAAGCGCGCCTTTACTTGAAGTGTAAGCAGCAACATTTGCTTGCGTAGCGGTAGCTTGGACAGAAGCGATGATTGCAATACTTCCTGAGGGGCTCTTGCGGATTTCTGGCAGAGCTGCCTTGCATGCTAGGAAAACGCCCTTTACATTCACATTAAAAACTTCATCCCATACTTCAATCGGCGTTTCGATTGTGGTTCCATAACGTTGAATCCCGGCAGATGTAACCAGTACGTCTAAGTGACCATATTTGCTTAGAGCAAGTTCAACGGCAGCCAAAGTGGTCTGTGGGTCATCAATCGGTCCAGAAAAGGCAATGGCCTCTCCCCCAGTACTTTGAATTTCTAATACAACTCGGCTGGCTTCCGCCAAAGTTAAGCCGTGAACGACAACCGATGCTCCTTGCATCGCAAGTTCGCGAGCAGCTCCACTGCCGATGCCACTTGATCCGCCAGTAACAATTGCCACTCGACCCTGTTGTTCCCCATTTTTGTTAGCGATCAAAGACATAAGAAAACTTTCCTTTCACATCAGTTGCCACAGTAAAAGTCATGCCGGCATATTCATGATCATCGTGCCAACCGTTGTCGCCAGTTGCAGTGGTGACCACCAGAGTTGATAAATCTGACCCGGCGAAGGCACAGCTCGAGACGAATCTAACCGGGAATTCGATGGTTTGAATGAGTTCAAAATGGGGGGAATATCGCCTAATGCAAGCGCCATTCCAAAAGGCAATCCAGAGACAGCCTTCGGCATCGACCGTCATTCCGTCTGGGTACTGCTTAAGCTCTGGATCAAAATCAATAACCGTTCGTTGATTTGATATTTCACCGTTCTCGTAATCAAAGGCGTGAAGTTTAAGGGCGCCAGTCTCGATCAAATAGAAAGTCTTTGTGTCTGGGCTCCACTCCAAGCCATTGCTTAACTGCATGCCCGACAGAATTCTTTCAATCTTGGAGCCATCTGCGCTCAATCGATGCAATCCGATTCGATCGGTATCAACACCATTAGAACTAGTGGTCATCCAAATTTCCCCTGCAGGACCTACTTTGGCATCGTTCCAACGCATCGGAACTGGATCGGGAGAGCCATCGGCATCAGCGCGGGTTGGCAAAGTCGTGATTGCGCCAAAAGCATCGGTTGCGTAAGGGCCGTGAGCGGTTCCCACTATTAGACCCCCGTTACTGCGAGGTAATACGAAACTGACATTTTCTGCGGTATTGATCTGCCCAGCGTCGCCCGAAA
>CAIQNN010000046.1 GCA_903873185.1 uncultured Actinomycetes bacterium
GCAGTTCCATACGGTGCGTGGATTCGTAACTCAGTGATGATCGCCAGCGCCAATGCGCTGATCTCAGTATTCATTGGCGCGGCCTCCGCCTTCGCTTTCAGTCGTATGCGCTTCAAGGGCCGTAAAGCTGGCCTACAAACCTTGCTCCTAATCCAGGTCTTTCCTTCCTTCTTAGCACTTGCTGCTATCTATGTAATGATGGAACGGGTTTACACCGTCTTTCCAGCTATTGGTCTTGGAAGTCTTGGTGGCTTGCTTCTTATTTATCTCGGTGGCTCCATGGGCGTTAACGCCTGGTTGCTAAAGGGCTACATCGACACGATTCCGATGGAGTTGGATGAAGCCGCCCGCATTGATGGCGCCAGCACGGTTCAGGTCTATTGGTTGATCTTCTTCCCATTGGCTGCTCCCGTATTGGCCGTTACCGCCTTGCTCTCGTTTATCGGAACATTTAATGAGTTCGTTCTTGCCTCGCTCTTCTTGCAAGATGTTAATAAGCGAACGGTTGCCGTAGGGCTTCAACAATTCGTAGGCGCTCAATTCGGTCAGAACTGGGGACCATTTGCCGCTGGCTCCTTAATAGCCACGGTTCCTTTGGTTATCGTCTTCCTATCCCTACAGCGCTTCATTATTGGCGGCCTCACCCAAGGGGCGACTAAGGGCTAAATGTGAGTGCTTTTTTATTGCCACACCATGATGGCAGCGCTTTATATCTCAGCGATACCGCACCTAAAATTGGTGACAAGGTAGAGATTAAGGTTCGAACCCCAAAGAGTTATAACGTCTCCAGAATCTATCTTCGAATCTTTATTGATGGTGAGCCCAGGCTATATCCGCTGACCTTAAAGAAATCATCGGCCAATGAAGAGTGGTGGAGTTCAAAGAGTTTGGTAACTAATTCGGTTCATCGATATCGATTTCTGATTTTTCGCGGCAAGAAGCAAGGGTGGTTAACGGCCGGTGGAATATCGGACCATGATGTAACCAGCACCTCCGATTTCTTTTTAATTGCAAAACCGGCATACCCGCAATGGATCCATTCGTCAGTCTTCTATCAAATTTTTCCAGATCGCTTTGCGAGTTCAGGTAAAACCAGGAAACTCCCACCGCAATATGTACCTCGTGATTGGAATGATTTGCCCAAGGGTAGAGATGCCACAACTGGCGTCGAGTATTTTGGTGGCGATCTAGATGGAGTCGAAGAGCATTTGGATCACATTGTCGGCCTGGGTGCCAATGGTATTTATTTCACGCCACTCTTTCCGGCACGGTCAACACATCGATACGATGCCAGCAGTTTTGATTTTGTCGATCCCATACTCGGTGGAAATGATGCGCTCTTTTCATTGGCTGATGCTGCCGGCAAAAAGGGTATTCGGCTGCTGGGCGATCTCACCACAAATCATTGCGGGGCCGGCCATCCTTGGTTGAAAAAGGGTTTGCTCAACCGCGAATCAAAAGAGGGCAGCTATTTTTATTGGGATGATCGATCCACTCATGGTTATGAGGGCTGGTGGGGATTGGCTTCGCTGCCAAAATTGAATTATTCATCGCCACAGCTTCGCAAGGCGATGTACGAGGGAACCAACTCAATTGTTCGAAAATGGCTCCGCCCGCCGTTCTCGATGGCAGGTTGGCGAATCGATGTCGGAAATATGACTGGGAAGTATTTGGACCAGGATATTAATCAAGAAGTTATGCGCGGAATCAGAACTGCGATGGATGAAGTAAATCCTGATGCCTGGTTGGTGGCCGAAAATGCCGACAACTTCCCCACCGACCTTGATGGCCTTGGGTGGCATGGAACCATGAATTACAACGGCTTTGGCCGAGTGCTTTGGGGCTGGTTTGCCCACAAGCCAGAAACCAAACCAGAGTATTACGGATTTCCCGAAGGTTTACCCGAATTTACTGGGGCCCAAACTGTTGCTGCAATTCAACAATTCAACGCCATGATTCCTTGGCGTGCGCTTACCGCCAGCATGGCTTTATTAGATTCTCATGACACCCCGCGATTTCGAAACATCGTTGGAAAAGATCCGGTCCGACATCTGGCGGCGATGGGGATGTTGCTTACCTATCCCGGCGTTCCTTCTATCTTTGCCGGCGATGAAATCGGCCTTGAAGGTGCATGGGGCGAGGATGCCCGTCGAACGATCAATTGGGAAGATAAACGCGGTTGGGACCTTGATTTTTTAACTGAGGTGAAAAAGTTAGTCAAGCTTCGCCGCACCAGTCATGCCTTAGCTCACGGTGGATTGCGGTGGTTTGATATCACTACTGATTCCATCGCCTACCTTCGCGAATCTAAAAAAGAAACGCTTCTCATTTTTGTTTCCCGCAAAGGTATCAAGCGAAAGATTGACCTCGCTAACTGGGGATATGAAATTGATAAGACACTCTACGGACCATTAGGCAGCGGAAATTCCATCAGCATTGATTCCAAGAGCGCAGTTATCGGGATTTGGAAACTCCGTTGAATCTGGCTGCTAGAAGACTCGGTGCGCTTGCGCTTGCCACCGGGCTGATCCTCGGCTCTGTCACAGTTTCTCAAGGTGCGCCAAGTTTGGTTGCTTTAGCCAAGCCGGTAGTTCGTGGTGCGCTAAGCACTCAGTCAATTTATTTTGTGATGACCGATCGCTATGCCAACGGCGACACTTCAAACGATCTGGCTCACGTTGCAGATTTTCGACTTACCAGCGGTTATGACTCCAGTGACCCAGGTTGGTATCACGGCGGGGATCTAAAAGGGCTAACGCAAAACCTTTCATATATAAAGAAGATGGGCTTTACCTCGATCTGGATTACGCCACCAGTCAAGCAACAATATGTTCAAGGTGGATCGGCGGCCTATCACGGCTATTGGGGAATTGACTTCAGCACTATTGATCCGCATTTGGGAACTGAAGCCGATTTCAAAAATATGGTTGATCAAGCTCACGCCATTGGACTGAAAGTGATCGTCGACATCGTGGTAAACCACACCGCCGATATCATTAAATATCGCGACAACGGAAGTGCCTATATTCCACTTGGTTTAGCAAAGTTAAAGAAGCCAACTTGGCTAAATACGATGGCCAACTATCACAATGTAGGCGACATTGGGGCGACCCCAAAAGCCACAACCCTCGCTGGGGATTTTTATGGACTTGATGATCTCAATACCGGCAAACCAGCTGTGGTTCAAGGTTGGACCGATTTATGGTCGAGCTGGATCACAAAATATGGCATCGATGGCTATCGCATTGATACCGCCAAATATGTAGATCAAGCTTTCTGGAAATCATTCCTGCCAGCGATTCTCAAGACCGCAAAGAGCGTTGGAAAAAGCAGCTTCGCAATCTTTGGCGAGATCGCCGACGCGAACCCTGAAGCGGTCGCACCTTTCGTTACGGAGCAGAGTTTTCCATCAGCGCTAGATTTCCCCTTCCAAAACGCAGTGACAAATTATGCAAAATCATTTGGGCAGGCAGGGCCGCTGGGTGAACTTTTCAACGGTGATGATCTGTACACCAGCGCTACTTCTAGCGCATATGGATTGGCAACCTTTTTAGGCAATCACGATATGGGCCGAATTGGCTACTTTCTGACGAAAGCTGCGGCTTGGGATGGCGAAACAGTTTTGCTGGAACGCGACAAGCTGGCGCATGCCATGCTCTTCTTACTTCGGGGTGGCCCAATTGTTTACTATGGCGATGAAAAAGGAATGGCCGGCGGTGGTGGCGACAAACTCGCCCGACAAGATATGTTCCCAACCCAAGTCGATCTTTGGAAGGCTGAAACGCGCATTGGCGCTGCGCCGATCGGAGATGGAAGCTCATTTGATGTTGCCAATCCGATTCAGGATGAAATCCTCGCACTTCAAAATCTCGAAGTTCAATATCCGGATTTAAAGACTGGAACGCAACAACTTCGATATGCCCAAGGAAATTTCTTCGCGGTCAGTAGATTCAATTCAGATCAAGAGTTTCTTGTTGCCTTCAACTCGGATGACAAGCCCACAACTGCCACGGTTCCGGTTGCCACGCTTGCAAGCGCTTGGGAGCCGATCTTCGGTCTCGGATCATCGACCAGCTCTTCTCCGAATTCGCTAGATATCACCCTGCCGCCACATGGCTTTATAGTCCTGAAAGCGGCCAATAAATTTGTACCAAAGCAAACGCTCAAGATTACGATCCTGGCGCCAAAGACCGATGGCAACAGCGATGGTTGGATTCCAGTTACCGCATCCGTTCCTGGCAGCGATTTTGATCAAGTCACCTTTGCGGTGCAGGTTCCAGGTAAGGCGTGGCAGAGCCTTGGCACCAGCGATCACCGTACTTTTAAGACTGCTCAAACTGCTGGTGGGTTATTCCGAAGTTATCTGCATCCAGCGCTCTATAAAAAAGGAACCGTGCTGAACTTGGTTGCCGTGGTAAAGAACTCCGCTGGTGCAACTTTGGCTTCGAAGATTATTCGCTATTCCATCAATTAACTAAGCCAGAACCGCAGCGCTTCATCACTTTGCCGACGCCATGAAGGTTCATTATGGCGACCACCTGCAAATATTTTGGCCTTGAATTGCTTGTTCTCTTGCCAACCTAACTCTTTCAACTTTGCAATTGAGTACTCGTGAAATGGTTGGTATTCGGCATCTAGCCCTTTGGTTCCGCGGCTTAGCCATATCTTGTGATTGGTCGGCATTGGAAGGGCGCTAAGGAGCGCATCAACTAATGGATTTTCTCCGATAATCCAATGCGGAGAAAAAGCCAAGCCCGCTCCAAAAAATTCTGGATGGCGACCCAGACCATAGAGCGTTGCCAGTCCGCCCATACTTGAACCAAGGAGCGCCGTTTTGCTGGGCTCTGGGATGAAACCAACACTCTGCGCTATTGCGGGAACAATTTCGCTAACAATCGTTTCCAAATAGTTATCGCCTTGCAAATCCGCCAGTGAAACATCGCGGTACTTCGGTTGTGCTACCACCATGCCGGCTTGAAATGGTTGTTGCGGCGCCAAATCGTGAGCCCGGCCCCAAGGATTGGTTTTGGTCGTGCCATGAAATATCGCGATGATCAAGGGAGCTGCAATTCCAAATTCTGCCGCGACCCGGCTCGCATTTTGTGCCAATTGCCAGGTGCGTCCCCGAGTTGCGGTTCGAGGATCAAAAATATTTTGACCATCGTGCGCCACAATTAAATGGGTAGCAGGCTCGGAGGGTGCCCAAAAATCGACGGCCCGGCCCGCAAAGTTAACTCGGGTCACTGGTTCGGAGAGGTGGCGAATTCCAAAGCGCTTAACGATCTCCATAGTGAAAGGATACGGGGATGACCGCGACCTGCTCTCTCTTTTGGTTTCGGCGGGATCTACGGCTCTCGGATAACCCCGCGCTGTTAGCAGCCTTGGCTAATAATGACTCGGTACTGCCGCTTTTTATCATCGATGAAGAGATCGCCGAACGAGCCGGGGCTTACCGCCGCGCATATTTAGCGGATTCGCTGCGAGCCCTGGATCAATCTCTCGGTGGCAAGCTTGCAGTAATAGCTGGTCCTGCCGTTTCGGTTCTACAAGATGTTATGAAGCGCTATGACATAACGCAAGTGCATGTGGCGTCGGAGTTCGCCCCTTATGGAGTAGCTCGTGATTTGGCAGTGACTACAGCCGGAATTGAATTACAACAAACCGGCAGCGCCTATGCGGTTTCACCAGGTCGAGTTCGAAAACCCGATGGCACCAACTACCGGGTCTACACGCCATTCTTTCGAAGTTGGCTGACTCATGGTTGGCGCGGACCAGTTGCGCCACCAAAGAGCCCAAACTTCATTACCCCAAAAGAGTCAGATCGAAATTTTCCGAAGTGGCAGCCGCCTGCAGGTGTCGATCTACAGGAGGCTGGCGAAGTTGCTGCTCTTGCCAGATGGCGCGCGTACAAGAGTGGCGGGCTCGCTGACTATGACGAGGCTAGAAATATTCCAGGAATCGCTGGCACCAGCCGCTTAAGTCCACATCTTCGTTGGGGCGAAATTCATCCTCGAACTATTTTGGCTGATTTGAATCAGAGCGCGGCCCATGAAGTCTTTCGCAAAGAAATTGCTTGGCGCGAGTTCTACGCCGATGTACTGCATCATTATCCAAAAACTTCGCGCGGCTACTATGCGCCCGTTTACGAAGCCATGCGTTATGACCAACCCGGTGCAAAATTCCAAGCTTGGTGCAACGGCGAGACTGGCTATCCGATTGTCGATGCCGGCATGCGGCAATTGCGCGCCGAAGGTTGGATGCATAATCGCGTCCGAATGATTGTCGCCTCTTTTCTGGTAAAAGATCTGCATTTGGAATGGCAGCACGGTGCCAATTTCTTTATGAAATATTTGATTGACAACGATGTGGCTTCGAATTCTCATGGCTGGCAATGGACTGCTGGTTGTGGAACTGATGCCTCGCCTTATTACCGGATCTTTAATCCAGTAGAGCAAGGAAAACGCTTCGATCACGATGGGGATTATGTTCGCCATTTCGTACCCGAACTTTCACATTTGTCTGGCGCCGAAATTCACGAACCGTGGAATTTCCTCGATGGCTATTTGCATGGCTATCCGGAACGAATCGTCGACCATGCCACCGAACGCCTTGAGTCCTTAGCCCGGCTTCAGGCGATAAAGGCAGCTAAGCCCGAAGCGCCAAAGTACTAGTTACCAACTAGCGATTCGCTCCACAGCACAATTCCCGTTTTACTCCGCTTGGCTTCGTACATTGCCAAGTCAGCCCTTCGCAGCAGATCCTCTTGCGTAAAGCGTTCATCGCCAGTTATAACGCGCCCAATACTGACCCCTACCTCCACAGTCGCAGCAGGCAAGGCAAAGGGATAGGTGAGCGTGGCCCTTAGCGCTAGCGCCGTCTCCAGCCCAATTTCAGGAAGACCAAAAACGATCACACCAAATTCATCGCCACCTAGTCTGGCCAAGAGCGAGTTGCTGGGAAGGGCACGACTAAAACGAATGGCGATCTGTTTCAACAATTGGTCACCGGTTTGATGTCCATAGCCATCGTTTACCGCCTTAAAGCCATCCAGATCTAAGAGCAAAAGCGTGCCCTCTTTTCGAAGTAAGAGGTCAAGTTCCACGAGGAAGCGACGTCGGTTTGGCAAGCCAGTTAATTCATCGGTGCGTGCTAATTCTCGTTCCTCATTGGTGTTCTTCGCAGCTCTAATTGCCGCTTGCATTCGCAAGAAAGCAAAACCAATAGTTGCAAAGGCAGGAATTAAAATAAATTTTGGCAAATAGGAAGGTGAAATTACAGCAACTAATAGCGCAGCGGAACTTGCGGTAACAGCGAACGCAGTCGTAATGGGCGCAAATCGTTCTGACAATTCAATCTCACCACCATGGTGATACAACGATTCAGCTATCAAGATCATTCCAACTACCCACCCATCATCATTGAGCGAGGCAAATGGGTAAGTTGAGTTCGCCGAAATCAATAAGAAAATAAGATCAGTTGCCGTGAATGCTGCGACGCCCAGCAATAAGAGAATCGAGCGCAGCGTCTTTCTGGTTAGAAGCACCAAAGCTAAAGTAATCGCTAATAATGAGATATCGCCTGCTGGATACAGGAGCGATAAAAAAACAGAACCCGTGCTGCCAGAGAAATGAAGCATCGCTGGCTTAATCAATAACCCGGCAACAATGCTGGTGATCCCCAACGCCAGAATCACAGTGTCTAATAGCTCGATCCACTCAACTCGCCGCCGCGCAGTTGAGGCGCGGACAATCCCAAATAGTGCGAAGGGGTAAAAAAGTGAATAACAAATATCTATCAAGTTTGGCCACACCGTGAAGGTGAAGAAAGAGTTCGCGGTTGAGACCAACGAGCCGAAGCTCCAAAGCAGGAAGGCCGAACCTAAACTGGCGCTGGCCCAACGATCGTTAAAGAGTGGCGAGTAAAGCGTTGCCATTGCGGCGCAAATTGCCGCCCCATTGAAGAGAACTAAATCCGGAAAGATGGCGGGCTGTGAAAAGATTAGGCGAATTCCCAGTTGCAGGCTGAGGATAAGTACTGCAACCAGCCGAAAGGTGGGGTAGGTTTTGGCCCGATTCACCGGCGAGAAGAACCCCATGTCCTGATTTTAAAAGCGAGCTCAAATTTCTAAAAGAGGGCTCACTCTCATCAATGAACGGAAGGCTATTTTTATGTCTGAGCAAGCCAAACTCGATCTAGCCAAATCACCCCTATCCCGCAGAGCAGTTCTCTGTGGCGTGGCCGTAATCTCCTTTGGCTTCATCCCCGAAGCGGCTATCGCTGCTGGCGGGGTGACTCAGACCAAGGATAAGAAGATTCGGGTCGATCTAAAGGTCAATAAGAACTTGGCCAAAGTAGGCGGGGTAGTAACCATCGACCTATCGGATGGTTCATCGATCGCTTTGGTTCGCACCGCTAAAGCTGTAACTGGCTTCACCGCGTTAAATCTGAGCTGTACGCACCAAGGAATTACGGTTCAACAAAATGGAAATGCCTGGTTATGTCCGGCTCACGGTTCGCAATATGCGCTCAATGGAAAATTGATCAATGGTCCGGCGCGAAGCGCGCTGATGAAGTACCCAGTAAAGGCAACTTCATCAGCGGTAATTATTGGTTAAGGCTTAAAGACCAGCCTTGCAAGCTAGCTTCAGTTGAGTCAGGCCTTGGGTAACGCTGACCTTAACTTGAGCAGCCAGTGCTGGCTGTGAAGCCATTGTGCTGGTTAGCTGTGCGTTAAGTGAAGTAATTTGAGAAACGGCACGATCCTTTGTTGACTGCAGGCGAGCAATTCCCTTGTTTAACAAATCAATAGCTGACTTGTAACGAGTGATGTTGTTGTCATAACCGGTGTAAGCCTTGGTCCAGTTCAACAAGTTAACGCCAGTTGCAGTCTTGGCTTTATCGTGTGCATTTGCGGACTTCACAGTTGCGGCATCAATTTTTACTTGGATGGCGGCGATCTTGGCTGGGAAATCAGCGTTGGCTGCCTTCAATTTTTGATCTGAGAGATCGCTGGCTGCCTGCCACGTTGCAATGCTCTTCTTTAGTTGGTCCAAAGTGTTGGTGACCTGAGCAGTAAAGTTTGTTTGGTTGTTGACGGCAGCAACATAGAGCTTATTTGCGGTCAAGCAATCATTTAGTAACCAGGTTAATTTTGTGGTTTTTACAGTTGGGTTGACTCCGCAGGTATAGGAATTGGTGCCGACCTTGGTCTTGGCCCCAACCTTTGTGCAAGCTGCGCCAGATTTTAGAGTGGCGGCGTGGGAGGTTGCGACCCCGGTCGAAAGTAGAGCTCCAATTAGAGCCACAGTAGCGATCTTTTTAAACACGAGAGCCTCCAGTGCGGTTGTGGGTAGTTCTTTGATTTCCTGCAGTTATTCTAGATCAGAGTAGTACCCCAGATTCGGCAGACCCCCTTTAGGGTCGGTGAAATTGCTGTGAATTAGGGCTTTCGACCGCGTCGAAACCGAAGGTTTGCGCCCAAGCGACGAATTAATGGCCGCGGTCCAAACCGCGCAAAAGTGCTCAAAATTGCATACTGCCACCCAGGAACGCAGATCGGGTCACCAGCTTGCGCACTCTTCCAAGCTTTCGAGACCACCTCATCCGCGCTAAGCCACAGAAAGTTCGGCAGGCCAGTCATGGTCATCTTTCCGCGCTGGTGGAATTCGGTGCGGGTGAATCCGGGGCAGAGCGCCATCACATTTACCTTGGTGCCCAGCAATTTCGTGTGCATTGATTCGGAGAGCACGGTCAAATAGGACTTTGAAGCGTTGTAGGTTCCACCGGTTGTCCAGCCAGCAACGCTTGAGACGTTGATGACAACGCCACTGTTGCGCTCGCGCATGGCCGGCAAGATCGAATGCATCAACCGCATCGGCGCTCGGACCAAAACTTCAAGGAGCTCGTTCTCTGAGGCGATATCGCTATGAAAGAAGTTCTCAATCAGGCGAAAACCAGCGTTATTAATTAGAACCTCAATCGGTCGGCTCTGATCTTGCAAGCGAGCTTCAACCCTTAATAACTGATCAGTATTTGAAAGATCGGCTGGCAAAACTTCCACACCGATGCCGAAGCGATTTCGAAGTTCGGTGGCCTTTGCTTCCAGCCGCGCCACATCGCGCGCCACCAGAACTAAATCGAATTTCTCCGCAGCTAACAACCGAGCGAAGGCTTCACCGATTCCAGCGCTGGCTCCAGTGATTAGCGCAGTTGCCAAGAGTTAGCGCTCGATCCCTGCAGTATCTTCTTCGCGAATGTGCCAGCTGGTTCCGTAAGACTCCAGCAAATTCAGATAAGGAATCGGATCAAACCATTCTGGGCCATTGACGCCCGCTGGCTTCCAAATACCGCTATCGATTAGTTCCATTGCAATGACTGGGTTTATAGCGGTCTGCCAAACAACAGCTTGATCGCCATATTCCTTCATGGACCAGGCATTATCTACAACGTTATAGATGTAAACCGCCTTTGGTTCACCAGCTTTATCCAAACCCTTCACCAAAGTTCCAGCGCAGGTAGCGCCCTTCATTCGCGAACCCAAGGTTGCTGGGTCAGGAAGTGAAGCGGCCAATAGATCGCGAGGTGAGACTTGAACGCCTTGTACTTCAACGGTTTCCTTGCGATCCATACCCAACATATTGATGGTCTTCAAGATCGTGATGAATTGCGCACCGAGGCCATATTTAAAGTTAACTTTTTTCGCATCTATCTTCTGTGGAATCAGCACAACTTCTTCGTGCTCCACATTGACACATTCGACCGGTCCGATACCTTCAGGAAAATCGAAGACCTCTAATTCCGAGAATGGCTCCGTCGTGAACCAACCACGACCATCTTCCCAAACCAATGGGGGATTGAGGCACTCTTCAATCGTGGTCCAGATCGAAAACGAGGGTGCGAAGTCATAGCCTTCGACCGTTAAGTTTGAGCCATCAAAAATCGTCACCGAATCGATTCGAGAGAAAAGTTCATTGTCGGCATACTTCGCGAAAATATCGCTCATGCCTGGCTCGATACCCATGGCAACTAAGGCGTAAATCTCGCGCTCACACCAATTCCAGTCGCGGGCAAATTGCTCGTCGCCCAACTTCACACCGGTTTCAGTATTCGGGTAATGCGGATGCGGCCTGGAGAGCGACATCGCCATATCGATATAGTTGCGATTCTCAATCTCGCAGGCCAAGAAGATCGGCATCACAAAACGCGGATCAACCGCGTTAATGACCACATCAGGATCGGCTTTTCGGATTAGTTCGCGCAAATCTTCGAGCTCTGCGGCATTGACTTGAGCCGCTGAGAACCTGGGATCCTTTAACCGCGCCACGGCCGCTTCGGCCTTTGGGAGCGCTCGATCTGCGACAACCATTGAGGTAATGAACGATCGGCGAGAGGCAATATTTGCTATTGCACTACCTACGCCACCGGCACCTATTACGAGGGCCTTCATGAAAACCAACTCCAAACGAGTATTTTTAAGGAGTCTAACTGAGGGCAATTTTTCTATCAAGTCTTTACTAAACTGCTCCAGTAACCCCGCCTAAATAGGTGGCATTAGTCCCAGTAGCTCAGTGGATAGAGCAACCGCCTCCTAAGCGGTAGGTCGCCGGTTCGACTCCGGCCTGGGACGCCGTAATTCCGCTGGGATAGAAAATCGGCCTACTCAGAGTGAAAGCGAGCGTAAATCTCAAGGAAA
>CAIQNN010000047.1 GCA_903873185.1 uncultured Actinomycetes bacterium
AGCGGCGACATCGGCATATAAGAGTTTTGAACAGATCAACTTTTTGCAAACTGGAGCCGACCTGACTCACATATTCTCGGTAGGGCAGAGCGTTTCCTTAAGCGGATTTGCCACTAGCCCGACGGATTACACGCCGTTGAATACTCGTGATGTCCCAATTTATGCGGTTGGCGTCAACTCAATTACCGTTCCAAGCAATGAGTCCACGAGCATTGCGATCACTGACGCGCAATCTTTGCAATCTGCAATTATTAGTTCTAATTATTTCGTTGGTTACGAAGTTCGAACCATCTCCGGTTCTGGTCAGCTTTGGCGCATTGCTTGCGACTTCCCGGGCCAAGGTTCCAGCACTGTGGCTGTAACTCGGAACGCCTTTATTTTGCGCGACGATCTTCCATTGCCATTTGCATCGGGCTGGAGTAATTCGATTCTTTGCGCAATTTCAGATCTATCTGAAGTCGCCTGCGGGCAAATCAATATTTATCCCTCATTTGTTAATCCAAGCAATATCGCCACGAGCATAACTGGCTTGGCGTTTACAGTCCCAAAGAGTCTGGGGACTACAGGCAAAACAGCGTTCAACTCTCAACTGGTAACCGGAGCAAGGAGCACCTCATGAACAAACTACTAAAGAAGACTATGAGTGAAGAGGGTTCTGCCCTTGGTCTCGTTTTAATTTTCGTCACTATTTTGGGCGTTTGGTTGGGGGCGATCTTCCTTGTAGGACAGATCTCTACCAGCGGCGTGCAGCGATTGGCGGTGGCAGACTCGAATTCCAATGTGAACTCAAGTCTCTCTGCTTCGATCTTGCAGCAGCTCAGTGCAAATCCGGGGATTGTGATTAATGCGATTACAAAGACGACTACGACAGGTAAAGGATCATCGGCCACCACCATGTCGTCAAACTGTGGGCTTACTGGCTTAGCACTTCCCCCTGGTTACACAGTCAACTGCATTGTTCTTCCCAATACTGGCCTAACCAGCACCTCATTCAGCACTCCTAATAACCCCGCAACCGGCACCCAAGGTATTACAACCTTGTCGGGTCCAACCACGACCGGTTCCAAGATGAACGTCGGTGCTCCAGTTGACGCTCCGGTTTACGTTAAATCTGGCAATGTTAACGACCAAGGTAACAAGACTGCAACCCCAACGGCTGCATCCACAAGTTCAATCACACCTGGCGGCGGCGGTGGAGTAGTTACTCCTTCAGATCACGATGACGGGGATAGTTCGGAACACAAGATCACTTGGCCATCAACTTGCTCAGACCTTGAAAGCAAAGGCCTACATTTGACTCATGGTCACTACACCGCAACTGAAGTGAAGCAACTTAACTATTTGACTAAGTACAAGAAGATGTGGTTGCTAAATAACGATGGTGAACTTCAGGATGCAACCTCAAGCAACACCAAAGATTGTTCCAAGGATTCAAACAAGAATATTGAAATCGATCTTGGCGACGGTCAGTACTACTTTGATGGTGGCGATCTGGATCTAAATGATGGTGGCGACCATACTTGGTCGATCAAGGTTCGAAATGAATCTTCATCTTCATCTTTCGATTCCAAGTCAAATACTTGTTCATACTCGGGAACTTTTGTTGCAAATCCAACGAAGCAATCAGAAATTCGCGGCGCTGAAATAATTATTGGCTCCGGATCTTCATGGAAGAACACTTCAGCTGACACTGCCCTTTGCGGCCCACGCACTTCAATGGGTGCTGGTCCAGTTTTTGCTGGGTTATCCTCATCTGACATCGCTGCATGTCGGGCAAAGTATGGATCTACTGCCAGTTCGTGTAACTTCACCTCTCCGGGTATCCGGGGTGGAAGCAAATACACCTTCGATGCACCAATCGGCAGCGGGCAAACCAAAGCTCGCAACTTCATCTATGGTTCGGTTTA
The DNA here is from genome assembly GCA_903873185.1 of uncultured Actinomycetes bacterium. Taxonomy (GTDB): domain Bacteria; phylum Actinomycetota; class Actinomycetes; order Nanopelagicales; family Nanopelagicaceae; genus CAIMZW01. Next base: position 1,908 of record CAIQNN010000047.1, read on the forward strand.
CGTTCCAACCGGTGACGTTCACATGAGTCAGGACATCGCGCAAACTTCAGCTACCGGAGCGCTCCATCGCTACCTTGGTGGCGTAACCGCAAACCAGGTTTATGCCGCCTGTACCGTAAATTGCACGATTGTGAACTTGACCAGTTCTGACCCCGGTTCAACCTATATACAAATCACAATCACAAATCCAAATGGCACGACCTCGCAGCACATCTACAAGATTGATGCGAGCGGCCACGTAACAGTGATTAACTAACTTCCATGAAACTTGCCATGAAGCGCGACCAAGGTTTGACTCTCGTTGAACTCTTGGTCGTGCTGGTGGTGATCGGAATTTTGGCAGGTGTCACTTATGTTGGGTTAACCTCAAGCCAGCACAGTTCAATGCAAAATGCCTGCAAGACCGAATACCAAGCTCTTACTCTGGCAGTATCTAATTACGGCAGTGACAATGCTGGTGCTTGGCCGACTTTAACCTTGCTCGACCCCGGCTACGTCAGCGATTACCTACTAAATGCTAATTCCAGCTCTTTCAAAATCGCACTTCCGGCGACCGCGAACGCAGACTACGTAGTAACCAACGCGGGCGGAACTGTACTAGGGGCGGCGCCAGATGCTTGTGCTTCCCTTTAAGAAGAAATGCGTTAGACTTTAAGTATGCTTTGCAGAAAAATTTATTTGTTTCCCAACCTAAGATAATAAGGAGTCCCAAAGTGCATGATCTACTACGTCAGGCGAGAGCTCGTAAGGCGGCTGCCGAAGGCGGCTTCACTCTTATCGAACTTCTCGTTGTAATCCTCATCATCGGTATCCTGGCAGCGATCGTTGTTATCGCGCTCTCTGGTACCAGCGGCGATGCAAAGTCCAAGGCATGTTCTCAAGACGCTGCCAACCTTTACTCAGCTTTAACAAACTACCAAGTTGCCACAGGTGGCGGAAATGGTGTCTACCCTGCAGCAACCGGCACAGCCGTTGCCAGCGGTGTTATCCCAGTTCAGACCTCTGATGCTACAACTCTTTACACCTTCAAGCCTTATTTAGCCGCTGACCTAGCAGCTTTGATTCCAGCTTATATTTCAAAGCTACCTCCTGCAGCTGAAGTGACTGCTTACTTGGTAACTCAAAAGGCAGGAACTGCCCTTGCTAACCCACAAGTAA
>CAIQNN010000048.1 GCA_903873185.1 uncultured Actinomycetes bacterium
TCAAAACTGCCAAGGCGGCAAATACTGCAACTTTATGAACTTTAGTAATTTTGGCTGGCGCAAGTGCCAACGAAATCAAGGCGCCAGCTAAAAACTCCCAGGCCCGCGACAGTGGCGAGTAGAAAGAACTAATTGGCGAAAATTGGGTATACCAAATCGCGAAGCCACCTAATATAAAGAAGAGCGGCAGAACAAATTTCTTATGCTTGCGGAAAAAGAATAGAAAGAGAATCGGCCAAACTACATAGAACTGTTCTTCAACGCCAAGTGACCAGTAATGAAGAAGGGGCGATACATCCAGCGTGGAATTTAGGTAATTGTTCTGGTGGAGCAGAAAAACGATATTCGCCGAAAACAGCGAAGCGCCCAGCGCCTCTTGCGAAATCGAATGGAGCGAAATTGGCGAGAGGAAATATAGGTTGGCAATTGAAATCAACGCTGTTACTGCAAGGCTGGCTGGAAGAATTCGTTTTGCGCGATTCTGGTAAAAAGTGGTTATTTGGCGCCGCTTCGAGCCCTCGCCAACATTAAGTCTGGAAGTTATAACGAAACCAGAGATTACAAAAAAGAGATCAACACCCAAAAAACCACCTCGGACTTGTGAGAAGCCGAGGTGGAATAGAAGTACCGCAAGAATCGCCAATCCACGAAGACTTTGGATATCGCGTCTCATGGGTCGGTAAGTGCTTTTACTTAAGTTCTACAGTCAGTTCGATCTCTACTGGTGCATCCAATGGAAGTTCGGCAACCCCAATTGCAGAACGGGCGTGCTTGCCCAGCTCATCGCCCCAGAGTTTGATCAGAAGTTCAGAGGCGCCATTAACCACGCCAGGTGCGCCAATAAAGCCAGAGACGCCATTTACATAACCAACAACGCGAACAATCCGATAGATATCGTCGACGCTTGCAACAGTGTTTACCGCAGCCAAAGCGTTCAAGATGCAGATCTGTGCCATCTCTTTAGCTTCTTCGGGGGTTACACCGCCATCGACTTTGCCAGCCAAAGGAATCTTGCCATCAACAAGTGGAAGTTGGCCGGCAGTGAAAACTAACTTTCCGGTCTTTACGGCTGGAACATAAGCCGCCACTGGAAGTGAGGCGACAGGAAGTACTAATCCGAGTTCGGCCAATTGATCTTTGATAGTCATTTATTTTAGCTCCCGCTTCATATATGCAACTAGTTGTTCGCCGGTTCCTGGTGCTGGAACTACTTGAACGAGTTCCCAACCTTCAGAACCCCAAGTATCCAAAATCTGCTTCGTCGCGTGTGACAAGAGTGGAACCGTTACATATTCAAACTTCATTATTGTGCTCCAGTCATTTTTACTTTGGTTTCGAATTAATTAGCGAGTGCTGCTTTAACTAAACCTGAGACGGTACCGCCATCTGCTTTGCCGGCAATCTTTGGCGAAATAATTTTCATAACAAGTCCCATGCCTGCTGGGCCGGCGGCGCCACTTTCTGCAATCGCAGCAGCGATCATTTCCTTAATTTCACTTTCCGACAATTGCGCCGGTAGATATTGAGCGATCACTTCACCCTCTAATTTTTCGGCGGTGGCGCGATCTGGGCGAGCTGCAGCTTCGTAGGCTTCGGAGGCTTCGCGACGCTTCTTGGCTTCGCGGGAGAGAACAGTGATGATTTCGGCATCAGTCAGCACCCGAGCGCTCTTGCCGGAAACCTCTTCGTTGGTAATGGCAGTTAAAACCATTCGAATAGTTCCGGAGCGAAGCTCATCTCGGGAGCGTATGGATTCGGTCAAATCGCCCTGAAGTCGTTCTTTCAGTCCCATAGGGGTATCTTCTCATGCCTATGGGTTATCAGTTACGGCAAGTTTCGGTCCCGATCCTCCCCGAAGGCGCGGCCGATATTCGGGTGCTCCATTTCTCAGATCTGCACCTAACTCCCAGCCGCAAAAACGAGATCGCCGATATCAAATCTTTCGATGGACTTAAACCAGATCTAGTCATAAGCACGGGCGATTTCTTGGCGCATAAAAAGGCGGTCCCCGTCGCGCTGGACGCATTGGATAAATTGCTGGATCTTCCTGGACTCTTTGTCTTTGGCTCCAATGACTACTACGCACCACAAGTTAAGAACCCCTTTAGTTACTTGACCAAAGATGATGGCTCCAGAAAGTTAGGACCTGAATTGCCTTGGGCGGAATTGGCGGCTGGCTTAGTCGCCCGCGGTTGGCACGATGTGAATCACCAACGCACCATCATTGAAATCAACGGCACCAAAATCGAAGCTCGCGGAACCGACGATGCCCATTTGAATCGCGATAAGTATGGCGAAGTTGCTGGTGAGCCAGATCCAAAAGTTGATTTAGCTATCGGCATTACTCATGCGCCATATCTTCGAATCTTGGAAGCGATGTCCGAAGATCAGCTCGACATGATTTTTGCCGGTCACACACATGGTGGCCAAGTTCGATTGCCTTGGCCGGGTGGAAGTAAGGCGCTTACTACCAATTGCGATCTACCGACTTGGCGGGCACGCGGCCTAACTAAAGTTCAAAACGATCCTTGGCTACATGTCTCCGCAGGAATGGGAACCAGCCCGTTTGCTCGAATTCGTGTTGCCTCGCCTCCAGAAGTTTCGCTGGTAACGCTAGAGGCGGCCTTCTAGCGATTGGTCGGGGTGACGGGATTTGAACCCACGACCTCGCCGTCCCGAACGGCGCGCGCTACCAATCTGCGCCACACCCCGATTTAGCAATATTAATCGGAATCTTTCCATTCTTTAAGGGGCGCTCACTAAGGTGTTCTCATGGCGTTATGTGGGGAATGTGGAAATTCAGTGGGGGCTGCGACCAAGTGCCCTAAATGCGGAAGCGAAAATCTAAAGAACTTTGACCGCAATATCTTTGGCATTGGCAATGTGCCTGACCGTCGGACGGTCGAAGGCGACTGGGATGGCGCCGCTGCAGAATTACTCAAGACCCCGAGCAAAGAGTCCATGAAAGAAGTAAAGCGCCAAGCTCGCAAACGGCGTCGACGTCGTCGACCGGCTTATGCCGAAGGCAGTTGGGGTCGGTCACAATCTAAAATTTGGGTAGTCGTAGCGCTAGTCGTAGTTTTCGCGATCGCCACCCACGGATTTATTTGGTGAACTCCTTAGCAACCAACTCGGCGATCTGAGCGGTATTCAAAGCAGCACCCTTACGAAGGTTGTCACCACAAAGGAACAAGTCCAGTGCATGATCATCATCGAGGCTGCGACGAACTCGGCCAACCCAAGTTGGATCAGTTCCAACTACATCAGCTGGAGTTGGAAAAATATGATTCTCTGGATCATCCATAAGTTCAACACCGGCCGCTTTGCGAAGTAAATCTTGGGCATCTTTGCGAGAAACCTTCTTCTTAAATATCGCGTGAACAGCAAGTGAGTGAGTTGTAAGAACTGGAACGCGAACGCAGGTGGCCGAAACTTTTAGCTTGGGCATTCCCAAAATCTTGCGGGATTCATTGCGGACCTTTATCTCTTCGGAAGAGAAGCCCTCCTCTTTCAGTGAACCAGCCCACGGAACAACGTTGAGCGCCAATGGTGCTGGAAATGGGCCGAAGTCTTTAACATGTTCGCGAAGATCGCGGGCGTTATCACCAGCATTGGTTCCAGATACCGCGGTGATCTGTGCGCGCAAGGAATCGATACCTGCTTGGCCAGCACCAGAAGCTGCTTGATAGGAGGCGACAACTAATTCCTTCAGGTCATACTTCTTATTGAGCGCACCCGTGGCGACGATCATTGAAAGCGTGGTGCAGTTTGGATTAGAGATAATTCCTTTAGGTCGCTTCTTGGCATCTTTTGGATTTACTTCAGGAACTACTAACGGGACTTCGGGATCCATTCGGAAAGCGCCAGAGTTATCAACCACTACTGCGCCGTGAGCAACCGCTATGGGACCCCACTCTTCGGAGATCTCATCTGGGACATCGAACATTGCGATATCGATACCATCGAAAGCCTCTGGTGAAAGTGCAACAACAGTTAACTCTTCGCCACGACACATTAGCGTTTTGCCAGCGCTTCGAGCAGATGCGATCAATCGAATTTCGCCATAAACGTTAGGACGCTTTGTAAGGATGTCCAACATGACGGTACCAACGGCGCCAGTGGCGCCAACAACTGCTAGCGATGGGAGTTTCTTCTTGCTCATATTCCGGTACCCCCATAGACAACAGCTTGTTCTTCGGAATCAAGTTCGAAGGCGGTATGTGCTGCCCGCACGCCCCGCTCAATATCTTCGGCGCGGCAAATAATAGAAATCCGAATTTCAGAGGTCGAAATCATTTCGATATTTACGCCAGCTTCTGCCAAACAAGCAAAGAAGGTGGCGGTAACACCCGGATGTGAGCGCATGCCCGCGCCAACCAACGATAACTTTCCGATTTGATCGTCGTATTGAATTGAGGCAAAGCCGATCTCACCTTGAATGGCACCGAGCACCTTTGAAGCGTGGCTTCCTTCAGTCTTTGGCAAGGTGAATGAGATATCAGTTAATCCAGTTGCAGCAGCAGATACATTCTGAACAATCATGTCGATATTAATGTGAGCATCAGCAATGGCTTGGAAGATTCGGGCCGCAACTCCGGTGTGGTCGGGAACGCCAACGATTGTGATCTTCGCTTCGCTTCGATCGTGCGCGATGCCGGAAATTATTGCTTGCTCCATGTTTTCTCCTTCTGGATGATCTTTAACTACCCAGGTACCTTCGTTATTGGAAAATGATGATCGAACGTGAATTGGAAGATCAAAGCGACGGGCATATTCAACACAGCGAAGATGAAGAACCTTGGCGCCTGATGCCGCTAGTTCTAACATCTCTTCGTAAGTAACTGTCTTCAGTTTGCGAGCAGTCGGAACAACGCGTGGATCGGCAGAGAAGACCCCATCCACATCGGTGTAAATCTCGCAAACATCAGCATCTAGCGCAGCAGCCAGCGCAACGGCAGTTGTGTCGGAACCGCCGCGACCCAATGTTGTGATGTCTTTGGTGTCTTGGCTAATTCCTTGGAAGCCAGCAACAATCGCAATCGCGCCTTCATTTACCGCTTCTTGAATTCGACCTGGGGTTACATCGATGATTCGGGCACGACCATGAGCAGAGTCAGTAATTACTCCAGCTTGAGAACCAGTGAAAGAGCGAGCTATGTGTCCCAAGTTTCCGATCGCCATTGCCAGCAACGCCATCGAAATTCGCTCGCCGGCAGTGAGCAACATGTCGAGCTCGCGACCGTTGGGAAGGGGGGAGACTTGATTCGCAAGCGCCAGCAATTCATCGGTGGTATCGCCCATAGCGGAGACGACTACAACGACCTGATGGCCAGCACGTTTGGTGGCAACAATCCGATTTGCTACCCGCTTCATGCCTTCGGCATCAGCGACGGAGGAACCGCCATATTTTTGAACAATCAATCCCATGGCTTAAATATGCCCGAATAACTCCGGTGGGGCTAACTTTCCCAAATAATGAGACGCTCAATCTGCTCAAATAATGAGACGATTACCCTTCGAGGGTCCGGCGCCCTTCAAAAGCTCGGCCTAAGGTCACTTCATCGGCATATTCCAGATCGCCACCGACTGGAAGGCCGCTGGCTAGGCGGGAAATTTTGATCTCAAGCGGCTTGATCAGTCTGGCTAGGTAGGTGGCCGTAGCCTCGCCCTCAAGGTTGGGATCGGTGGCAATGATGATCTCTTGAATTTCCGTGGCGGCCAGGCGAACCATGAGTTCGCGAATTCGCAGATTCTCGGGCCCAATGCCATCGATAGGCGAGATCGCTCCCCCAAGGACGTGATACTTGCCGCGAAATTCCCGCGTCTTTTCGATCGCTAAGACATCTTTGCTCTCTTCAACCACGCAGATCATGGTGTTATCGCGGCGCGGATCGCGGCAGATCTTGCAAAGCTCTTCTTCGGTGATGTTGCCGCAAACGGTACAGAATTTAACTCGCTCTTTAACGGTACGAAGCACATCGACCAGCCGCGCAACATCAACGCGTTCGGATTGAATAATGTGGAAGGCGATTCGTTGCGCGCTTTTAGGGCCAATACCTGGCAGTCGACCGAGTTCGTCGATTAAATCTTGAATGGCTCCTTCGTACATAGTTCCCACCGTAGCGCACGAAGCGCTATTCCTTGGTGAACTCCTTTATGACTTTGGCGCCTAATTCGCGCATCAGAAGTTCAGTGCCAGAAAGTTGATCAGCATCAGTTGGATCTTCAACCGTTCGAGCCGATACCGGCGCATTTACCGTGGAATCAACGAGGCATTCGATCTTTCGATCTAAGCCAGTCACATCGACAAAGGCGGCACGCAAAATTTCATCCGAGCCAGACCGAATAAAGGAATCGCGGGCACCTGCATTAACAATTCCAATGGTGATTGCGGTTTCATCAACGGCTAATACTTGAGCGCTCGCGCTAAGCAGCGACCACGTCAAACGACGGCGCTTCTTTACATTTTCAATCACATCAGGCCATAAGCGTCGAAGTGCTGCAATATCAACGGGGCCGGTGGGTTTTGTTGCTGAAGGTGTTGGCGGCGCGGCGCGAACCAATGCTGGTCGTTCCAAAATTGGCTCAGCGATTGGTTCCGCAGTCACCGCTTCAACAACTACTTTTTCTTTCGTTGGGGCCGCAGAGACTGGTGCTGGTGCCGATATTGGTAGCGAAATGGAACCGGTGCGCTCTAATCGTTCAATTCTGGATAACAATCCAAGATCATCGGAATCTGGCAGAAGTATGCGTCCGCAAATGAGTTCAAGCATCAAACGTGGCGCAGTAGCACCGCGCATTTGAGTGAGCCCTTCGGCCACGATATCGGCAGCTCGGATCACGGTGGCGGTGCCAATCAAATTTGCTTGTGAACGAAGGCGCTGCAGTTGATCCGCGGGAATTTCGCGCAAAATATGGCTGGCATCATCATCAACGGCGCCGACGATAATTAAATCGCGCAATCGCTCAAGGAAATCTTGGGTAAATCGGCGGGGGTCATGACCTGATTCAATTACGCGGTCGATCGTTTTATAGAGCGTGGCAGCATCCCTAGCGGCCAACGCATCGATAGCTTCATCAAGCAGCGCGCCATCGGTGTAACCCAACAACTGAATCGCAATTTCATATGTAACGCCATCTTTGCCGGCTCCGGCCAGCAATTGACCAAGAACTGAGAGAGCATCACGTACGGAACCACCAGATGAGCGAACAACTAGTGGAATAACACCTTTGGCAACTTTGATACCTTCGGCGTTGCAAATCTTTTCAAGGTGCGCGGCCAAGATGCCGGGCGGAACTAATCGAAATGGGTAATGGTGGGTACGTGAGCGAATAGTTGAAATCAACTTATCTGGCTCAGTGGTGGCGAAAATAAATAACACATGTGGTGGTGGCTCTTCGACAACCTTTAACAACGCATTAGCTGCGCCCGGACCAAGTTGATGCGCCTCATCAATAATATAAATCTTGTATTTGGAACTTACTGGTGCAAAGAATGCTTTATCGCGAAGTTCGCGGGCATCATCGACCAATCCATGAGTTGCTGCATCAAGTTCGATAACATCGATTGAGCCTGGGCCATTGGCAACTAAATCTTTGCAAGATTGACAAACGCCACATGGATTTGGGGTAGGACCCTGTTCGCAATTTAAGCTGCGCGCCATGATTCGTGCGCTTGAGGTCTTGCCGCAGCCACGAGGACCAGAAAATAGGTAGGCGTGATGGATCTTGCCGGAGGTCAGCGCATTGGAAAGTGGTTCGGTTACGTGCTCTTGTCCGATGACCTCACTGAAGGTGGAGGGACGGTATTTGCGATAGAGAGCTAGCGACACCCGACCCACCTTTCTATTAGCCACTGACAATTAACGAAATAACCAGAAATAAAAGGACCCTCCGTGCACCCATTAGAGCGGGCCTACCCTTGCTGCCTTCCAGCCCTGGGGGAGTTCAGCACGATAATGCCGCACGAAGGATCTGGACATATCTTAGGTCAAGCGGCGCAGGGTGTAATCGTCCAATTTGGACCGGGAAATTGGGGCCGGATTTCCTAGGTAAGGTTCTCCTCTGGAGGATTCGCATAGCGGCCGAGTGCGCACGCTTGGAAAGCGTGTAAAGGGCAACCTTTCGAGGGTTCAAATCCCTCATCCTCCGCCAGTTTTAACCGGCCCCACTTCACTCGGATCTCTGCCGCTGTTACTTAGAGTGACCTAGCAACTAGTAATTACTCGATGATCTTGCCATTTTTGAGAGCAAATCAAGAGACTCTCATCCAAGATATTTTTAGCTACTGTTCAAGTCATGGATGAAGGAACCGCATCGAGCTACTACCAACCAATTCCTGACAAAATTCCTCTCAAAATGAGAATTAATCTACTTCGCAGAGTTAACTATTGGAAACTTGTACCACTTTTTAAGTTATTGAATGGAAAGCGTTACAAAAGAGAGGCAGAATTTTTAATCACAGTTGGCTTAATTCAGACATTGCGCTTCGGGGTTCCAATTAAATATGAAATCAAGAATGGAATAGCAAGCTTCGATATTTCGCCAAATCTCGGTGAGAATTACTTGAACTATTCGCGGGGGAAAATGACTGGCAAGATCGAAGATGACACTCGCGATTTAGTGAATTCAATTGCCACTATAGAGGCAAGGATTAAAACCAAAACTTCTCTGATTTTGTATTAAATATCTTTCGTTATTGAGCCTTTATACCGCTCCTAGATATCAAAGGGGTTTTAAATCTGCTGCTAGCTCGTTCCCAAAAACTTTTGGCGGCATTTAGTCGTTAAAGTAAAGAGAAAAATTAAATGGCCCTCAGAGTGAAATATCTGAGGGCCATGGGTTTTTATCAGGTTTTAAGGAATCTTGGTGGACAAGTAGGAGGACCAAACTCCTTGCCCAGTTGGGTTCACAGCAGCAATTCTAAAGAAATAGGTACCGCCACTAACAATTCCACTTAGGCCAACAACCAAGGGGGGAGTACTTATATCTTTTACTAAAATTGTTCCAGGGATTGGCGTACTAGTTAATGAACCTTCGTACCATTCCCAAACATAGCTGGTGACCTGAAGCGCCTTTTGGCTAAAGTTCGAGTCATCAATAACGGTTGCAAATAGGGTAAACAGATTGGTATTTGCATCATTCCCAGATGTAAAGGTAACTGAAGGTGCAGTAGCCGGAGCCGCAAGGTTTGAAATACTCGAATCAATTGTGTACTGCGTGGCCCAGGAGTCACCATCGGTCGAAAAAGCGCTCGCCAATTTCTTTTGACTGGCAACTAATTGTGCGTGTGCTGTTTTTGTTGTTGCGCCAACGTTGTTAAAAAGTTTTTTCATTACTGACATATAAGCTACGTAATCCGCAAGATACTTTTTCAGCAACGAGTCGGAACTTTGGTAGCTCGGGCTTGGAACCAACCCATTTACCCCGGCAATCGAACTAATTACTTTAGCAATTGAGGCATTCATTAACTTCAGCCAGGCCTTGTACTTCGCGTTCGTTCTAACCAATTGTTGAGCAGGTGAGTGAGTAAGTTTCTCGTAAGCGGCAACGGCCGAAGTGAATGTTCCGCTATATAAGGTTTCGATGGCCCCGCTGTAAGTAGTATCTGCCGGCTGATTGTCTGCATGACTTATTGTTGGAATCGCAAAGCCCAACGTGAGAGCAAACATAGCAACGGTCGTAATCCGTTTTAAACCTTGAATTTTCACAAGAATCCCCTAAGCCTCGGTATTACTTCCTTTACCGCGATTTGCTTACGAATTTATGCAGAATACCCCGAGCGAAAATTGCTTCATTAATTAGCTGGTGGTGCCCCTAGCAAAATTCCAACGACGACTGAGCCTTCATAGAGCGGATCGGTAAAGTCATAGACAAAATCAAAAAGTCCGGAGTTTTGAATCGCTCCAAACTCATTATGGCCTGATCCTTGGCCGATTTGGTAGCTCTCTATTTTTGCGCCCGAACCTGTGGGCTGGTGAGCAAAAACGGATAAGGTTCCAAAAGAACCGGCGCCATTTCCTTTTGGTTGGGTGAAGATTTCAACCATCTCCCCAGGCTTAAGGTAAAAAGTAAAACTAATGTGATGTGAGGCGGTGTCATTTGCTTTAACTCTGATGTTCGCAAATTGAGGTAGCGAAAGCGCGCCGGATTTTTCAGCTGTTATTACATAAGAATTTGATCTTACGATTGAAACATTGGAACTAAATAAGTGGCTGGATCCGATGAAGTAACCAAGTACAACAATTAGAAACAAAATCAAGGCCACCACTCCCGTGACGAGCCATTTCTTCGCGCGGCGCCGGCGAACTTTTTCAAATACTAAGTCCGCAAGTGCTTCATTACCTAAAATATTGAAGCCCAGTGCTTCGAATTCGCGTTGGATTTGTAGATCAATGCTCTCGTTACTCATCAAGCGCCCCCACCCCTTCAATCTCCACACGGCGTCCACTGCCTAGGCCCGGCACAAATTGAATGTAATCGGCTACTGCCGAACGCCCGCGCGCTAAGTGTGATGCTGCGGTTCCGCTGGGAATCCCTAAGACTTTCGCAGTTTCCTTAATCGACATCCCATATTCGTAAATAAGGAAAAGTACGCTCCTCTGGGCAGCAGTTAAATTCTTTAGTGCCGCTTGAACTAAAAGTCGCTCAGCAACCAATTCGGCATTATCTGCCGTCTTTAGGAGCGATGCCACCAATTCGATCGATACCTCATTCTCCGCTTTTCGGCGTGCATATTTGCGCCTTAAATCGGCATGCTTACTAACCATAACTCGAATTACGTAAGCCTCAAGATTTTCGTGATCTCTGATCTTTCGCCACCTGACGTAAACGTCGGCAAGCGCTTCCTGCATCACATCTTCCGCATTTTGAATGTCGAAACAGATCGCCCGTGCAGCCTTTGTCAGCATGACTTCTCGTTCGCGAAGCCATGCCGAAAATTCAGCTTGATCGGAGCGGGACATGCCTCGAGTTTAATCGAAACGCCAAAAAAGATTGTCACGAGATATATACCGTGAGTATGGGGTGATTTTATGCTGCATTTCTGTGCATAAATCTGGCGACAATTTTCGGTAAGTAGTTTGACGATAGGGAGTCAATGAAAATCAATCGAAGATGGCTGATCGTCTTGGCTGCTTTAAGCCTTCTTCAATTGAGCGCTTATCCTGCTGCAACAGCTCAAATATCCGGCGCTCACTGCGCTAAAGCTGGAACCACGAAAATTGTGGCACCGAAAAAATATTTGTGCACCAAAGTTGGAACCAAACTTACCTGGCACGAAGTACTGACTTCCAAAAAGAGCACCCCAACACTTAAGCCATCGCCGCCTTCATTAAGCCCCACACCAACTTCAACGCCGACTTCCTCATCAGGGCCACGGCAAGGTGATGACTATCCGCCAGATCGTCCCGCTCCCAATAGAAGCTGCCCAACAAATGGATCAACCGCAGAACTTTATGGTGGCGCTCTTACATGTACCAACGGCATTTGGGTTTTAAACCCGGGGCAAGTGATCGGAAAACCGACAGCCTCGCCCAATGCAATTTCGACACCTGTTCCAACTAGAGCCACCTATTCAACTGATAACAGCCGGCCATCGATTGTCACGGCGCTTGCTGCCGATGCCGACATCCAAAGTATTCTTTCAAAGGCGCCGACCCCAAAATCAACTTTCAATTTATTGAGTTCGCCGAAAGTCGAGCCAAAACTAGTTCAAAGCGCAAAGCAAACGCTTCCAACCGCGGTTAAATTTTGGCAATCGGTTTATTCACCCACTACCCCAGTAGCTGTTCTCTATTCTTATTGGAGCGAAAAAGATTGGATGGTCGCGGCAGATACCGCGGCTGGCGACACCGTGAATGGCTATCAAGGTATGGCCAGTTGGTTTGATAGCAAACCGCAATCGGCTTGGTCCGGTGAACTTGGCTCTGGTATGCACGAAGGAATGGCCGTTAATGGCGTCACACCGAAAATCGACATCGTGGTTTCTGGTCCTGATGCGGCTAATCGCCCAGGCGGAACAACAACAGTGCCTCATGAATACACCCACAATGTGCAAGCCGAGCTCGCACCTGCTCATTTCAATGTCTCGCCTTGTTGGTTTATTGAAGGGATGGCGCAGTACTACGGAATGGCGTTGGCCTATTCGGACCCGACAACATTTTTAGCTGCGCGGCGCGCGTTGATGTTAGACCGAGAATTTGGCGCCTATCCGTTCGATAGTCAGCGCACGTTAAGTGAATGGCAAGCCGCAATGGTAGAAAACGAAAAGACGCCGTGCGGCGAAAATGGAGGTTACTGGATCGGAACCTTGGCGGTGGAGGATTTGGTCAGCTTAAAAGGTACAACCGGAATTATTTCCTTGATTAAAGAAATTGAACGAACTGGAAACTTCAACCAGGCATTCGCCACAATTTATGGAACTACCATCCCAAATTTCTATCAAAGCGCCGCCATTAATATTCACGATACTGTCGCTGATCTTTTGAAAATTCCCTACTCCAGTACACCGGTGGCAGAAGAGTTAATAATTCAAAAAGTGCAAGATGCTATAACTGCTGCAAAATTGGTTCCCACTTCGCCGTTGATTAAAGTAATTATTGAACCAGGTGCGTTGAACCAGTCTGAGCAGGATTGGATCACTAATGCCGTTCAATTTATAAATTATCTTTCACCTCCTGTAACCGGGGGAGATTGGACCTTAGTTTTTCCCACAACCATGGACTGGTTCTTGCAACACTGGGACATGTCCAAAGAACAACAACATTACAAAGATATGTTCGCAAACAACACGGCTGAACAGTTGGTGGCCAGCGTGCACTCTTATGGTGCTTCAAATGGCGGCTGGGCGGCTTCCTTTTTTGTTTCCCAGAAATTACCTTGGTTTAACTCCGATTGGCAGATGCGGTTTATGGCGCAACTATTGAAACCAATTAGTTATTCAACAGGCGCAAATGGTATTGCCTACCCAGAATGGTTTTCCCGAACCTTTGCCTATCCGATCGGGGCTGCCTACAGTCAGATCACAAGTGATGGTAATTATTCCCAATTACATAAAGGTTGGATTTCTTTGCTAAATACCCTTCCAAAGCCAATAGCTATGTCTGCTTACGAAGACCATTTAGTTTCAACTGGAGCCGAGGCTTTAAAGGCTCCTGGTGCGCTGGCTGATGAAATTCTTTTATCTAAGGTCAGCTTGGAAACTTCTGCAAATTTTCTGGTGGATATTTATAAATCCAATACTTCCTGGGAGCAACAATTGCTAACGACTTTCGGAATAACAAAAGCCGAGCTCTACTCCCAGGTTATGGCGTTAGCCCCGTGAGAAATTTTGGTTAAATCTCAACTCCGATGTACTTGGTCTCCAAGAACTCATGGATTCCAGCAAAGCCACCTTCGCGGCCCAGGCCAGATTGCTTAACGCCACCAAATGGTGCCGCAGGGTCTGATACCAAACCACGGTTAATTGCGATCATTCCGGCTTCAAGTGCTTCGGCGGTGCGAACTGCACGACCTAGCTCGCCGGAATAAACATAAGCAATAAGACCGTAAACGGTGTCGTTGGCCATGGCGATTGCTTCTTCGTCGGTATCAAAGATTACAACTGGAGCGACTGGTCCAAAGATTTCTTGTTGCAGAATTGGGTTGTTCTTTTCAACAGTAAGGACTGTTGCTGGATAGAAGGCACCTTCACCTGCTGGAACGGCGCCACCAAGATTAACCTTTGCGCCATCGGCAACTGAAGCATCGACAAGTTCGGCAATCTTGTTGCGCTCTTTGAGCGAAACGCTGGCACCCAGTTGTGCACCTTCTTCTAATCCTGGAGCCAACTTCAAAGCGCCCATGGCAGCGCTGAACTTAGTGATGAATTCTTCAGAGACTTTGCGAGCAACATAGATTCGGTTAGCAGCGGTACATGCGGCGCCACCGTTACGCATCTTTGCCAGCATTGCGCCCTTGACTGCTTCATCAATGTTTGCATCATCAAGAACTAGGAATGGCGCATTGCCGCCGAGCTCCATAGATGTTCGAACTACATTGTCTGATGCTTCGCGAAGCAAAATTCGACCAACTTCAGTTGAGCCAGTGAATGAAAGATTGCGAACTCGAGGATCGTGGAGCATCTTCGAAATCATTGCACCGGTCTTTTGTGGGAGCACATAGTTAACGACGCCCTTTGGCACGCCAGCGCGCTCGAGGATATCGATGATGTACAACGCTGTTAATGGAGTTTCAGTAGCTGGCTTCAAAATTACCGTGCAACCAGCTGCGAGCGCGGGACCGATCTTTCGAGTAGCCATGCCTGCTGGAAAATTCCAAGGGGTAATGAGGAGTGAGACACCAATTGGTTGATGGGTTACCAATATTCGCTTATCGCCGTTGGGCGCCATTCGGAAATCTCCGGGGGTGCGGACTGCTTCTTCAGAGAACCAACGGAAGAATTCGGCAGCGTAGGCAACTTCGCCCTTGGCATCAGAGAAGACTTTGCCGTTCTCCATGGAAATGATCTTCGCGATCTGGTCGGACTCCGCAATCATCAACTCGAAGGCTTTGCGCAGGATTTCAGCGCGAACTCGAGGGGCGGTTTTGGCCCAGGCGGGAAAGGCGCGGTGCGCGGCCTCAACCGCAGCATCACATTGAGCGTCGCTGGCGGTAGCCACCTCGGCAATTACTGCCCCTGTGCTGGGGTCAATTACTGGGATGTATGCGTCGCCCTTAACCCAGGCGCCGTCAATGTAAAGGTCGGTTTTTAGTTGCATTAAAGAAGCATACGCTTGGCCAAGCCAAGTAAAATCCTCCAATATCTAAGTGAAAGCAATTTCACATTTTGTCGGAGACTAGCCAGAGAAGAGTGCAGCGGCCGTGCCTAAATCTTGGACTGATGACGCCCCAGAACCGATGGCGCTACAAGAACATGCCCACCTGAAGGACCCACTTCTATACAAGGTAAAGAAGTCGCTCCTGGGTAACCCACTCAACCGCCACAGCCTTTCGCACCAGCGACTCAGCAAGCGCTTTGCCTTGGGAATCCTCTCCTCGGACTGCATCTCCTCCTCGGCTTATGGCAGTGAACAGATCCTCTTGGCCTTGCTCCCAGCTTTCGGACTTTCGGCCTTCAGTATTTTGATGCCGATGACCCTCGTGGTCTTGGCCGTGCTCGTAATTATTACCTTCTCTTATCGTGAAGTCGTCCAGATCTACACGAAGTCCGGCGGCGCTTATGTTGTCTCCAGAGATAACTTAGGTCCCGTTATCGCGCAGATTGCTGCAGTTGCTTTGATGCTCGATTACATCGTGACGGTAGCGATTCAATCCTCTGCTGGTATCGACGCGATTCTCTCAACTTTTGGAAGTTTGCATCCTTACAAATTACAAATGACGGTCGCGGTCATCGTGATTTTGACCTATGGAAATCTTCGCGGCGTGAAAGAAGCTGGTGCGGCATTTGCCCTTCCAACCTATTTCTTTGTTGGTTCCTTGGCCGTGGTCTTTGGAATGGGTATTTATCGAAGCATCAATGGAACGCTGCCGAAATATGATCCCCATGTTGCAGGCGCCGTTCACATTGGTTCTTCGCAAGGATTAATGACCTTTGCCGCAATCTTTATTTTGCTTCGGGCATTTGCCAACGGTGGTTCCTCGCTCACTGGATTAGAAGCGATCTCCGATGGCGTTTCCCTATTTAAAGTTCCCGAAGGCGTAAACGCCCGAAAGACGCTGCTGATCATGAGCGGAATTTTGGGCACCTTGGTTTTTGGTGTCTCTTGGTTTGCACATTCAACTTGGGCAACCCCATATCTAAAAGGTTCACCAACTGTGATCTCCCAAGTCGCAAAGGCGGCCCTTGGAACTGGCGGCTTTGGATCCGTATTCTTTTATGTGGTTCAGGGCGCCACAATGTTGATCTTGATAACCGGAGCAAACACCGCTTACAGCGGCTTCCCTTACCTCGTTAATTTCGTCGCAAACGATGGCTATTTACCTCGTCAGTTGACTAAGCGCGGTCACCGATTAGCCTTCTCTAACGGAATTATTTTGCTAGCTAGCTGTGCAACAGTTCTAGTTATTGCTACCAAGGCGTCGGTCGATCACCTGGTTGCGTTTTACGCCCTGGGAGTTTTCACTGGCTTTACTCTGGTTGGTTTTGGAATGGCAAAACGGGCGCTTACTAACAAAGATGAAGGCTGGCACTGGAAATTCGGCATCAATATCCTCTCTGGCGTCGTTTCATTTGTAATTATCATCATCTTCGCCGTCGTTAAATTCACCGAAGGCGCCTGGGTTGTAATCGTTATTACCCCGATATTGGTAGTCATCCTGCTTCGACTAAATCGCCAATACCGTAAAGAACAGCTTGCACTGAAAGTTACACAGCAACAATCGCGAGCAACTTCAATAACCCGCCACGATGTCTCCGTGCTCATCGACAGCGTTGATATCGCAACTGTTGGCGCAGTTCGTTACGCCCGAAGTTTGAGCCCGAGAAATCTTTCAGCAGTTCACTTCGTGATCGATGATCAAAGATCGGAGATGATCAAAGAAGAGTGGGCCGCTAACAAAGCGCTAGCTGACGTTCCGCTCGAACTAATTGATTGCCCAGATCGTCGCATCCCTAATGCCGCAGTCGATTATGCAATTAGGGCCACGGCATCGGCCGACGTTGAACTGACACTCTTATTGCCCCGTCGTTCTTACTCAATGTTCTTGGGCCGACTACTACATGATCAAACCGCCGAAGAAATTGCTCGTCCGATTTCGCAATTGCCACGAGTAGTAGCAACGATTATTCCATTTGACGTTGAAAAGATTATTTCCGGCGATGAAGTCGCTGTTCATGGTGAACACGTACCAATTACTAAACCATTAGAAGCAGCGATAAAAGAGTCGGTAATGGCTGACAACGAACCATTCGATATGGATTCTGAACCGATCAGCCACTACGCCGAAGATGTTTACCCAATCAATAAGGCCACATGGCGCAAGCGGGCACATGTTCGCGGTCGCGTTGCTTCTAT
This sequence comes from uncultured Actinomycetes bacterium, assembly GCA_903873185.1. Classification (GTDB taxonomy): domain Bacteria; phylum Actinomycetota; class Actinomycetes; order Nanopelagicales; family Nanopelagicaceae; genus CAIMZW01. The sequence continues at coordinate 17,016 of CAIQNN010000048.1, forward strand.
ACGAACTGCACCCGCAGCTGGCTCACCAAAGGTAGAAGTTGAAATTTGGGATCAGACCGGTGGCATCACGTTGCAATTCATAGGTCGGCGCGAAATCGTCGGACTAGAAGTTGGCTCAACTATTTGCGCTGAAGGAATGGTGGGCGAGCAAAACGGCGCCCTAACGATCTTGAATCCATCCTACGAAATCGTCATCTAGCTAGTTATTGGCGGTGGCGGTGGGATTTGAACCCACGGTGGGATTTCTCCCACACACGCTTTCGAGGCGTGCTCCTTAGGCCGCTCGGACACGCCACCATTAGCGAGGATACCTCAGCAGGAAATGATGGCGAAATTACTTACGAAAACCTTGGAAGAACTCAGTCAACAGAGCGGCGCACTCTTCTTGCATGATGCCTGAGACCACTTCAACCCGAAACGGCGAGCGCGGGTCTCGTAATACATCCCAAACTGAGCCAACCGCTCCAGCCTTTTCATCCCAGGCACCAAAGACCACCGTTTTGATCCGAGCCTGCGAAATTGCGCCGGCGCACATTGCACACGGTTCAAGTGTGACTACCAAGGTATAGCCATCTAAGCGCCAAGAGCCTTTTGCAATTGCCGCTTCTCGGAGCGCAATGATTTCGGCATGGGCGGTTGGATCGCTATCAACTTCTCTGCGGTTGTTTCCAGTTCCTACGATTTCACCAAATGGGTCCATCACAACCGCACCGACCGGAACATCGCCGGTAGCGGTAGCTTCGCGAGCAACTTGGATCGCTTTGCGCATAGCAATCTCTTGGAAAGTGGACAATTACTTTTCCTTAAGGCAGATCGTAAGCTTCGGCAAATTCATCACCGAAACCGATGCGGGCGGCAATGGCATCAATCTGTTCGTCGGGAAATAGATCGCTGTCATCGCAGAGCGCTTCCAGCTCCATAACGCTCATGCCTAGGTCGATCAATAAATCGATGTCACCACCGGGCTGCGAATCATCATCATCTTCTGGAAATGGAAGATCTAAAATTTCTACCAGCTCTGCGGCAACTTCATAATCGGTGGCATATGTGACATCGCTGATCATCATTTGCATCTGGCTACCCAAAGCGCGCGCAACGATGAAGAATTCTTCATCAATTGAAATCAAGGCAATAGCGCCACCATTGGTCTGTTGGGCTTTTAGGCGATCAATCAAGAAGCCAATATCGCGAGTTTCTTCGAGGACTGACAGGTTCCAGCGACCATCTTCATGCCAAGCGATCACACCAAAATCCTCAGCCATGGCACGCCTCTCGTTTCGATTAGGTCGTTCCCTTAAGCCAAACTTAAGGCATTCATAGTGACACCGAAAGGGGGCGTGCGACAAGCCCGCCTTCGGTGAGTAGGGTGGGAAAGTGAAAATTCATATTGTTGACCACCCGCTTTTAACCCATAAATTGACGGTTTTACGCGACGAAAAGACCGATTCGCCCACCTTTCGCCGATTAACCGAAGAGATCGTCACTCTGCTCGCCTATGAGGCGACCCGGGATGTCCATGTGGTTGATGTCACCGTCCAAACCCCAGTCGCTCCCGCAAAGGGCAAAGTCCTGGCGAAACCGCGTCCAGTTGTTGTTCCAATTCTGCGCGCTGGTCTTGGGATGCTCGAGGGTATGACTCGCTTGATCCCTACTGCCGAGGTTGGCTTTTTGGGAATGGTTCGAGACGAGAAGACTTTGCAAGCCTCTACCTATGCCAATCGGTTACCCGAAGATTTAACAGGTCGTCAGTGTTACATCCTTGATCCGATGTTGGCGACGGGCGGCACTTTGATTGCCGCAATCAATTATCTCTTTGAGCGCGGAGCGCGGGACATAACGGCAATCACAATCTTGGCCGCGCCTGAAGGAATCGAAAAAGTAAAACAAGCTTTTGAAGGAACTGGTGCGCCGATCACGATCGTGACCGGAGCGGTTGATGAAAAGTTAAACGAACATGGTTACATCGTTCCAGGCTTGGGCGATGCCGGCGATCGCTTATATGGAGTTGTGTAAATGGCATCAACTAGTCCCGGCTATGCAATAACAATTCGCGTTGATGGACCCCCGTCTGCGCAACCAGTAGCTGAAGTAACAAATGCAATTACCGCAGCGGGAGCAACTATTACCGCGCTCGACGTTGTCGAATCTTTTCTTGACCATGTTGTCATCGATGTGACCTGCGATGCCATCGACGCTGAACATGCCGAACGAATCACTGAGGCGATTGCTCAACACCCAGATTTGAATGTGCGAAAAGTTTCCGACCGTACCTTCTTGCTGCACTTGGGCGGAAAGATCGAAGTCGTTTCGAAAGTTCCGTTAAAGACGCGTGACGATCTTTCACGTGCTTACACCCCTGGTGTTGCCCGAATTAGTCAAGCGATCGCAAAAGATCCGGCCGATGCGCGCCGACTAACGATCAAACGAAATACCGTGGCGATCGTCACCGATGGATCTGCCGTTCTAGGTCTTGGAAATATCGGACCAGCCGCTGCGCTTCCAGTTATGGAAGGAAAGGCTGCGCTCTTCAAGCGCTTCGCCGATGTTGATGCCTGGCCAGTCTGTCTTGATACTCAAGATGTAGACGAGATCGTGCGAACCGTTCAAATAATCGCGCCGGTCTATGGTGGCATTAACTTGGAAGATATTTCCGCGCCTCGTTGCTTTGAAGTTGAGCGTCGATTGCGCGACTTGCTGGATATCCCGGTCTTTCACGATGATCAACATGGCACCGCAATTGTGGTTCTCGCTGCACTAAAAAATGCGCTGAAGCTAGTTAAGAAAACGCTCCCTGAAGCCAAAATTGTAATGAGTGGTGCGGGTGCCGCAGGCACGGCAATTGCTCGACTATTGGTGGCCAGCGGAGCTACCAAAATTACTGGCTTTGATAAAGATGGTTTGGTTGTCGACCATAAAGCAGGCGATGATCCGATGCGCACCTGGTTTGTAGATAACTGTCATCCAACTCAAGTTTGGGCCAATATTTCCGAAGCGCTGGTCGGCGCCGATGTCTTTATCGGAGTAAGCGCACCTAACGTGCTTACCGAGAGCGATGTCGCAGCCATGGCACCTAAATCTATTATTTTCGCACTAGCCAATCCAGATCCAGAAATTGACCCGGTAATTGCTCGCAAATATGCAACTGTGGTTGCCACCGGCCGTAGCGATCAACCCAATCAAATAAATAACGTCTTGGCTTTTCCTGGAATTTTCCGCGGTCTGCTCGACGCTCGGATTCTCAAAATTACCGACAAGATGTTGGTGGCCGCGGCAGATGCAATTGCCGATTGTGTTTCCGATGAACAGTTGAACGCCAACTTCATCGTTCCCAGCGTTTTTGACCAACGAGTTGTAGCCAATGTTGCGGCGGCTGTTAAGCACTCCGTCTGAGCGCCGTGAATCAGTATTTGATCTCCGCCTCCTCATTTAGCCATCAGCTAAATGGGTTGGCGCCGTTCTTCTTTTACTTGATTACGGGAGCAGTAATTTTCATAGAAACTGGGCTGCTCTTTGGCTTCTTCTTTCCTGGTGATTCAATTCTTTTCAGCGCCGGTCTAGTAGCAGCAACGCGTCATGACTTTAATGTCGTCTTTCTACTTTTAATTGTTTTCCTTGCCGCCTTTATTGGCGACCAAGTTGGTTACCTGCTGGGCCGCCACGTCGGTCGGCCATACCTGACTAGGAAAGTTAAATTACATAAATTCGTCAGCCGATCAGAAAAATTTTATGGAACATATGGCTGGTGGTCAGTAGTTATAGCTCGATTCTTTCCATGGCTCAGAACCTTTATTCCGCCGATTGCGGGAATTTCAATGATGAATTACTACAAATTTCTTTCAGCAAATGCCTTGGGGGCAATCCTTTGGAGTACTGGGATCACGCTGGCTGGTTATTACTCGGCCTCGCTGCCTTGGGTTAAAAATATTTCTTACGGGCTAGCCACCTTCTTTGTCGTTGGTTCCTTGATTTCCGCACTGCTAAATTACCGCCGGAATAGTCGGGACTGACCTCCAATAATCACGCCCACGTAGGTTATAGCGATCCCAACGACTAGATACCAACTGATATGAGTCCCTGTAGATGGGGAGATGAAATCAATCAAAAGTGATCCGAGTAACTGCCCGCCCACGCTAAACAGGGTGAAGGTTAGAACGCCAAGGTGTTGAACCACCGTTGATGCAAAGGCGATGTAGATAACTCCAGTTATCCCGCCCGTGTAAATCCACCACGGTCCGTGCGGAAAAGGATAAATCCGTTCATGCTTTACGAGCGTTATGAATAATAAAGTAAGAGCTAAAACCGACGTTCCCATTATGAAATTCATTAGTGTTGTTGCAAAACTCTGGTGAGAATGTGAATTGATTTGACCATTAAA
>CAIQNN010000049.1 GCA_903873185.1 uncultured Actinomycetes bacterium
TGGCTTGAAACAAATCGGGTGTACCCGGCCTTCTTTTGAATCTTAAGCGCTGCGGCAATTTGATCGGCGCTCCATTCGGAGAAACCGATGTAGTGGACTTTGCCCTGCCTTACCAAATCATCGAAAGCCGATAACGACTCCTCGAGCGGGGTTTCATAATCGAATCTATGCATCTGATAGAGATCAATGTGATCGGTGTTTAACCGTTTCAACGAAGCGTGGACCGACTCCATAATGTGCTTGCGAGAGAGGCCGCGATCATTCTTACCTTCACCCGTGGGCCAGTAAACCTTGGTAAAAAGTTCGTAGCTTTCACGCTTCACACCTTTTAAGGCTTTACCCAGGACAACTTCAGCCCGAGTACCGGCATATACATCAGCGGTGTCAAAAGTAGTAATCCCGACGTCTAGGGCGGCCTTTACGCACTTTATTGCCGCTTCTTCCTCTACCTGAGAACCATGTGTGATCCAGTTCCCATATGCAATTTCGGAGACATACATACCACTACTACCAAGGCGACGATATTCCATGGACGAGAGCGTACTCTTTGATCATGAAAAAGTTCGCCCTGGCATTCTCGATTACCCTTTTGACCTTATGTATTCCGGTTATGGGTGCACATGCCGACGACGGCGCAAATCCGACGGCAACTTCCGTCACCGCCCAACAATCTGCGCAACCTCAGTCGGGCGAGGAGAACAATGAACCCCGCCACCGAATTAGCGAGGAACATCTGGGGCTGGAAGCACTTCCCATCACCATTGTTGTGGGCGCCGTGATTATTGCTATTGGTCTCGCCGTTGGAATAGGGCGTCGACGCTCCAGTTCGGAATAACCCAAACCTGAAATAAAGTGCTAATTTTCTCTGGCTGATCAAGGTTTCTTCTTCAGTAGCAATGTGTTTAGCGAAGTCCGGTGAGATTCCGGCGCTGTTCCCGCAACTGTAATGATCTTCGGGTCTAAGTCAGGTCGCCTAACTCAAAGCTGATGTATCCGACCTCGGAGGAAGGTCGGGCCTCGCTAACTTAAGATTTCTTAAGAAAGTTAAGCCCTTCTTCCTCCCTCAAATTCTGAGGGAGTTTTTTTATGAAGTTTTCTAAAGGACACATAGCGCTTTTCGCATTAGCAACCATCGCGGTTAGCTATCCATCCCAGGCTCAGGCAAGCCGATCAGGTGAAAAATTCCCGGTAATAGTTAACTCCGGTGGCTACGAAACCAAGATTCTCAAGATTCCACATCGCATTATCTCGCTCTCCCCTACTGCAACCGAGAATCTCTTCGCCATCGGTGCCGGGGAACAAGTTATTGAGGTAGACAGTCTTTCGAATTATCCGAGCAATGCGCCAATCAGTAAATTGAGCGCCTTCACACCAAATGTCGAAGCTATTGCTGCTAAGAAGCCGGACCTAGTAATTCTCTCGGTTGATTCGACTAATTCCAAGAGCGTGAAGAAATCGCTGGAAATGCTAAAGATCGCAGTGCTGATGGAGAAAGCGCCGAATCAAATCTCAGATGCCTACTCCGAAATCGCTGCAATCGGTAAAGCAACCGACAAGGTAGCTAATGCTTCGGCGCTCATTGCAAAAATGAAAAGAACAATCAAGGCGATCGTCGTTAGTTCGCGCAAAGCATCACCAATCACCTTCTTCCACGAACTTGATTCAACGCTCTACACCGCAACCTCAAGCACATTTATCGGAAAGGTATATGCCGATTTCAACTTGGCCAATATCGCTGATAAGGCGCAAGGCGCGGATTCATCCGGCTATCCCCAGCTTTCGCAAGAGTATTTGGTAATCGCCAATCCGCAGATAATCTTTTTATCAGATGCACAGTACGGCGAGAGCGCAGATACCGTTTCAAAACGAGCTGGATGGAGCGGCATCTCCGCCGTTACTAATGCACACGTTGTTTCGTTGCCAGCTGATATCCCATCGCGTTGGGGTCCACGCCTAATTGACTTCTACCGCTTCATCTCCCAATCAATCGCGAAGATCTCTTAAAGGTCTATAACATGAAGAATCAGCTCAACGAGGATCACTTGGGGCGCATCTGGAATTGGCGCATCACGATGGTTGCTGGGCTGATCCTTCTGTCAGTTGCACTTCTTGGGGTTAGCTTTGGCCCAATTGGACTTTCCTTTCCCAAGATCATAAAAACCCTACTGGGTGGCTCCAATGGATTGCAGGGCCAAGAGCGGGTTCTACTGCTACAACTTCGCTTGCCTAGGGTCATCTTGGCGGCGTTGGTTGGCGCAGCTCTTTCCACAAGTGGCGCCGTCTATCAAACCGTCTTTCGAAACCCGCTAGCTGACCCTTATCTGTTGGGAGCAGCTTCCGGTGCAGGTTTGGGAGCCACCCTGGCCATAACCAGTTCGGGCGGAAATGTTTACGGGTTGCTACCTATTTTCTCTTTCGTCGGCGGAATATTGGCCGTCTTAACAACATTCTTCATCTCTGGAAAATTCTTCGCCGAACCTAATTCACTCTTGCTTTCTGGGATTGCAGTTGGATCCTTTGGAACTGCAGTTCAAACTTATTTACAACAGCGTCACAGCAGTGCTCTCCGTCCGGTTTACTCCTGGATTCTTGGTGAATTAACTGTTGCAAACTGGCAAGTCGTGAAGTGGTCTTCGCTTTACATTATCTCCTCGATCTTGATATTGATAACTGTTTCAAAGCAACTTGATGGTTTGATGCTAAGCGACGAGGAATCTTTTTCACTCGGAATAAATCCAAACAAACTTCGAATAATTGCGGTTGCGGCGGCAACTCTCGCTACTGCCACCGCCGTTGCCGCCAGCGGTTTGATTGGCTTTGTCGGAATCGTCGTGCCTCACCTGGTTCGCGGAATCACTCACAGAGTTACCAATCGATCGCTAGCGACCATTGCAATGGCCGGCGCTGCATTCTTGGTGTTGGCCGACCTTGGAGCACGTACCTTGTTATCACCAGCGGAGTTGCCAATCGGTGTAATCACCGCATTCGTTGGTGCACCGTTCTTTTTAGTCGTTCTTCGCAAAAGGAGAGTCACCCAATGATTCAAGCCAAGGATTTAACAGTTCGCATCGGAGAGCGCACTATTTTGAACCATATTGATTTGGTCATTCAACCCGAAAAGTGGACCTGCTTGGTCGGACCTAATGGTGCTGGTAAGACAACTTTTCTGCGAGCACTTCTCGGCGTCCTCCCTTACTCGGGTTCCTTGACCGAGGGTGGGGTTGAAGTTTTTCACAGCCAAGAGCGAAATGTCGCCTTCGTCCCGCAACAGCCCCAAATCCCATTGGGCATGAGCGTTACCGAGTACGTAATGATGGGACGCGCCAAGAAAGATGGTTGGGGTCGTGAATCCATTGCTGGTCGGCGTTTTGTCCACAAGGTCTTAGAACAAACTCAACTTTATGGGCTTCACAATCAACATGTCTCACGATTATCCGGCGGCGAGATGCAACGGGCCCTGATCGCTCGAGCTTTGGCCCAAGAACCTGAAGTCATTTTGCTTGATGAACCAACAAGTGCATTAGATCTGCATCATCAAATTTCCACATTAAACAATATTGAACTTCTCAAAGAACGCGGCGTGACAATTATTTCAACAATGCATGACATTACTCTGGCGGCAATGTATGCCGAAGAAATTGTCGTGATGCAAGACGGCAATGTTTTACTCCACGGGCCAGCACATTCGGTTATTCATTCCTCAGAACTTCGCGAAGCTTTTGACAATCGAATAAATGTCTTTACCCTGGATTCTGGTCGCCCAGTTATCGTTGCCGCTAAGGAGAACTTGATCTAGCGCACGTGTGAAATTACAAAAGGTAGTTTTGTAATAGTTGCTTTGCTCGCCCGGCCTCGGACATCAATTTCAACAACGTCCTCAACTTTCACCGTTGGCAACAGCAGCGCTAGCGCAATTCCAGTTTTAAGAGTTGGCGAAAAAGTGCCGCTAGTTACCTCACCTAAAACTTCACCGCTCTCGCTCTTGACCAGCATCCCTGCCCGCGGAATTCCGCGATCGGAACATTTAAGGGCTCGCAGTACTCGCTTCGGGCCGGAGGCTTTTTCGGAGGTTAGCGCCACGCTTCCAAGGAAGGTGGGCTTACTGAGAGCAACTGCCCAACCGGCGCTCGCCTGCAGTGGCGAAATTTCCAATGAAAGTTCATGGCCATGCAATGGATAGCCCATCTCAGTCCGCAGCGTATCTCTGGCTCCCAATCCGCAGACGCGACCATCTAAAACTGATACCTCTTTTACTAACAATTCCCATAGTGGCAATGCGCTCTCCCATAGCGGCAGCAGTTCATAGCCAAACTCGCCGGTGTATCCAGTTCGACAAATAATCACCGTTCCAAGGTCATCATGACCGGGGATGCGAACTTCGGTAAAAGCCATGTAATCCAAAGTGAGCGATATCCCTAGAGCTTCTAAGACTGCTGAGGAGAGTGGCCCTTGAAGAGCGAGCACTCCATAACTTTCGTGAAGATTGGTGATCTCGATTCCAACTGGAGCATGCGAGCGAAGTACCTCCGCCACATCAGCGCAATTGGCCGCATTGGGAATTAGAAAAAAATTCTCTTCGCTTCGCTGATAGACGATTAGATCATCGATAACCCCACCAGAATCATTACAAAGCAAGTTGTACTGCGCGCTGCCAGTGGAAATTTTGTTGAGATCGTTTGTGATCATCGTATTTAAGAAATTCTTAGCGCCGTGCCCTACGACTGAAATCTTTCCCAGGTGGGAGACGTCAAACAATCCAACTCTTTCCCTGACAGCCGCGTGCTCTGCAAGTACGCCGCCAGCTAAATCAGCCACCGCGCCTTTCGGATATTCAATCGGCATATCCCAGCCACCAAAGTCCGCCAATTTTGCATCGCGTGCGGAATGCCAATCAAATAAAGGAGATTTCATCTGCTTAACTTATCGGAACTAATTGAAAGTTCGCGTAGGCTCTGAACTCTTCAAAGGATAGGTAGATGACCACACTTAAATTGATTTCAAGCGCTAACAATGACCCATTAGTCCTGGGATTGGGTCAACGAGATGGAAAACTCATCATCGCGAGCGCAACATCGGATTTATTGAGCGCGGCTGAACGCCGCTGGCTCTTGAATACCTTGGTGGATCTGGGTGCCACCGGCAAAGTTGATGAAGTTACAAAGGTTCCGTTCCACTCCCCCCGTATGTTGGTTTTTACTGGTTTTGGCGGCGAGATAACTGCCCCAACTCATGAAACGCTACGCCGAGCTGCAGGAAGTGCTGCGCGTCACCTCGATGGTCAAAAGAGCGCCACCTTTTCGCTGCCACACCGATCAATCGAAGAGTTAGCCGCCATTGCCGAGGGTGCAGCTATTGGCGCTTACGGCTTCCACGATTTTCGAGTTGATAGTAAGAGTGAGCACCAATTACCGCTTTCCAATATTTCCATTCTCTCTCCTCTTAACACTCCAGCTGCGAAGCAGGCGATCAAGCGGGCAACTCTGATTGCAAAGCGCACTCATCTGGTGCGCGACCTCGTTAATACTCCCCCTAGCCATTTGACCCCGATTAACTTTTCAACTCGCATGAAGAAGGAAGCGAGTGCACTGAACGTCAAGGTTGAAATTATGAGCGCCGCAACTTTGAAAGCTAAAGGTTATGGCGGCATAACTTCAGTCGGCGCTGGGTCGGCAAATCCACCGAGTTTGCTCCGAATCTCCTACTCGCCAGTGGGAGCAAAGAAACGAATAGCTTTCGTCGGCAAGGGAATCACCTTCGATACCGGCGGTTTGAATTTAAAACCGTTCTTAGGCATGGAGGCGATGAAATCCGATATGGGTGGCGCCGCCGCCGTCATAGCAGCAGTCCTGGTTATTGCCGAACTTAAACTTCCAATCGCTATCGATGGTTGGGCGGCTATGGCTGAAAATATGGTCAGCAGTACCGCAACTCGCCCCGGCGACATCATTACGATTTACGGCGGCAAGACCGTCGAAGTACTCAATCCAGATGCTGAAGGTCGCTTGGTCTTGGCCGATGCAATGGTTCGAGCCCAAGAAGTTGGCAAAGCCGCTGGTAATCTGGTGGGACTTGTAGATGTTGCGACGCTCACTGGTGCTCAAGGCATTGCGCTGGGTAAGCGCGTAAGTGCCATCATGACAAATAACCCCGATTTCCAAGAAATCTTCCGCCAAGCCGCAGCTGAATCGGGCGAAAATTTCTGGCCTATGCCCCTTCCAGAAGAACTTCGCCCCACGTTGGATTCTCCGGTAGCGGATATGGCCAATATCGGTGAGCGGATGGGAGGAATGCTCGTTGCGGGCCTGTTCCTGCGAGAATTCGTCTCAGATCAGCTGCCATGGCTCCATTTAGATATTGCGAAACCGGGATACAACGCAGATGAGCCATATGGCTATACCGCCTTTGGCGGGACCGGAGTTGCGCTTCGCTCCTTGGTGCGGCTTGCGGAGTTGGTTTCGTCACAGAATTAGCCACAACCATTTCGAGGGGAATCCAGAGCCAAAAGCGTGGCAAGATTGACCCCTATCTATCTTTGACTTGAAGGGTCGCCCGTGTCTGAATTTGATCTAGTAATCCTTGGTGGCGGCAGCGGCGGATACGCCTGCGCCTTGCGCTCTGCTCAACTTGGCTTCAACGTTGCGCTGGTCGAAGAGGATAAATTGGGTGGCACCTGCCTGCATCGTGGCTGCATTCCCACCAAGGCGCTTTTACACGCCGGCGAAGTGGCCGACAGCGCCCGTCACGCTTCCGAGTTTGGCGTAAATGCCCAATTCGTCTCGATGGATATGCTCGCAGTCAACGCCTATAAAGATGGCGTCATCTCGAAGCTTCACAAAGGCCTTCAAGGTCTCGTTAAGTCTCGAAACATTACTTATATTGAAGGCCATGGCCGGCTAGTAAATAAGAACACCGTCGAGGTAAATGGCGTGGCCTACCAAGGCAAGAACATCGTCCTAGCAACCGGGTCCTACGCCCGCTCACTGCCTGGCCTGGAAATAGATGGCGTTCAAATCGTGACCAGCGATCATGCAACAAAACTTGAGAAGGTGCCTAGCAGCGTAATTGTTCTGGGCGGCGGCGTAATTGGTTGTGAGTTCGCCTCAGTCTGGAAATCCTTTGGTTCCGATGTGACCATCATTGAAGCGTTGCCTCGTCTGGTAGCTCTCGAAGATGAATCCACCAGCAAACAATTAGAGCGTGCTTTCCGCAAGCGTGGCATTAAATTTGAAGTTGGAACACGCTTCGCTTCCGCTACAAAGAGCCCAGAAGGTGTAACTGTCACCTTGGAAAATGGTGCGACTTTCACCGCTGAAATGCTTTTGGTTGCCGTCGGACGTGGCCCAGTCACATCTGGAATTGGCTACGAGGAAGCTGGCCTAACGATGGATCGCGGCTATCTGATTGTTGACGATAAATGCCGAACCAATGTTCCAGGAATTTGGGCAGTAGGCGACATCATTCCAACGTTGCAATTAGCGCACGTCGGCTTTGCCGAAGGAATTTTAGTTGCGGAAGAAATCGCTGGTTTAAACCCCCGCCCTATTAATTACCCAGGAGTGCCAAGAGTCACCTACTCCGAGCCAGAAGTTGCCTCAGTTGGTTTAACTACAGCGCAGGCCAAAGAGGCCGGCCATGATGTTGTTGAACTAACTTACGACTTGGCCGGAAATGGCAAAGCAAACATCTTGAAGACCGCAGGCTCAATCAAATTGGTTGCAAAGAAAGATGGTCCAGTTCTTGGAATCCACATGGTTGGAGCTCGAGTTGGCGAACTGCTGGCTGAAGCTCAACTTATTTACAACTGGGAGGCAGAAGCCGCTGATGTCGCTCCTCTCATCCATGCCCACCCAACTCTGTCCGAAGCGATCGGCGAAGCCCACATGGCGCTTGCCGGCAAACCACTTCATGCCCACGGTTAATAGGAGATAAGTCAATGACCTTTTCTGTAACGATGCCTGCGCTCGGAGAGAGCGTTACCGAAGGAACTGTCACTCGCTGGTTGAAAGCTGAGGGTGACCAAGTTGCGATTGATGAGCCACTCCTCGAAGTATCAACTGACAAAGTCGATACCGAAATCCCGTCACCTGTCGCCGGAACTTTGCAGCGAATTGTTGTGCAAATCGATGAGACCGTTCCCGTCGGCGCAGAGCTAGCGATCATCGCAGATGGTGCCGCCGCTCCAGCTCCTGTAGTTGCACCTGTTGCGGCCGCGCCGGAACCCGTTGCTGTTGTCGCTCCTGCTCCAGTCGTAGAACCCGTTGCCGTACCTGCTCCTGTAGTTGCTGCGCCAGAACCAATTGCTGCGCCAGAACCAAGTGCTGCGCCCGTGGTCGTTGCACCTGTTGTCGCTGCGCCAGTTGTAGCAGCCACGGGCACAATCGTTTCGATGCCAGCCTTAGGCGAGAGTGTCACCGAAGGAACTGTTACCCGATGGCTCAAGAACGTTGGCGATAACATCGCAGTCGACGAAGCGCTTCTCGAAGTTTCTACCGACAAAGTTGATACTGAAATTCCTTCACCAGTTGCTGGTGTAATTCTTTCTATCGATGTTCCAGCGGATGCAACCGTTCCAGTTGGCGCAAGATTGGCCACCATCGGAGCCGCGGGATCAGCACCTGTTGTTGCTGCACCTGTTGTAGCTCCGCCAGTGGTCGTTGCACCTGAACCAATTGCTCCACCTGTTGTCGTCGCACCTGTTGTCGTCGCACCTGTTGTTGCTGCGCCTGTTGTCGTCGCACCTGTTGTAGTTACCCCACCAGTGCGAACTCCTGAGCCGGTTGCGGAATCTGCAAACACTGATTCTTATGTAACTCCAATTGTTCGCAAACTAGCATCTGAACAAGGCGTAGATCTCGCCACTGTCACTGGTTCAGGTATTGGCGGGCGAATTCGCAAGGAAGATGTTTGGTCGGCTGCAAAACCTGCTGCTGAAGTGACAAGTGTTCGCGCCGCAGCCGTAGCGCCAGTTTCAATCGCGGTTTCACCACTTCGCGGCACCAGCGTTCAAATGACCAGGTTGCGTAAAGTCATTGCTGCCCGCATGGTCGAATCACTTCAGACCAGCGCACAATTGACCACAGTTATTGAAGTAGACGTTTCAAAGATCGCAAGGCTTCGCGATCGAGCCAAAGCTTCCTTCGAAGCTCGCGAAGGAGTCAAACTAACCTTCCTGCCTTTCTTTGCAGTAGCTGTCTGCGAAGCGCTGAAGCAGCATCCGGTAGTTAATGCCTCACTCGATGGCGACATGATCACCTATCACGGCGCTGAGCATTTAGGTGTCGCGGTTGATACTGAAAAGGGATTGCTCGTTCCTGTCATACGCGATGCTGGTGATTTAAATATCGGCGGTGTTGCTCGCAAGATTGTTGATGTCGCTGCACGTACTCGCGACAACAAAATCAAACCTGATGAACTAGGTGGCGGAACCTTCACCATTACCAATACCGGTAGCCGAGGCGCCCTGTTTGACACGCCGATTATCAACCAACCACAGGTTGCGATTCTTGGTCTTGGCGCTGTAGTTAAGCGTCCAGTTGTTATGAAGGGTGATGACGGTGGTGAAACCATTGCCATCCGCTCCATGGTCTATCTTGCGCTTTCATATGATCACCGAATCGTCGACGGCGCCGATGCTGCGCGATTCCTAGCAACCCTAAAGACGCGACTAGAAGAGGGTCGTTTCGAATCCGACTTGGGTCTTTAACGTATGTTGCCACCGCAACGGATCGCTGTCACAGGCGCCTCAGGATTAATAGGCACTGCCCTTGTAGGTCATCTGCGCAGCGAGGGTCATACTGTTCAACGCTTCGTTCGCCGCGAAGCTAAGTCCCCAGATGAAATTTCTTGGGATCCAATTGCAGGAACCGTTGATTTAGCGGCGCTTGAAGGAATTGATGCCGTTATCCATTTGGCTGGCGCTGGAGTAGGCGATAAACGATGGACTCCGAAATACAAGGCCACGATTCTGAACTCGCGTCTGCTGGGCACCACTGCGATTGCTAATGCTTGTGCGATCGTAAAACCATCAGTTTTTATTTCTGCCAGTGCCGTTGGTTGGTATGGCGAATCCGGTAATCGTGCCGTTGTTGAAAGCGACCGCTCTGGTGATGATTTTCTGGCAACCGTCTGTCGCGAATGGGAAGCCGCCTCACATCTGGCCGGCGCCGATGTTCGAACCGTCAATATCCGCACTGGATTAGTTCTTGATCCAACTGGCGGGGCGCTCGGAAAGCTAGTTCCACTCTTTCGATTAGGTCTTGGCGGTCGACTTGGTTCAGGTCAGCAATGGTGGTCTTGGATCACGTTGCACGATGAGATCCGAGCCATTTGCCACTTGCTTGAATCTAAGGTCTCTGGCCCAGTTAACTTGACCTCGCCAAATCCGGTCACGAATCAAGAGTTCACCGCGGCTCTTGCTCGCGCCCTGCACCGTCCAGCGCTCTTTCCGGCACCTGCATTTGCCTTGAAGATTGTGATGGGTGGCTTTGCAAGCGAAGTGCTGGGTTCAAAGAAAGTCATGCCAAGCGTTCTAACCGAAGATGGTTTTACTTTCGATTACCCACACATCATTAACGCTTTGGCGCTATTGATCGAATAATGTCTTGGGCGGCAACTCGGCCACCAAACATTGCTCCCTGTTGCGATGGCAATGATCGATGATCGCCCACAAGATATAAACCATCGTTTAACTTGAAATCTTGCGATGGATATGTAACGTGAAGCGGAAGTGATTGCTTAATGTTGTAGGTGGCCACTAACTCCCAACTTCTAGTATCAGCGCTCCACATCTTGGCTAACCATCTTCGAACTTCACTCTCGGAAATCGGCTCCAGAGTAGTTGTCGCAATCAAATTCAATCGAGCCGGGGCGTAAGTTGGCGAAACTTCCGAGATCACGATCGAATTCGCGATTGGGGCCGAAGGATCTACGACTAAATACTTTGCGTTCGCAATCTCTTCTATTGTTGAGTGGTACCAAGTCGTACTGCTCGAGACCACCGGCGAGTTGGTGATTCCCAAGAGCTGAGTCGCGGTCGTTGGATCAACGGCTACGATGATTTGATCTGCATGCACTTCACCATTATCGGTGCGGACTTTTCCGGGTAAAACCTCTTGAACAACTTCATTGAATCTAATATTTACAACTGGTTCAGCCAACGCTTGTGAAAAAGCTTTTACACCATCTTGCGGCACGCCTGGTGTTGCCTTCGCGAAGAAACGAATGATCTCTTTTGCGACTCGAGCGCTAACCAGTTCAGGATCAGCAAGAAAGACGCCGCGCAGGAATGGATTCAAAACCGAGGCAGCGAAATTCACAAAGTCTTCAGAGGCAGCGCCAAAAGTTTGCAATGTATCTTGCTTGTGTAGCAGAAACTTCAAGAAGTTAACTTTTTCAGAGATGGTGCCACTTCGGCTTGAAAGCAACGCTGGAAGGAACCCCGGATTCTTTCGTGGATCTCCAACAATTAAATCCCCCGCTTCGCGACTGATGCGTAGTGCAGGAGTGATTGCACAAAAGTTCAAACCGTTCAGGAGATTCAGCGCCACGATCTCTGGATAGGCTGGATTGATAACTTGAAAACCGCGATCAAGGATGAACCCGTCGATAACATCGGAAGTTACTCGACCGCCCACGCGATCGGAAGCCTCTAAAACCAAAACATCAATGCCTGCGCTTTGTAGATAACGAGCAGCGGTCAAGCCTGCTAATCCAGCCCCAACGACAACAACTTGGTGGTGTTCCCCCATTAACGCACCGAAATTTCGCGAGCCTGATCTATCAGTTGTGCGACTGCCAACGCCTGATCGGTTGAGGTTGGCCAAGCTGCGCCCTGAGTTAGCGCAGCTTTAACCTGAAGATAGAAGGCGGCATAGTTTCCTGGCACCGCCGGGTAAGGGCGCACTTCATCACCTAGATGCAGTTGCGCGAGCGATCGCGTCTCTTCGCTCCAATTGCCCCCGGCAGGGAAACTTCCAGAACGTAGAAGTCCTTCTTGGGGATCCAATTCTGTGATGACTAAGGCGGCCTTCTCCCCCATCAATCGAATTCTCGGGCCTGGGGCGCCAACAATTGCTGAGGCGGAAAGGTAAGAATCAACCCCGGAGTCATGAGTAAGCACAACTACGACATCGTCATCTGCCATGCCGCGAATGGATCTGACCGCGGAGAACGAAACATGAGCTGGACCAAACCAATCCAGCGCAAGCGAAATTAAATGTGGTTGCAAGTCTAAAAGATTGCCACCCCCATCTGCGGGAGGAAGATTCTCGCGCCAAGATTGCGCGTTGGTATCTGGACGAAAGCGTTCAAATCTGGAATCTAGGCGAAAGACCTTTCCTAAAACTCCTTCGCTCAACGCTTTTTTGATGGTCAATGAATCGCTATCCCAAAGGCGATTGAAGAATACTGATACTGGAATCCCAGTCGCTTTGGATACCGCAATCACCTCAGCAGTTTGGCCAGCATCTAACGCCATTGGTTTATCAACCACCACCGGAATGCCGGCGTGCATCGCAGCGATCGCTTCTGGCGCATGTGCCACATTGCCGGTGGCAATGACTATTAAATCCAAACCCATGGCCAAAAGATCGGCATAATCAGAAACCACTTGAACCTTCGGAAAATCGTGGCGAGCGGCATCTTGACGCTGCGAATTATTCGTGACGATTGCGGCAACTTCAAAGCCACAGCCCTTCAGCAATGGTGCATGAAAGTAGCGCCCAGCTAAGCCATAGCCTGCGATCCCAACTCGTAACGGTGAACTCATAAAGCCAAACTTACCTCGTTATTCGGACGCGCCCGCCGCCTCGTTCTGAAGTTTTGACGGCCACCAAACCTTTGGCCCGATGGAGTGAACCAAAGCGGGAACCAAGATTGAGCGCACTAATAAGGTATCTAGAAGTACGCCGAAGCCAACAGCGAATCCGAGCTCAGCCAAGAAGACCAGCGGCAAGATTCCCAAAACGGTAAAGGTTGCGGCCAGAACTATTCCGGCCGAGGTAATAACGCCGCCAGTTACGGTCACGCCCTTGGTCATTCCTTTTCGGGTACCAAACTTAATCGTCTCTTCTCGAACTCTGGTCATCAGGAAGATGTTGTAGTCAATGCCCAGCGCGACTAAGAAGACAAAGGCAAATAATGGAAATGAGGAATCTTCTCCCGCAAAATGGAACAGGTGGTGAAAGACGATGGAACAAGCACCTAGCGTGGCCAAGAATGAAAGCACCACGGTTGCCAACAACAACAGCGAGGCCAAGATAGATCGAAGCAACAAGGCCAAGATTATGGCAATCAACAACAAGATGACCGGGATAATTAACCGTTGATCATGTCGGGTCGCTTGGTGAATGTCGTAATAGACCGAAGAAGTTCCACCCACTAATGAACCCGCATCAAGTTTATGAACCAAGGCGCGGATTGCTGGAATCAAGTTGACGGCTTTATCAGTATCTGGTGAAAAGCCCAGGGTTACATTCAAGAGCACCTTGCCATCAACAACCTTTGTGGCCGGCATTGGTTGACCTGGAATAATTGGGCTAACAGTTTGAGGGACTACGGAACTCACACCAGGCAGTGCTTTGAGTGCGGTTGTGGCTGAATCAACGCCAGCTTGCGCGATAACGATTTGAGTTGGTTGACCTTGGCCGCCCGGAAAATACTTAAGTAATTGCTCTTGTCCAACAACCGCATCGGTTCTGGCAGTGAAAGATTGAGCCGTAGATAAACCATTTGAATGCAGGGTCGTAGAGAAAGCAGCCAGGATCAAGAGAACTGCGGCCGAAATCACCCAGTATTTTCTTGGGTTCCGAGCGGTCGAGTTCGCCACCTTTGCCCAAATTCCACTTAGCTTCTCGTCTTCGGAGCCATATGTAGGACGCTTTGGCCAAAAGATCCAGCGACCGAAAAGTAGAAGCAGCGCGGGAAGAAAAGTTAAAACAGTGATCATCGCGCAGACGATTCCGATTGCTCCGATTGGTCCCAAGCCGCGGTTATTGGTTAATTGGCTAAGTAGCAAGACCAACAAGCCAAGTGTCACGGTGCTACCTGAAGCAACAATTGGTTCGACAACGCCGCGCCATGCAATCTTCATGGCATCGACTCGCGATTCATGACTATGAAGCTCTTCGCGATATCTGGCAATCAGCAACAAGGCATAGTCCGTCGCCGCGCCTAACACCAATACCGAGAGAATTCCCTGAGACTGACCATCCAAAGTTAAAACATTGTGCTTAGCCAATTCATAGATTACCCCGCCCGATAACGAGAGCGCGATTAACGCCGAGAAGAGCGGCAGAATCCAGAGAATCGGTGATCGGTAAACCACGATCAAAATCAAAGCCACTACCAAACCAGTTGTTGCTAAAAGGTTGGTGTCTAATCCACTGAACGCGTCAAACAAATCGGCGAATAAGCCACCCAGTCCAGTTGTATGAGTTGTGAAGCCATTTGCGGCTGCGAATTGAGTTGAGTAGTAGCGAATAGTTTTTACGACTGCCGGAAGGACTGGTTTTGAATCCGGGAGCAATGCGCCAGCGATCGATTCGCTTAGCGGCAAGTTAGCCAGAATGGCATCTTTCTTCGGTGACGGGAAAGCACCGATCTGCGCACCTGGTGCCAAATACTTTGAGATCGAAATTGAGATTGGGGCGCCAGCTTTATCTTTGATCAGCGCGCCCTTGGAGTCGACTAAATTCTTCTGACCCAAGCCGGCAACAAATTGATTAGCCAGCGCAACCTTTGCATCATCTGCTGGCCCCACAAAGAGAATGAGAGTTGGGAACTGATTGAAGGAGGAGGTCGCCGAGAACTTCGCTATTGCGGTGGCGGCCAGGGAGGACTCTGACTTGTCGGGCAAGAATTTTGAGTTGTCATTCTTTTGAACCGTCGAAAGGCTGCCAAAGAGTGGGCCGACTACGCTGCCAATTCCCAACCAAATGATGGTCACCAGCGCCGCGAGCCATATCGCCTTGCGGCCAGCAGTTTTGCCCCGTGCCGGTGCCAAATTCGATGACATTTAAAACTCCTAAAATTCGATCTTGTGGATTTCTCGCCAAACCCTACCTATCAAAGAGCCCATTTTCGCTCTCAAAATCGATCAAAATCGCAGATTCTGCTCCCATTTAGCGAAAGTTCATCTACCCAATTAGGCTTGGGATCATGTCTCCTACCGCCACTGCCGGCATTGCCCTGAAGCGCCAAGGGCTGGTTGATTATGAGACCGCCTGGGCGTCACAGCGCAAAATCCACGAAGAGGTCGCTGCTGGGCTCCGTCCCAACACCCTGATTCTCCTAGAGCATCCTTCGGTCTACACAGCTGGACGTCGCACCGAAGATCACGAGCGACCAATGGATGGCACCCCCGTCATCAATGTCGATCGCGGTGGAAAACTCACCTGGCATGGTCCGGGACAATTAGTTGGCTACCCCATTATTAAACTGCGCCAACGAAACGAAGTTGTTGGCTTTGTGCGCGAAATCGAAACCGCGCTAATTGCTGCTTGCCAGGAATTGGGAATTGAAGCAGTTCGCTATTGCGAACGTTCCGGCGTCTGGTTGCGCGACGCTAATGGCGATCGCAAAATCGCAGCTATCGGAATCCGAGTCGCAAAGGGCGTAACCATGCATGGCTTCGCGCTAAATGTGAATCCAGATCTCTCCGCCTTCAACGCCATCATTCCTTGCGGTTTCACCGACTCTGGTGTCACTTCAATCTCCCAAGAACTGGGTCGGGATGTAACCATCGAGGAGATCTCTCCAATAGTCGAAAAATATCTTTATGAGGCTCTAGCTCGGGTGGCAGATTAAATGACAATTGCACCAGAAGGTCGTCGCCTACTTCGTATCGAAGCCAGAAATACCGAGACGCCAATTGAGCGCAAGCCCGAATGGATCAAAACTCGAGCCAACATGGGTCCGGAGTACACCAAACTCCGCTCGCTCGTGGTTACCGAAGGACTTCACACCGTCTGCCAAGAAGCAGCTTGTCCCAATATTTTCGAGTGCTGGGAAGATAAGGAAGCCACTTTCTTAATTGGCGGGGAACAATGCACCCGCCGTTGCGACTTCTGCAATATCGATACCGGTAAGCCCGGGCCATTGGATCGCGATGAACCTCGTCGCGTCGGCGAATCAGTTCGATCAATGGGCTTGCGTTATGCCACCATCACTGGTGTAACTCGCGATGACTTGGAAGATGAAGGCGCCTGGCTTTATGCCGAAACGATTCGAATGGTTCACGAGTTAAATCCTGGAACTGGCGTTGAAATGTTGGCACCGGATTTCAGCGGTCATCCACATCTGCTAAACCAAGTATTTGAAACGCGCCCAGAAGTATTCGCACACAATCTCGAGACCGTCCCCCGAATCTTTAAGCGGATTCGACCAGCTTTTCGCTACGAGCGCTCCCTAGATGTAATTTCTCAAGCTCGAGCATTTGGGCTGATTACCAAGTCCAATTTGATTTTGGGTCTGGGCGAAACTCGAGAAGAGATCACCAAAGCTTTAGAAGATCTACATGAAGCTGGTTGCGATCTAATCACGATCACTCAATATCTTCGTCCAACTTTGAAGCATCACCCCGTAGAGCGCTGGGTTAAACCAAATGAGTTCGTTGAGCTCGCTGGCGAGGCTGAAGCGATTGGATTCTCTGGCGTAATGAGCGGTCCGCTAGTTCGTTCCAGCTACCGAGCTGGTCGACTTTACAAGCAGGCGCAAGAAAAGAAAGCGCTCCAAGCGAGTTCAAATAATGGCTGATCTGGTCTATCCCCCAGTTGTTGTAGCAATCAAGACGCTATGGCGCTACCTAGGTTTGAAATTCACCGTCTTCGGCGAGGCAAATATTCCCCGCAAAGGTGGCGCAGTACTGGCGATTAATCATGTTGGTTATCTTGATTTCGCGATCGCCGGCACCGCAGCGCTTCCCGTTAATCGTTATGTGCGCTTTATGGCAAAAAAGGAAATCTTCGATAACAAAATTGCCGGTCCACTCATGCGAGGAATGCACCACATATCAGTCGATCGCTCTAATGGTTCTGCCTCTTTTGTCGCGGCGCTGCGTGCGCTACGCGCGGGCGAAATCGTCGGCATATTTCCAGAGGCCACAATCTCTCGAAGTTTTGAAATCAAAGATTTAAAAACCGGAGCCGTGCGCTTGGCGATGGGCTCTGGAGTTCCAATTATTCCCACCATCGTTTGGGGTAGCCAAAGGGTTTACAGCAAGCGAATGAAACGCGACTTTAAGCGCAATGGATATCCAATAACGGTTGCCTTCGGCGAACCTCTGTCCGTAGAACGAGGCACCGACGTTGATGCTGCGGAAATTGAGCTCAAGAAACGGATGGTGGAACTACTTCACTTCGTTCAAGATCGCTACCCTGACTCTCATGTCGGCCAACGTTGGGCTCCTGCCCGATTAGGTGGCGCCGCACCAACTCTTGAAGAAGCTCAAAAAGAGCACGATGAATTTATGGCGAAATTGAAGGAGAAGAACAATCCTTCAACACCTAAGAAAGAGGATGAATAACGATGGCAATCTTTAATCGCAAGAAGAAGCAAGCCCAAGCTTTGGCCAAGGGCGAGGTCGCAAAAGAGTCACAACTAAAGGTCATCAAGGATGCCTTTAAGGTAACTCGTCAAGAGCGCCCACTATCGGTTCTCTGGATGCTTCTAATCTTCGTTACGGTTGCGGTAATCGGCATCATCTTCGGCTCTTGGGCCGGTCATCCGGTCTACTTCGGAATTCTTTCAATACCTTTGGCGCTACTTGCCTCCTTCTTCTTTTTCACTCGTCAAGCCAATATCGCCGCATACTCCTCGATCGAAGATCAGGTTGGAGCAGGCGCGAGTGTAATCATGGCAATCCGTAAAGGTTGGGAGACAACTCCCGCCGTTAACGTCTCGAAGAACCAAGACATGGTCCACCGCAGCGTTGGTCGACCCGGCATCGTGCTAGTCGCCGAAGGTAGCGGAGCGGTTCGTTCACTTCTTAACGATGAGCGCAAGAA
>CAIQNN010000050.1 GCA_903873185.1 uncultured Actinomycetes bacterium
ACGGGCCCAGCTGGCGCAACTGGAGCAACGGGTGCCACAGGTCCTGCTGGTCCTGCTGGTCCGACAGGCCCCGCTGGTCCTGCTGGTCCGACAGGCTCAACCGGCGCCACTGGTGCGACAGGCCCCGCTGGAACGTCGGCAACTCAGGCAGTTTCGCTATCCGCGTGGGTATTACAGACGGCCACACCTGGAACAACCTCATCGAGTATTGCTTTTGGAAATCTCGTCGCGAACAATCACTACAGCTTTTCTATCGTGGTCACCGGGCGCAGAACAACGCTCGCGCCTAGTCAGCAAAAGCTAGGTGCGCTTGTAACTTCCTCAGAGCCTTCAACGCTTTCTTACTCGACGTCGTCGGCTTATTCGTACTTTGCGAATTCAGGAAGCGATATCTACTCGAAATACTCGTATGTGATCGTTGGGAAAATTTCTCCAACCACGTCGGCATCACTTTCAGTTTTAATTGTCGATGGATTAGGGGAAACGGGAGCGGATTCAGTTACCTTCTCTGGAAGCGCAGTGATTTTCCAAATTTGAAGAATTTCAACATTCAAGAGAGCCCCGGAAGATCTGGAGCGGGTGACCGGGATCGAACCGGCATGGCCAGATTAAAAGGCTGGCGTTCTATGGCATCCGATAAACATTTAGATCCGTCGGAGCTCTTGTTCTTCCGTAACTAGATTGTTACAGTAACCGTATGGTTACCGATCCAGTCAGAGATCCATTTGAGGCGCTCGGTGATCCGAATCGTCGTGAAATTCTCCGACTTCTAAGCCACGGAGAAAAGTCAGTGACGGATCTCGCGGCAGCTATGCCCATAAGCAGACCTGCTGTCTCCCGTCACCTAAGGCTTCTCAAGGAGGCAAAGCTAGTGACTGAACAAGCCGAAGGGACTCGACGGATCTACAGACTTCACGAACAGGGACTAGAGGCGGTACGCGAATACCTCGACCGCGTGTGGAGCGAAGCATCAGTACGGTTTTCACTTTTTGCCAATAATTCACAAGTGAAAATTGACGAATGATGGAACCACTGACGTTCTCGTTCGAAGTGGCGTGCTCGCAAAAAAAAGCCTTTGAACTTTGGACCAATCAAATCAAGATTTGGTGGCCAACCGACCACACAGTGTCGGGTCGAAAAGACGTGACCGTGATTCTTGAGTCAGGTGTAGGAGGACGAATTTTTGAACGAACCCCAGAGGGCGAGGAGCACGACTGGGGAGAGGTGACTGCATGGGAACCGCCTCAACGGTTGAGTTATTTATGGCACATCGGGAGCGATCGTTCTGATGCGACAACTGTCACGATCAGATTTGTTCCAAAGGGAATCGGAGAGACCATCGTCCAGATTGAACATGACGGTTGGGAGCGACTTGGCTCGCGTGCAGAAGAACGGCGAAATCGAAACTCAGCCGGATGGCAATCGCTTGTGACTTATTACATGACCGCAATATCAACCACATTTAAGGAGGAGCAATTATGACTCTCGGCAGCAAAGAAAATCCATGGAAACTGACTACTCCACCGGGCAGTTCTGAATACGAGATGTACCGAGATAAAAAAGCTGATCCCAATGAACTTGTGTGTCAGGTGGGATCGACAAAACTTGTGTATATGTGGCGAGCTATCGATGATTTGCATAAGTGGCTAATCGCGCAAGGTGATTGGGTTTTGCTCGGAGCTGCCGATGAGGGAAAAGTTCCAGCACCTGGCACCGTCGAAGCATTTGGAAGAGCGAAGAGCAATCCGGTCGGTGGTTGGTACGGACTCCGTAAGGGTTATCGGGGACGATTTGGTATGTATCTTCCGCCTTTGTTAGAAGAGCTCGGCCTGGCCGAACTTACACACGATGCACGTAACAACAAGATGAGAGGTTTGAAATAATGGAAACTCGAGTGATTCGCTATCGGACCAAGTCCGAATGCGCGGACGAGAACGCACAGTTAATCGCGGCGTTCTTTGCGGAACTGGCTGAGCGAAAAGTGGCGGGAATTCGTTATGAAGCTCTGAGACTTGATGATGGAGTCACTTTCCTACACATTGCTACCCTCGATAGCGAGAACAACCCACTTATGTCTTCGCCCGCTTTCGCGGCCTTTCAATCAGGTTTGGGTGGACGTCTGGAAGAGGGTCCATATCCAGCGACCGCCACTGTGGTCGGCTCCCACGGTATTAACTAACCCAAAGCGCTACTTCGGATAAGCCTGGCAGTGATTTCAATTTATGGTTGCTAGACCCGTAAAAAAAAGGGCTTTTGCTTGAATGCTTTGGAGCGGGTGACCGGGATCGAACCGGCATGGCCAGCTTGGAAGGCTGGGGCTCTACCATTGAGCTACACCCGCGTAGTTACGCGTGAGCGGAATCATGAGATAAATCCTGCTTGTACTTGGCCTAGAGTAATGGTTCGGTATTAAGAAGGGAATTTAACCCACTAGGATTCTCACTTACGCCACGGGGCGTAGCGTAGTGGCTAGCGCGCCTGCTTTGGGAGCAGGAGACCGGGAGTTCGAATCTCCCCGCCCCGACCAGTAATACCAGGTCACAAAATCTCACCTCCAAAGGAGCACTGTGAAAAGCGCCGTCGAAACACTCTCACCTACTCGTGTCCGACTTTCTATCGAAGTTACTTTCGAAGAGCTCGAGCCCCACATTGCTAACGCTTTCAAGTCGCTCTCTGAGCGCATCAATATCCCTGGCTTCCGCAAGGGCAAGGTACCTACTGCGATGGTTGAACAACGCTTAGGACGTGCAGCGATCCTCGATGAGGCTATTAATGCCGCACTTCCTGATTTCTATAACCGCGCCATTCGCGAGCATGAAGTTTTGGTAATCGGTCGACCAAATGTGGATATCACTGAATTGGTTGATAAAGAGAAACTCTCCTTCACCGTTGAAGTTGATGTTCGTCCAGAACTAGATCTTCCTAACTTCTCTGAAATGACGATCACTGTTGACGATGTCATCGTTGCCGATACCGAAGTTGCTGAGCAACTTGACGGTCTTCGCGCTCGCTTTGGAACGCTAACCACCGTTGAAAAAGCGATTGAAGATGGCGATTTCGTCACCCTTGATTTGGTTGCATCAGTAGATGGCGCCGAGATTGATGGCGGTACTGCGAATGATATTTCTTACGAAGTGGGCACTAACCGAATGATCGATGGCTTGGACGAAGCACTTCTTGGCCTCAGCGCCGGTGAGTCAAAGAGCTTCAAGGCGCCTTTGGTTGGAACTGCCGAAGGCGAGCTTGGCGATATCGAAGTTACCGTAAAAGCGGTTAAGCATCGCGATCTGCCAGAACTAGATGACTCATTCGCCACAATGGCTTCAGAATTTGAAACTTTGAATGAGCTTCGCGACGATATTTCTACCCGCCTGACCCGCATGAAGACCTTGGAACAAGGAACTCATGCCCGCGATCTTCTGATTGCGCAGTTAATCGAGAAGGTTTCAATTCCGTTGCCAGCTGGCATCATCGATGATGAGGTTAATGAGCACCTAGAACGCGAAGGTCGCTTAGAAGATGACAAGCATCGCGCCGAAGTTATTGATGAAGTCACTAAGTCCCTAACCCAAGAAATTCTCTTTGATTCGATCGTAAAAGCGGAAGCCGTCCAGGTTAACGAGACTGAATTGACCGAATACTTGGTCCGATCCGCTGCTCGCTACCAAATGACCCCGGACCAATTTATTAAGGAGGTCTCAGATGCCGGCCAGATCACATCGATTGTTGCTGAAGTAACTCGCGCCAAGGCGCTCGCTGGCGTCCTATCTCGCGTCAAAGTTGTGACCACATCGGGCAAGGTCGTTGACCTGGAAGCGCTGGCACCTCGCGCCGAAGAGCCAATTGCAGATTCCGAGTCGGGCGAAGAGCTCGAAAGTACCCCTGCCGAATAGCCACTTCTCTCAGGGCGAACACTCTGAGGCAGAAAAAGGCTTTTTTCTGGAAGCAATTGCCCCAAAAGATTGTTAGGGTCAATACCGCGATTAAATTTCGCACCAGAAGTTCGAACACATATGTGTTTGAAGACCAGGAGGAAGTAGTGGAGCTCATCACCGCGCGTTCGACCAGTTCAAATGCTGGTGGCCTAGACGATCAGGTTTACCAACGCCTCCTACGCGAACGAATCATCTTTATGGGTGGCCAGGTCGAAGATGGCATGGCTAACGCGATCGCTGCTCAGATGCTTTTGCTTGCAGCAGAAGATCAAGAGAAAGATATTTATCTTTACATTAACTCCCCAGGGGGATCGGTCTCCGCAGGTATGGCGATCTATGACACCATGCAATACATCAAGAACGATGTTGCGACTGTCGCAATGGGCTTGGCCGCATCCATGGGTCAGTTCCTACTTTGTGCCGGCGCCGCAGGAAAGCGTTACGCACTTCCTAACGCCCGCATCTTGATGCACCAACCTTTGGGTGGAATCGGTGGTACTGCCACTGAAATTAAAATTCAAGCCGAGCAAATGTCTTTCACCAAGCGCAAGATGGCTGAACTCATCGCCTTCCACTCGGGTCAGTCAATCGAAACGATCACCGCTGATTCCGATCGCGATCGCTGGTTTGATGCCGAAGAGGCAAAGACTTATGGCTTAGTTGATCACGTTGTTCGATCAGCAGCTCAAGTTTCAGGAAGCGGTGGAACCGCATGAAGATGGAGATGAATCCAATGAATGATTTCACCAGTCGTTATGTCTTGCCTACTATCGAAGAGCGAACCAGCTACGGCTACAAGCGCTTAGATCCTTACACCAAACTCTTCGAAGAGCGCATCATTTTCTTGGGCCAAGCAATCGATGACACGATCGCTAACGACGTTATGGCGCAGTTGTTGACCTTGGAATCTATGGATCCAGATCGCGACATCATGATGTACATCAACTCACCTGGTGGTTCCTTCACCGCGCTGACGGCCATTTACGACACCATGCAATTCATTCGCCCCGATGTTATGACGGTCTGTTTAGGACAGGCAGCTTCTGCTGCTGCAGTTCTATTGGCTGGTGGTGCAAAGGGAAAGCGTTACGCATTGGAACATGCACGAATTCTGATTCACCAACCATATTCTGAGGGTGGCGGCCAAGGTTCCGATATCGAAATCCAAGCCCGCGAAATCATGCGAATGCGTTCCTTGCTTGAAGAGATGTTGGCCAAGCACACTAACAAGCCAGCAGAAGAGATTGCAAAAGATATCGAACGCGACAAGATCCTGACCGCAGCAGATGCAGTCGAGTACGGCATCATCGACAAGGTCTTCGCAAGCCGTAAAGCGAATACAACTAAATAGTTCAATCAGTTAGCCTTCGGTGGTGACTAAGAAAAAGGCCTTCGATAGTACGGTCTTTCACCACCAAGGTTTCTGGCAGTTATGGGTCTCTGGACTGCTGATTGTTGTTGGTTATCAAGCTTTTCCAGTCGCCTTGGCCGTAACCGTTTTAGATGCGGGCGGTAGCGCTTCAACTCTAGGTTCAATCTTGGCAGCGCGAGTTTTCTCTTCAGTTCTTTTGGTTTTAGCCGGTGGTGTCTGGGCAGATCGATTGCCGCAGAAATTTGTAATGATCTTCGCCGATGTTTTGCGCGGCTTACTTACGCTGGCGATTGTTTTTGCCTCTGTTGCACATGCACGTGCCTGGGTGTTGGCAGTGATTATTTTTATCATGGGCGCTGGCGAAGCGCTTGGTGCGCCGGCTTCAAATTCAATCTTGCCTTCAATTTTGCCCGCCGAGAAGCTTCCTGCAGGAAATGCGCTTCGAAGTGTCACCGGTCGAACTGGCTCCATCGTTGGTCCCGCGATTGGTGGGTTATTGGTGGCGACACTGGGCAGCAAATTAACCTTCGTCTTTGTTGCTGGAATGTTCTTTGTCGGAACTTCACTTTTGTTGGGCATAAAAAGTCCGCCGAAAGTTTTCAATGAAAATCGGCCGACCTTCCGCCACGAAATCAAAGAGGGCTTAAAAGCGGTTTGGAATATGCCTTGGGTCTTTTGGATTATTTTGATTGCCGCACTTCAGTTAGCGGTCGTGGTCGGAGTTGAAACGGTTCTGCTCCCGGTTATTACTCGTCGTGAATTTCATGGCAACGGCGTATTTGCGGCATCTACCGCCATGTTTAGCTTGGGTGGTGTTATCACCGCGATCTGGTTTGCCAGGTATAAAGCGAAGAAGCCAGGATTGCTATCTATTATTTCTTGGATCTTCTTTGCAGCAGCACCGCTTGCGCTGGCTTTTCCGATTTCCCCATTGTTTGTAATTGGCTGCTATTTCGTGGCGGGTCTAGCAACTGAACCTTTTGGTGTCTATTGGTCCACGGCGCTGCAACGGGAAATCCCAAATGAGATGTTGGGACGTGTCTCCAGCGTGGATTACATGGGTTCGCTGGCTTTGCTTCCAGTGGGAATGGCCCTGGCTGGCCCAGTCACCAGTTTGGTGGGGGAGCGGCCGTACTTAATCGGAGCTACCGTATTTCATATTGTTCTCTGTTTCGTGATGTTGGCGATTCCTGGGGCGGTCTACTTTGCGACGCCCAAAAAAGGGAATTCGCCTATAAGCGAACAGGGAAAGGTGCAATAACGCGCTCAAAAATGAGTTAAAAGTTCTAACCTAGGGCCATGTCCACACGTATTGGCGAGTCCGGCGATCTACTGAAGTGTTCTTTCTGTGGAAAGACCCAAAAGCAGGTCAAGAAGTTAATCGCCGGTCCTGGCGTTTATATTTGCGACGAGTGCATCGACCTCTGCAATGAAATTATTATCGAAGAACTTAGCGATACAAATACCCTTGGTCTTCAAGAACTTCCAAAACCGCTAGAGATCTATGAATTCTTAGATCAATATGTGATCGGTCAGGATCGCGCAAAGAAGTCGCTTTCAGTCGCCGTCTACAACCATTACAAGCGAGTTCAGTCTGGTGATTCAAAACGTGAAGATGCCGTAGAACTTTCAAAATCAAATATTTTAATTTTGGGTCCAACAGGTTGCGGTAAAACCTTCCTGGCGCAAACTTTGGCCAGAATGCTTAATGTGCCATTCGCGATTGCCGATGCCACCGCTTTGACTGAAGCCGGCTATGTCGGTGAAGATGTGGAAAATATTTTGCTAAAACTAATTCAGGCTGCCGACTTTGATGTTAAAAAGGCTGAGACCGGAATTATCTATATTGATGAAATCGATAAGGTAGCTCGCAAGAGTGAGAATCCCTCGATTACGCGCGATGTTTCTGGCGAAGGTGTCCAGCAAGCACTTCTAAAGATTCTTGAAGGTACAACTGCATCTGTTCCCCCACAGGGTGGGCGCAAGCACCCACACCAGGAGTTTTTGCAGATTGATACCACCAATATTCTCTTTATCGTCGGTGGCGCATTCGCAGGTCTAGAAAAGATTATCGAAGGACGCAAGGGCAAGGCCGGCGTTGGTTTTAATGCTCGTCTGCAAAGTGCCGAAGAGAATGCGGGCAAGGATTTCTTTGCCGATGTCATGCCCGAAGATTTACTGAAGTTCGGCATGATTCCCGAATTTATTGGTCGACTTCCGATTATCACCAGTGTGGAAAATTTGGACCGTGCGGCGCTAATGCAGATTCTGACCGAGCCAAAGAATGCCTTGGTTCGCCAATACCAGCGTTTATTCGAGCTAGACGGAGTGGAACTAGAACTTTCGCCTGAGGCACTTGAGGTTGTCGCTGATTTGGCGATCAAGCGCGGAACCGGTGCCCGTGGCCTTCGCGCCATCATGGAGGAGACCCTTCTGACGGTGATGTATGAAGTACCCTCCCGCTCCGATATTGAAAAAGTGCTGATCACCCCAGCCGCCGTTCTCAAAGAGAGCGCCCCAGAATTTGTACTCCGAGCAGCCGGTGCGCCTAAGAAGGCGCTCAAGGCGGAAAAGCGTTCAGAAGAGAAGAGCGCTTAATCTAGACTCTGCTCTTATGACTGAGCGTGAAGAAATAGCCCTTGCTGCCAGCTTTACGCCGGCAGAGATCGAAGCCCCGTTGTACCAAAAGTGGCTTGATGCTGGCTACTTCGCGGCCGACTCCAATTCGTCAAAACCACCTTTCACCATAGTTATTCCGCCTCCG
This sequence comes from uncultured Actinomycetes bacterium, assembly GCA_903873185.1. Lineage (GTDB taxonomy): Bacteria > Actinomycetota > Actinomycetes > Nanopelagicales > Nanopelagicaceae > CAIMZW01. Next base: position 8,072 of record CAIQNN010000050.1, read on the forward strand.
AACGTAACGGGCAGCCTCCACATTGGTCACGCGCTCGATCACACTTTGCAAGATATCTTGATTCGAATGAAGCGGATGCAGGGCTTTGAAACCCTATGGCTCCCGGGAATGGATCACGCCGGCATAGCAACACAAAATGCGGTGGAACGAGCTTTGGCAACCGAAGGTAAGAGTCGCCACGATTTGGGGCGCGAAGAGTTTGTAAAGCGAGTTTGGCAATGGAAGGCCGAATCCGGCGGCGCGATCTTGGGTCAGATGAAGCGATTGGGCGACAGCGTCGATTGGTCCCGTGAACGCTTCACCATGGATGAAAATCTTTCATATGCAGTTCTTGAAATGTTTAAACGAATGTACGAAGCAGAATTAATTTATCGCGCAGAGCGAATCATTAATTGGTGTCCTCGTTGTTTGACTGCGCTTTCGGATATCGAAGTTGAGCACAAGGAAATTGAAGGCCAATTCGTTCAAATTACTTATGGCGATGAGGGTGAAAACCAGATCAGCATTGCTACCACTCGGCCTGAAACTATGTTGGGCGATGGCGCCGTTGCGGTTAACCCAAATGATGAGCGATACAAACATATGGTCGGGAAGTTAGTAAAACTTCCATATGTAAATCGAATGATTCCGATTATTGCCGACGAGTTGGTCGATCCAGAATTTGGTACCGGAGCTGTGAAAGTAACAGCCGCTCACGATCCAAACGACTTTGAAATGGCAATGCGCCACAACGTGCCAATGGTAATCATCATGAATGAACATGCTGTTATGGATGGAACTAACACCCAATTTGATGGCATGGATCGTTTTGTCGCTCGCAAAGCCGTCGTGGAACAACTTCGTGCGGATGGTCGAATCGGCTGGGAGAAGCGGCCCTATTTGCACTCGGTTGGTCATTGCCAACGATGCGAGACGATCGTGGAACCACGGCTATCAAAGCAATGGTTTGTAAAGGTCGAATCACTTGCCAAAGCTGCAGGCGATGCGGTTCGAGATGGTCGCGTAAAGATTGATCCCGAAGAGCTTGCCCCACGTTACTTTGATTGGATCGATAACATGCACGACTGGTGTATCTCCCGCCAGTTGTGGTGGGGTCATCGCATTCCGGTCTTTTACGGTCCTAACGGTGAAGTCGTTGTTTGCGGCCCAGATGAGATTCCTCCTGCTGGCTATGTTCAAGATGAAGATGTTCTAGATACTTGGTTCTCTTCTGGTTTGTGGCCGCTTTCAACCTTGGGTTGGCCGGCAAAAACCGCTGATTTCCAGAAATTTTATCCAACCAGCGTCCTAGCGACGGGTTATGACATTTTGTTCTTCTGGGTCGCGCGAATGATGATGTTTGGTCTCTTTGCGACCGATGGCGTACCCCCATTTAAAACCATTGTTTTGCACGGCTTAGTTCGCGATCGCTTCGGCAAGAAGATGAGCAAGAGCAAAGGCAATGGAATAGATCCGATTGAATTTATGGATAAGTACGGTTCCGATGCGCTTCGCTTTACGCTGGCTCGCGGTGCCAACCCAGGAACAGATCAAGCGCTTGCCGAAGAATGGGTTGGCGGCGCTCGAAACTTCGCCACAAAACTTTGGAATGCAACGCGCTTTGCCATGATGAATGGTGCCAATGTCGAAGGTGCGCTCCCGGCTTTCGATTCGCTAAATGGAATTGATCGATGGATCTTGACTCGTCTTGATGAAACCAGCGAATCGGTAACGTCATTACTGGAAAAATATGAATTCGCGAAGGCCTGCGAATTGATTTACCACTTTGCTTGGGATGATTTGTGTGACTGGTACTTAGAACTAACTAAGTCGATCTTCGCCGCTGGCGGCGCGGAGGCAGATGCGACCAAACGGGTTCTTGGCTACGTCTTAGATCAATTACTTCGATTGATGCATCCCGTCATGCCATTTATTTCCGAAGAACTTTGGTGCCACCTAACCGGTGGTGAAACATTGGTGACGGCAAACTGGCCGATCTCAAACAGTTCACTTCGCGATGAAAGTGCGAACGCCACAATTTCCGAAGTCCAAAATCTTGTCACCGAGATTCGACGGTTCCGAAACGATCAGGGCATTAAAACTTCGGCTCGAATCGGCGCTCGTTTTACGGGCTTAACCGAAAGTAAATTAGAAAGTTTCGAAGCTGCACTTCGTCATGTGACTCGCATCGATCCGGCTGAGGATAATTTCTCGGCAAAGATCGAAGTTGGAAATGTCACGATCGAATTTGACCTCAGCGGCGCTATCGACCTGGTAGCCGAGCGCGCTCGACTGACAAAAGATCTTGCTACTGCACAAAAGGATCTTCAGACTGCAAAGGTGAAGTTGGATAATGAGGGGTTCATGGCAAAAGCTCCAATGGATGTCGTCCAAGAAATTCGTCAACGGGCCGCGGCAACGCAAGCTGATATCGAGCGCCTGACCGCTTCATTAGCTTCACTACCCACAACCTAAATGATCAATCCAGAAGGTCAGGAACTCCTGACCCATATCGAACAAGCCCTATTAAAACGCTGGCCCGAGACCCGTTTGGAGCCATCGCTCGATCGAATTGCCGCCTTGGCAGATGCCCTTGGTTCGCCGCAACTTTCTTATCCAACGATTCATATCGCTGGTACCAACGGTAAAACAACGACCTCCCGCATGATTGACTCACTCTTTAGAGAGCTGGATTATCGGACCGGTCGATTTACCAGCCCGCACTTAGAAAGTTTCCTCGAACGAATCTCTCTAAATGGCGCACCAATTCCTGCCGAAGGAATGATCGCTACATATAACGATATTGCGTTGTATTTGGATTTGATCGATAGCCGACAGCCACATCCGATCTCTTTCTTTGAAGCAATGACGGCGCTGGCCTTCGTTGCCTTTGCTGAATTCCCAGTAGATATCGGAATCTTCGAAGCTGGTATGGGCGGAGAGTGGGATGCCACGAACGTTATTCAAAGTGCGGTTTCGGTGATAACGCCAATCGGATTAGATCACATGGAATATTTGGGCGAAACGCTTGAAGAAATTGCGCTTACGAAATCTGGAATCATAAAGCCCGAATCGCATGTAGTTCTGGCGGCTCAACCGCCCGAGGTAGCAAAAGTCTTGGCGGCCAAGGTTTTAGTAGCGGCTGCCATTCCTTATCGCGAAGGTTTGGAATTCTCAGTTGGTCGCCGAGATATTGCCGTGGGCGGTCAGTTCCTAACTCTCAATGGCATCTATGGTCCAATCAGCGACATATTTTTGCCACTTTATGGCGCACATCAGGCAACCAATGCCGCAGTTGCGTTAGCAGCGGTAGAAGCCTTTGTTGGGGTAAAACTTGATGACGATGTAGTACGCCGTGCCTTCCTTAACGTTGAATCTCCTGGGCGCTGCGAAGTTCTCCATCGCGACCCGACTGTCATTGTCGATGCGGCTCATAATCCGCATGGCGCCGCTGCACTTGCTAAAACATTGAAAAGTGAATTTGATTTCGAATCAATATTTGGCATTGTTGCAATACTCGGAGATAAAGATGTTGACGGCATCTTGCGTGAACTGGAACCCGTTATTGATCGATTGATAGTTACCAAGAGCGAATCAGCACGAGCGCTACCGGTTGAAGAACTTTACGAACGGGCGATCAAGATTTTTGGCGTAGATCGGGTTTATAAAGAGAGTGATCTAAATAGCGCAATCACTTACGCAATGGAGCAGTGCACTTTGGTAAATCAAGTTAGCGAAGGGGTATCTGCGGTTGTAATTACCGGCTCGGTTGTAACTGCCGGTGAAGCGCGAGTTCATGTTCGTCGAATGATGGCGGAGTAGCGTGAGAATTCTCGGTACTGCAGTTTTAGCGATGGAATCTTTACTCGTGGGTTTTGCCTTGTTGTTGGCCATGGACAACCATGGCGGCGCCGCGATTTGGGGCGGTGTAGCTCTAGCCTTGGCGATCTTGCTGACCACTGGCCTCATGAAGCGCAAGCTTGGTTGGTATTTGGGCTCAATTCTTCAGGTCGCGCTGATTGCGTACGGGGCAATCGTGACAGCGATGTATGCCTTGGGGACCCTATTTGCTGGAATCTGGATCGCCGCCTATTTTGTCGGCAAGCGGGGCGAGGCAATGCGGGCGGCGTTATTGGCCGAGCGGGCCGAGCAGAGTGGAAATTCCTGAGAATTCAGCCAATCGGCAGGTTGTCATTAGACTAACGCCCGTGACTCAAGAGCGAACTTTGATCCTAATCAAGCCAGATGGCGTCCGTCGTGGCCTCATCGGCGAAGTTATTGCTCGAATCGAAAATAAGGGTTATCAGATTGCTGCGATAAAAAGTTTGTTAGCTGATCGCGCGCTCTTAACTCAACATTATGCCGAGCACGAAGGTAAGCCCTTCTTCGAACCACTTGTTGAATTTATGATGTCCGGTTCCATAGTTGCCATCGTTGCCGAAGGAAATCGAGTAATCGAAGGGTTCCGAAAATTAGCTGGCACTACAGATCCAACTACTGCCGAGCCAGGAACTATTCGTGGCGATTTGGCCAGAGATCAAGGAACCAAAGTTGTTCAAAATATTGTGCATGGTTCGGATTCACCAGAATCAGCCGCCCGCGAAATCGCAATTTTTTTTCCTGAACGTTCAGATCTGAAGGGGTTGTAATGTCGAAGAAGAAACCTACCCGGATGTCCTTCATTGGCCGAGATATGGCAGTTGATTTAGGAACTGCAAATACTCTGGTCTATGTTCGCGGCCGTGGCATTGTTCTGAACGAACCAAGCGTGGTTGCCGTTAATCAAGATACTGGTGCAATTCTGGCAGTAGGTACTGAAGCCAAGCGCATGATCGGCCGCACCCCCAGCAACATCGTCGCTATTCGCCCTTTAAAAGATGGCGTGATTGCAGATTTCGATACCACCGAGCGCATGCTTCGCTACTTCATTCAAAAGGTTCATCGCCGTCGTTTCTTGGCTAAGCCAAGAATCGTAGTTTGCGTTCCCTCAGGTATTACCGGTGTGGAACAGCGCGCCGTTAAAGATGCCGGTTACGCAGCTGGCGCCCGCAAGGTTTACATTATTGAAGAGCCGATGGCTGCTGCTATCGGTGCCGGGCTTCCAATTCACGAGCCAACTGGAAATATGGTTGTTGATATTGGCGGGGGAACTACCGAAGTTGCTGTTATCTCTTTGGGCGGAATTGTTACCGCACTTTCAATTCGAATCGGTGGCGATGAGCTCGACCAGGCCATTATTGATTGGGTAAAGCGCGAGTACTCCCTCCTATTGGGTGAGCGCACTGCCGAAGAGATCAAGATGGCGATTGGTTCGGCTTTCCCATTGCCAAATGAACCTGATGCTGAGATCCGTGGTCGCGATTTGGCGACTGGACTACCAAAGGTGATTCGAGTTTCAGCCGAAGATATTCGCAAAGCTCTGGAAGAGCCAGTAAACCAGATCATTAATGCGGTAAAAAGTACGCTCGATAAGTGTCCACCAGAGCTCGCTAGCGATCTTATGGACCGCGGCATTGTCCTTACAGGCGGCGGCGCCTTGCTTCGTGGTCTTGATGAGCGACTACGCCGTGAAACCAATATGCCAGTTCATATTTGCGAGCGTCCACTTCAGGCAGTCGCTGAAGGTTCCGGCAAGTGCGTAGAAGAGTTTGAAGCCTTAGAGAAGGTTTTGATCTCCGAGCCACGTCGCTAATTTTATCCAGTCACCAGTAACAAGGAGATAACTCGTGGCATCAGGCGGGAATAATCGTTCTCGACTTCTGCTCGTTATCTTGTTGGTGACCTCGCTTTTCCTCATCACGTTGGATTTGCGCGGAGTTAGCCTGACCAATAGCTCCAGGTCACTGACTCAAAGCATTTTAGCCCCAGTGCAACGAGTTTTCTCGAGTGCTTTTTCGCCAGTCGGAAACTTTTTCGCTGATGTTAAGAATTTTGGGAAAACAAAAGCGGAGCTAAAAGATGTGCAATCACAGAATGAAAAACTGAAATCCCAAATCATTATTAATGAAGATATTAAGGGTCAGTTAAAACAATTACATGCAACGCTCAATCTAGCCGGACGTGGTGGCTACACCGTTGTGGCTGCAAGAGTTATCGGACGTGGCTCGGCCTCCACTTTTTCTCAAACGATAACGATCGATGCTGGTACTTCAAGCGGCGTCACCAAAGATATGACGGTTATTGCCGGAGCGGGTTTAGTCGGAGTCATAAAATCTGCGACTAGCAGTTCGGCCATTGTTCTATTGATGAGCGATCCTTCGTTCCGAATTGGTGTTCGAATCGCGGGCACACAAAGCGCTGGTGTACTTCTTGGCCAGGGCGACAGCTCCTACTTGTTGCAGCTGTTGGACCCAGCCGGCAGCATTTCTGTTGGGGAGGTCTTGGTATCCCTTGGTAGCGATAATGCCAGACCATTTGTGCCTGGAATTCCAGTAGGTCGCGTCACTGGTGTAGATCACACCTCCGCCTCGCTCACACAACAAGCCACAGTTATCGGACTAACAAATTTGGATAACGTTGATGTTGTTTCAGTGATAACAAAGAATGCCAAACAAGATCCCAAGAATGCGCTGGTTCCAACGCCGCAGCCAACCGTAACGGTGTATGTCACTCCTGTACCTCTGCCGGTGCTTCCTAGTCCAGGGGTAAGTACAAGTGGCTCACCATCACCAATGCCATCAGCTACTCTGGCGAAGAAATGAGATCCGCCCGAATAATTTCTACGACCGCATTTCTTCTTTTAATCTTTGTAATTCAAGAGAGTTTGATAGCGCGAATAAATTTTCCAATTTCGGGCTTTTCACTCTACATCGCAGTCCTTATGGGGTTGATATCGTTCGAGGACCGGGACGGCGCCATCGTTACAGGATTTATCGGGGGGCTGATTTTGGATCTTTCGCCAACAATCGACGCCCCGCTCGGACAATGGGCGCTGGTTATGACGGCGATGGGTTATTTATTTTCCGTTAATCGCGAAACGATCGGTGATTTTGCCACTCGCCCCGCTGCCCTAATTTTCTTCGTAGCCCTAGGTTCGGCTACCTCTCTCTTTCTCTTTCTATTTAGTGGGTTGATGCTCGGCGAAAATAACGGTGCCGTCAGCAAAATAGCGCTCACCGTGGCAGGTAATAGCCTTTGGACGGTTCTATTCTCACCGCTGATCTTGCCCGTTCTATCAAAGTTAAGAGCGCTCAGCCTTTCCTCCAGGGATCGCAAATGAACCAACGCTCACGGCTAAATTTGATCGTTTTCCAAACGCTGATTGCCTCTCTTCTATTAGCTTTGATGGGTCGACTCTTCTATCTTCAAGTTGCCAATGGATTGCGCTATCAAAATGCGGCCCTCAGCATTCAAAGCCGAGACATCGTCACGCCAGCAGTTCGCGGGGCAATCACTGATAGCACTGGCTTGCCGTTGGCAATGGATCGACCGGGTCTAGAAATCACCGTTGATCGAAGCGTCATCGACAAGATGCCAGATAAAGGCAAAGCGGTGATCGTAAAACTGGCGCAATTGCTCACTATTAAATATCCCGATCTTTATAACCGAACCAGACTCTGCGGGGAGTTACCTCTTAGCGAAAGAACTGGTTGTTGGAACGGAACCCGTTACCAACCCATTCCGGTAACCAAGCAGGCGACCCAGCAGCAGGCGCTAAAGATCCTAGAGAACGGGGATCTCTTCCCTGGGATTGATGCTTCCTCGGTTCCAATTCGCAGTTATCCAACGATCGCTGGCGAAAATGCGGCGCACCTACTGGGCTACGTCGGAACCGTTTCCGAATCGGATCTGGCTGACCCGAAATACAACTATTTCCGCAGTGAGATCATCGGCAAGAGTGGCTTGGAATATCAATACAACCAATATCTTCGTGGTACTCCTGGAATCAAAACTGTAATCGTTGACCGTAAAGAGGCGGTCACCCACCAAGCCCGAAATACACCTTCCATACCTGGCGATAATTTAGTAACCAATATCAATGCCAAGCTTCAAGCGGCGACCGAGAAAGCACTTGCTGATTCAGTAGTACGGGCGCATAACTTGGGTAACAAGGCCGACGGCGGTGCGGCAATGGTGATGGATGTGAAAACTGGACGAATTTTGGCACTCGCTTCTTACCCAACTTACGATCCGAACATTTGGGAAAAGGGATTGACGGTTAAGCAAGCGTCAGATCTTTACAGTGCAACTACCGGAGTTCCGGCCCTGACTCGACCACTGCAAGGTATGTATGCGCCTGCCTCAACTTTTAAATCACTGTCCATTATCTCGGCAGCCAAAGCTGGTTACAGCATGAATGCACTTTATGAGTGTCCTGCTCAAGTAAAAATTGGTAACCACATCTTCAAGAACTTTGAATCAAAGGCTCAAGGCCGAATTAATATGCAAACCGCAATCGCGGTTTCTTGCGACACCATCTGGTATCAGATTGCCTACGATGAATGGGTCAGAGATGGCGGCTTGTTCCCAAAATCCGGACTTCATGACTATTTTTTCAACACTGCTAAGCAATTTAGATTAGGGCAGACCACCGGGATCGATCTTCCTGGCGAGGCAACGGGAAGGTTGCCCGATCGCGCCTGGAAAGAGCGTTGGTACAAAGCTAATAAAGATTTCTTCTGCAACTTTCAATCACGGGCACGAAAAGCGGATTTAACCCCATATTTGATCGCAATCGCTAAAGAGAACTGTGTCGACGGAAATAAAGTTCGTGCCGGAGATGCCGTTAACTTTGCAATTGGACAAGGCGATACTTTGGTAACTCCAATTCAAATGTTACAAATTTATGCGGCTATCGCCAACGGCGGCACCTTGTTTAAGCCAGAGATTGCCAGAGCCGTGGTTAAGGCTGATGGCACGGTGGTCAAGAGTTTTGCCCCAGTTGTGGAAGGGAAGGCTCCTTCAACGAAGGCCGATATCGCCTTCTTACACGCTGCGCTTCGCCAAGTGGCGACATCAGGCACTGCAGCCGGCGTCTTTGCCAATTTCCCCGTACATGTTGCGGGTAAAACGGGTACTGCCCAAGTAGTTGGAAAGAATCCAGATGGCAGCAATATGGGCGATACCTCTTGGTTTTCTTCCTTCGCGCCCGTGGAAAGTCCGCAATATGCTGTTGTGATGATGGTGAGCCAAGGTGGCTTTGGCTCTGATGTCAGCGCCGTTGGCGTTCGCGAAATTTACTCCGCCCTTTATGGCGTAACTGGAAACACTGTTGACCCGGCTAATTCGGTCTATCCAAATGGTTTGAGTTACGCCTTGCCATCTTTGGATGTTAAAAATGCGAAACTTCCAAAAGTTTCGACAACCCCAAAGGTTTCTATTTCGGCTACTCCAACAGTAAAGAACAAGAAGGCCAAACCATGAAAAAGGTAACTGGCAATCTTCGAAGTAACTTCCGGGCCTTCGATAAGTGGTTGACGCTTTCAGTTTTCTTGCTGCTGGTTATGGGCACCTTATTGGTTTATGCCGCGACTAAACAATGGTTTCAAACCCAAGGCCTTGATCCGCAATACTATTTAAAACGCCATATCTTAAATATTTTCATTGGAGTTCTCCTGACATGGGGAACAACTTTGATTGATTATCGATTGCTTCGTGCCTACACCCCAATACTTTGGGGACTTGGAACTCTTTCACTGTTAGCAGTCTTGGTCCCAGGCGTTGGAAGTACTGTTAACGGCGCCAAATCATGGATTGCACTCCCCGGTGGCTTTCAATTGCAACCAGCAGAGCTAGCGAAGATTTCAGTCATCGTGGGCATGGCAATGATTTTGGCAGAGGGCCGTGGCGTAAATTCCGCTCCTACGGATATCGATGTACTTCGCGCTCTTGCCATAGCTGCAATTCCGATGCTGCTAATTATTTTGCAGCCCGATCTCGGTGAAGTGTTAATTATTTCGGCGGCGGTAATTTCGATTATTGCAATCTCTGGTGCGCCTTCGCGCTGGGTTGTTGGCTTGCTCTTGCTCGGAGTACTTGGAAGTTTTGTGGCCGTGAAGTCTGGTGTGATTCATCAATACCAATTGAAGCGCTTGCAATCTTTTGTTGATCCAACAGCTGACCCCCAGCAGAGTGGCTACCAACTTCGCCAATCAAGAATCACGATCGGCTCTGGTGGCGTATTAGGTAAGGGCTTATTTAATGGCCCGCAGACCAACGGCCGCTTCGTCCCAGAGCAGCAGACTGACTTCATCTTTACCGTGGCGGGGGAGGAGCTTGGCTTCTTGGGTTCCGGCTTCATTTTGCTCTGCTTCGGGCTCTTCTTTTTTCGAGCTTTCATGATTGCTAGGCGGACCAATGACTTATTTGGGCGGTTGGTCTGCGTCGGGGTGATCGCCTGGTTCGCCTTCCAGACCTTTGAAAATATTGGAATGACGATGGGCTTGATGCCAATGACTGGGGTACCCCTGCCCTTTATGTCCTATGGCGGTTCCTCGATGTTTGCCAATCTAATTGGCCTCGGGCTGCTTCAGAATGTCCATTTACGCTCAAGATAGCGCGGAATTTGACCGGAATCGGGTTTCGCCTAGTCATGGGGCTATACTTTGAACAGCATTCAGCGCGTCGAGCGGTTCTGTTAGGACCTTAATTTCTCGCCATCGCAGCGAAGGCTAAAGCTTTAATCAAGTGACAGTTGGTATCCGTAGGTTTTTTAAGGAATTGCCCCTAATCGGGCCTAGCGAAGTACCTTTTCGCCGCTGGCGAACTGGTACCCAGATGAGGATTTGGTGTTATGGCTATTGAGCCAAAGGCAGCGCGCAAGCGCGCAGTAAAGAAGACTGTTGCAGCAAAACCAAGCAACGAATCAACCGAAGTACTCCCAGTTGCTGCTAAAACGGTGGCGAAGCGGGCGAAAAAAGAGGTTGTTGCGGTCCCACAAATCGAGAAAGCGCCGGTTAAAAAGGTCGCTAAAACGAGCGCACCCGTTCCAGTACCCCTTTTCCAGGCGCCGGAACTCAAAGTTGCGCCAAAAGTGGCAAAGAGTGAGATTCCAGTAAAGAAGTCAGCAAGTGCTCGCCCGGCCAGAGCAAATAATGAGGTAGCTCCGGCTACAACTTCTGAAGCTGGCTCTGAAGATTCCGCAACCGATGAGGCAGCGCAAGAGCGTCGTCGACGTCGCCGGGGCGGTCGAGGCCGACGCAGAAGTGGCCGAGATACCACTGGCGAAGCAAGTTCTGATTTTCGCGATTCCGATAGTGATGAAGAGTTAGATCCAGGAAGTCTCGACACTGCCGAAAGCGGCGATAGTGAAGATTCAGCTGAAGGTGGAACTCATCGTCGACGTCGTCGTCGCCGTTCACAGAGCGATGGCATCACACCGGGCGAAACCGTTGATGAAGATGGCGTTCCAGTAGTCGTAAAAGTTCGGGAGCCACGCACTCGCGAAGATTCTCCTACTCGTACCGAGCGCCCAAGTCGCACTAATGATCGTAACGATCGTGGTCGAGATAAATTTGATCGTCGCAATAATCGTCGCGAACGCGAACCACGCGATTTCACTCGTCGTCGTGGCACCATCATCACCGAATCTGAATTTCTTGCTCGCAGAGAATCTGTTGATCGCGAAATGTTGGTCCGCCAAATGGGCGACCGCACTCAGATCGCTGTGATGGAAGACAAGATTATGGTTGAGCATTACGTCAACCGAAATAGCAATATTTCCTATGTCGGAAACGTCTACCTTGGTCGAGTTCAGAATGTATTGCCTTCAATGGAGGCGGCATTCATTGATATTGGTAAGGGTCGTAACGCCGTTCTCTATGCCGGTGAGGTTAACTGGGATGCTGCTGGACTTGCAGATGGTCACCCACGAAAGATTGAACATGTTTTAAAGACTGGCCAACCAGTTCTCGTTCAGGTAACCAAAGATCCAATCGGCCAAAAAGGTGCGCGGTTAACTAGCCAGATCTCCTTGCCTGGTCGTTATTTGGTTTATGTCCCTGGTGGCGAGATGAGCGGTATTAGTCGTCGTTTGCCAGAGCAGGAGCGTTCGCGACTAAAAACAATTTTGAAGAACTTGATTCCAGAAGAAGCAGGTGTGATCGTTCGTACCGCTTCCGAAGGTGCCAGCGAAGAAGAGTTAGAGCGCGATGTAATTCGGTTGAAGTCCCAATGGGATGACATCGAGAAGAAAGCAGCTTCTAGCAGCACTTCTGCGCCATCACTTCTTTACAGCGAACCAGATCTAACGGTCCGCGTTATCCGCGATATCTTTAATGAAGATTTCCGCCGCTTAATCGTTCAAGGCGATGAAGCATGGGATGACATCAATAATTATTTGGGCCACATTGCCCCTGAGCTCACTGCCAAAATCGAACGATGGACTGGCACTCGCGATCTCTTTACTGAAAACCGAGTTGAAGAACAGCTCGCTAAGGCATTCGATCGCAAGGTCTATCTTCCATCTGGTGGTTCGCTGGTAATCGATCGCACTGAAGCGATGATTGTTATCGATGTGAATACCGGAAAGTTCATCGGTAAAGGTGGAAACCTTGAAGAGACCGTTACCAAAAATAACTTGGAAGCAGCCGAAGAGATTGCCCGCCAACTTCGCTTACGCGATATGGGCGGCATCATCGTCATTGACTTCATCGATATGTCCCTGGAATCCAACCGCGATCAGGTACTTCGTCGCTTGGTTGAATGTTTAGGTCGAGATCGCACCAAGCATCAGGTCGCCGAAGTAACCTCGTTAGGTTTGGTCCAGATGACGCGAAAGCGCGTGGGCCAAGGTTTGATCGAAGCCTTCTCAACTACCTGCGAAAGCTGTGGGGGCCGCGGAATTCATATTCACAGCGAGCCAGTCCGAAAGGTCGCGCTCGATAAGGATATGGATCAGCGTTATGTCCATCCGGTCGCCGAGGAAGAGGAAGAGATCGAGGTTTCGACTCCAGAGTCTGCGCCGCAACCTGCCGCTCAGGCCACCGCTCAGACCACCGTTCAAACCGATATCGAGGTCGAATCTGAGGTCGAAACCCCACGACCTGAGCGTCGCCGTCGCCGAGCCGTTAGTACGGGGATCATCACCCCTTCCTAGCAAATTTGGGGCGAATCCAGCCAGTTTGACCGTATGGGGCTGGAATCCGTACCCTTACCCTCTGCCCACTTCCTAAAAGTGGCTAGTTTTCTGCAGTTCCATAAGTTGGTTTAAAAGTTCAGGAAGGTGTCACCGTGTACGCGATCGTTAAAGCTGGCGGCCGTCAAGAGAAGGTTGCCGTTGGCGACACAGTTGTAGTCGATCGTATCGATGCTGCCATTGGCGACTCGGTCTCTTTCCCTGCGCTTCTGCTTGTTGATGGAACCACAATCACTTCAGATTCAAAGACGCTCTCGGGTGTCAAAGTAACAGGCGAAATTCTTTCGGCCGAAAAGGGTCCAAAGATCGACATCCTTCGTTACAAGAATAAGACCGGCTATCGCCGTCGTCAGGGTTTCCGTTCACAACTAACGCGGGTAAAAATCACCGCGATCAACCTGTAGGGGGTGTCGACTAATGGCCAGTAAAAAGGGTGTCTCGTCTACGCGCAACGGTCGCGATTCAAAAGCTAAGTATTTGGGTATCAAGCGTTATGCAGGTCAGGTTGTAAAGAGTGGCGAGATCTTGGTCCGTCAACGCGGCACCGTCTTCCACCCAGGACAGAACGTCGGCATCGGAAAAGATGACACGCTATTTGCACTGCAAGCAGGTTCGGTTGAATTCGGCCGTGCTCGTGGTCGCAAGGTAGTTAACATTGTTGTTCCGGTACCAGTCGCCTAAATAGCGGATATTTTTGGACGGGTCCGCGTTTGCGGGCCCGTTTTTTATTTTCAGCGTAAGTTAAAGGAAGGAGGTCGCGCTAATGGCATCTTTTGTTGATCGTGTGACGCTCCATGCAAGTGCAGGTTCTGGTGGCGATGGTTGTGTCTCTGTGCACCGCGAAAAGTTCAAGCCTCTGGGTGGCCCAGATGGCGGCAATGGTGGTCGTGGTGGCGATATCGTCTTAGTTGTTGACTCTGGAACAACTACCCTGCTTGATTTTCACCATTCACCTCACCGACGTGCTACCAATGGAAAATTGGGTTACGGCGATTACTGCAACGGCGCTGAAGGTAAGGATTTAGTTATGCCAGTTCCTAATGGGACTGTTGTCAAAGATGCCGACGGCAATGTTTTGGCAGATTTAATTGGCGAAGGTTTGCGCTTTATCGCGGCCCAAGGTGGCAAGGGCGGGTTGGGTAATGCTGGTCTGGCCTCATCCAAACGTCGAGCTCCAGGTTTCGCACTTAAAGGCGAAGCTGGCGAAGAACGAACGCTTACTCTTGAACTAAAAAGCGTTGCCGATATCGGATTAATTGGTTTCCCAAGCGCTGGCAAGTCCTCATTGATTGCAGCTATTTCTTCGGCAAAGCCAAAGATTGCTGACTATCCATTTACAACGTTGGTTCCTAACTTGGGTGTTGTCCAAGCTGGCGATACTCGCTTTACCGTTGCCGATGTTCCAGGACTGATTCCTGGCGCTAGCGAAGGCAAAGGTTTGGGGCTCGAGTTCCTTCGCCACGTAGAACGCTGCGCTGCGCTGGTTCATGTCTTGGATTGCGGCACATTGGAATCAGATCGTGATCCAGTTCGAGATTTCGACATTATTGAAGAAGAGCTTTCCTACTATGGCGGTCTCTCTGAGCGGCCAAGGATCATTGCGCTTAATAAAGTAGATCTTCCTGATGGCAAGGCGATGGCCGATATGGTCCAGCCAATTTTAGAAGCGCGCGGCTATACCGTTTTCCAGATCTCGGCCGCCAGTCACATTGGATTGACCGAACTCAATTACGCCATGGCGCGCATCATTCAAGAGCAACGCAAAATTGAAGCCACTAAAGTTAAATCGCGAATTATTCTGCGTCCGGTTGCCGTCAATGATTCCGGTTTCACAGTTACGGCTAATGAAGATGGCACCTTCACTGTGCTTGGCGAAAAACCAGTACGTTGGGTTAAACAAACCGATTTCGGTAATGCCGAAGCGATTGGTTACTTAGCTGATCGGCTAGCGATGCTTGGGGTAGAACGCGAGCTCTTTAAGAAGGGCGCAAAGGCCAAGAGCGAAGTTCAAATTGGCGAAGGCGAAATGGCAGTTATCTTTGATTGGGAACCAACAATCGAAGCTGGTGCTGAGCTTTTGGCTGGTATTCGTGGACAAGATCGTCGCCTGGAGTCACCTTGGGCCGGCGATTACATTGAGGATCCAGTTGATCAATTAAATGATGATGAGATTTCCATGCAATGGGAATACAACATTGAAGATCCAAAAGATCCGAGGATCGAAGGCGAAAAATGAGCCGCGAACTTATTTCCACCGCCAAGCGAGTTGTCATCAAGGTTGGTTCTTCCACCTTGACTGGGTCCGCAGGTTCGGAACTAGATAGCACTGCAGTAGATGCATTGGTCGATTGCGTTGCGGCACTCAAACGCGAAGGCAAAGAAGTCGTTGTCGTTTCATCTGGCGCGATCGCTGCTGGTCTTGCGCCACTGGGACTTTCAGCTCGACCAAAAGATTTGGCAACGCAACAAGCGGCTGCGTCGGTCGGTCAAGGGCTATTAATCGCTCGTTACACCGAATCATTTCATCGCTACTCAGTAACTGCATCACAAGTTCTTTTGACGATCGAAGATGTGGTTCGTCGTTCCCACTATCAAAACGCCCAGCGCACGCTCTTTAAATTAATTCAACTTGGCGTCGTTCCAATTATTAACGAAAACGATTCAGTAGGAACTTCCGAAATCCGCTTTGGCGATAACGATCGGTTAGCTGCTTTGGTCTCACATCTAATAGGTGCCGACCTTTTGGTTTTGGTTACCGATATCGATGGTCTCTATGACGCCCCACCTTCGACAGCCGGCGCTAAACGAATTTCTGAAATCAAGACTTTGCGAGATGTTAGCGATATTGAAGTTGGCGGCGTTGGCTCATCCGGCGTCGGCAGTGGGGGAATGGTCACCAAGATTGAAGCAGCCCGTATTGCCACAGGAGCTGGAATCTCCATGTTACTGACCACGCTTTCTGACCTTGGTGATGCGCTTCAGGGCGATGACCGTGGAACTTTCTTTCACCCAGTAAGTGATCGCAAGCCTTCTCGACTTCTTTGGTTACAGCATGCTTCCACGCCTCGTGGCCGCCTGATCTTGGATTATGGCGCAGTAAAGGCGATAAAGGAGCGCGGTGTTTCGTTGTTAGCAGTCGGAGTTACTGCAGTCGAAGGGCACTTCATTTCTGGCGATACCGTTGAAATCGCCGACAAGGATGGCGTTGTCATCGCCCGCGGACTCGTTGCCTTCGATTCGGAAGAAATCCCACGGCTCTTGGGTAAGTCGATGAAGGAATTGCTGAGCGAGTTTGGCCCCGAGTTCGAGCGCGAACTAGTGCATCGAGATGACTTAGTTCTTCTTTAAAGCGTCGCGATCGTCATCAAGACTTTTGCAGTCTCGACTTCAGGATCGCCATCGGTTGGGTTGTCACTTAATTTAACAATAACCGTTCTGGTTGCTGGGTCGGTAAAAATATATTGACCGTGTAAACCCAGAGCCAAATTAATACCAGGATAGGGGTGCCATACCTGTGCGCTATAACCCCATCCGTGATCGAGCGTTACTACTGGAGTACTGATTCTCGAAAGCCATGCCGTGTCAATTATCGAGTGCGATGCGGCATAACCGCCGTTAATCATTGCCAACCCGACGCGCGCATAATCGCGAGCAGCCGCATTAAAGCAGCAGAAGGTTTTCTCTTGGCCACCAACGTGATCAACATTCCAGGTCGCGCGATATTGCGCACCAACCGGCTGCCAAACATTTTGGCTGAAGTAGTCTGCGACCTTAATTCCAGTGACGCGATGAATTATCAATCCCAATAGTTGAGTGTTAACGCTTCGATAATCGGGTTTGGTGTCGGGAGCTTCAAACATTTTTCGGTTGTGCTTGATAAAGAAATTCAGATCAGTTGTTGCATACATTTGCGCGATACCGACGCCCCAGCCCGATGGTCCAGTTGGGTAATTATCCGAAACGCCAACTCCGCTCTCCATGTCCAGCAGGGATTGAATAGTTACCTGGTCAAAGGTGGTGCCAGTCTTATATTCGGGGAAATAATGTACGAAGGTGTCGCTCTCTTTGATCTTGCCCTGATGGATAAGTTGGCCGATCAAGATTGAGGTCATCGTCTTCGACACCGAGTAAGAAGGAAGTTCGGTGCTGGCGGTGATCCCAGGTTTGTAGTACTCGTAAGTGATGACGCCATTTCGGACCACCAGGAAGGCGTTGGTATTGCTCTTATCCAAGAACTCTTGCCAACCCAACGTGCTGGAACCCCATGGAACTGTGGCGGGCATGGTCTCCTTGGCCGTTGGCCAGACAATTGGGCTGGCGGCCGGGGCAATTATGTGGGCGGGCATCAAGGTTGGAGTTTTTGAGGCCGAGGCTAGAGCCAGACGAACTGAATCAATGGGGTTTGGATAGTGGATAAAACGAGTAAAGGCAGTGAGCAAGAAAGCGAAAGCCAAGAGGCCAATGGCAACGGTGCGAACCACTCGAAATAAACGTTTCATGAGTAGAGCCTATTGACCCGTAGGCTTAGTGCATGGATGCCGCCGCAATGATTTCGGAATTAGCTGAAAAGGCGCGATTGGCTGCGCGAACATTGGTCGCTGCGACCTCGAAAGAACGAGCTGGCGCTTTAGAAGCAATTGCCCAAACGATCGAAGCTAGTTCGGCCGAGATCATGGCCGCAAATGCAGTTGACCTTGCTCGCGCCGATGCCGCCGGTATGGCTACTTCAATGCGGGATCGATTACTTCTTACTCCGGAACGCATCCAAGGTATCGCCGCAGGAGCCCGCCAAGTTGCGGCGCTGCCAGATCCATTGGGAAAGACCCTGCGCGAGAGCACCTTGCCAAATGGTCTGCACTTAAAGCAGTTAAGCGTTCCATTTGGAGTCGTCGGAATGGTTTATGAGGCGCGCCCAAATGTGACGGTAGATGCTGCCGTAATTTTAATTATGTCGGGGAATGCGGCCTTGCTTCGAGGCTCCGCTTCGGCCTCGGCAAGTAATGAAGTTCTAGTTTCGGTGATGCGACGGGCGCTCGCTACTACTTCAATTTCACCCGAGATCATTCAGTTGGTTCCTTCAGATGATCGAAGCACAGTTCATGCGTTGCTCCATGCCAGGGGCCAAGTTGATCTAGTTATTCCTAGGGGGAGCGCTGCACTAATCCGAACCGTGGTTGATGACTCCACCGTTCCTACAATTGAGACCGGCGCTGGTGTCTGTCACGTTTATGTGGATGCCGAAGCTGACCTGGCAAAGGCGTTGCCAATTTTGATAAATTCCAAAACTCATCGGCCTAGCGTTTGCAATGCCGCAGAGACCTTGTTGGTTCACGCTTCAGTTGCCGAAGAATTTTTGCCAATTGCCCTCGCCGCGCTATCCGATTCCGGAGTTGTAATTCATGGCGATAACCAAGTCCTTGCAGTTGCAGCCAAACTTGGAATTCCAGCGGTAGCAGCCTCCGAGGAAGATTGGCATACCGAATATAACTCCTTGGAAATGAACGTGGCCGTTGTCCCAAACCTTTTAAGCGCCGCCGACCATATTCATAAATACGGTACCAACCACACTGAAGCGATCGTCACGGAATCCGATGCGAGCGCCGCTCAGTTTGTTGCCCTCTCCGATTGCGCCGCGGTCATGATCAACGCCTCGACTAGATTCACCGATGGCGAGCAGATGGGTTTTGGCGCCGAGATCGGGATTTCAAATCAGAAATTACATGCTCGGGGTCCAATGGGGCTGGAGCAGATGACCACAACGACGTGGATTGTCAGCGGCAACGGGCAGATCCGTAGCTGACATTTTTCCCGCTACTTTTTAACCGATAAGGTGAGGACATGAGCGCAATTTCCCGGGACGAGGTCGCCCATTTATCGCGGCTGGCCCGCATTGAAATGACCGATTCCGAATTAGATCACTTGGCATCAGAGCTGGATCTGATCCTCGGGGCGGTCGCTCGAGTGCAGGAAGTTGCTGGCGCCGATGTGCCACCGACTTCGCATCCGTTGCCGCTTCAAAATGTCTTTCGGCCTGATGTTGTTACTCCAAGCCTGACCGCCGCGGAATCGCTCTCTGGCGCACCAGCATCCGCGGAACAACGCTTCAAAGTGCCGCAAATTTTGGGAGATGCTGAATGATCCACTCCACTGCCGCCGAAATGGCAACAAAACTGGCCGCTGGCGAAATCAGCTCAGTTGAACTTACACAACAACATTTAGATCGAATTTCAGTTGTAGATGGCCAAGTCCATGCTTTTCTTTATGTCGATACTGAAGGCGCGCTCTCGCAAGCGGCTGCCGTAGATGCCAAGCGCGTAGCTGGTGAAAAACTCTCACCCCTTGCAGGCGTGCCACTAGCACTTAAAGATGTTCTAACCCAAAAGGGGATACCTACGACCTGCGGATCAAAGATCCTCGAAGGTTGGCGTCCGCCTTACGACTCAACAATTGTTTCAAAGCTGAAGAGTGCCGGCATAGTAATTTTAGGTAAGACCAACATGGATGAATTCGCAATGGGCTCTTCCACTGAGAATTCTGCCTATGGACCAAGTCATAACCCTTGGGATTTGACTCGCATTCCTGGTGGTTCTGGTGGCGGCTCCGCCGCATCACTTGCGGCATTTGAAGCGCCACTGGCCATGGGCACTGACACTGGTGGCTCAATTCGCCAACCAGCTGCCGTGACTGGAACCGTTGGCGTTAAACCAACCTATGGTGGCGTTTCCCGCTACGGCTTAGTTGCCTTCTCTTCCAGCTTGGATCAAGCCGGACCTTGCGCTCGCACCGTTTTGGATGCGGCGCTATTACACGAAGCGATCGCTGGTTATGACCCACGCGATTCCACGAGCATCAACGCTCCTGTGCCAGCGGTTGTCGCCGCTGCAAAGAAGTTAGATGTCAAAGGAATGAAGATCGGCATTGTTAAAGAGTTGTCCGGAGATGGTTACCAAGCCGGTGTTCGATCTCGTTTTGATGAAGCGATTGAAGAGTTAGTAAATGCTGGCGCCGAAATTGTTGAGGTCTCCTGTCCCAACTTCGAATATGCCTTGGCTGCTTATTACCTAATCGCTCCCTCTGAAGCATCATCAAACTTGGCCCGTTTTGATTCGATGCGCTATGGAATTCGGGTCGGTGATGATGGAGTTCGCGGTGCCGAAGAAGTAATGAAAATGACGCGCGAAGTTGGCTTCGGAAAAGAAGTTAAGCGCCGAATAATTTTGGGTACTTATGCTCTTTCATCTGGCTATTACGATGCTTACTACGGTTCGGCACAAAAGGTGCGAACTTTAATCACTCAAGATTTCGCGGCCGCCTTCTCAAAGGCCGATGTTTTAGTCTCGCCAACTTGTCCGACTACTGCCTTTAAAATTGGCGAGAAAAGCGATGACCCACTTGCTATGTATTTAAATGACATCGCCACTATCCCAGTAAACATGGCAGGTATTGGCGGAATGAGTCTGCCAGTTGGACTTGCACCAGAAGATGGGCTTCCCGTTGGCTTCCAAATCATGTCACCGGCTATGAAAGATGATCTGATGTATCAGGTTGGTGGCACGCTCGAAGCCGCTCTACTGCGTAAATGGGGTAGCCCAATCTTGTCTAACGCCCCAGCCCTAGGAGCCAACTAATGGCGCTTAACTACGATCAAGCGATCGCCGCATATGACCCAACTTTGGGTTTAGAAGTTCACGTTGAACTAAATACCAATTCTAAAATGTTCTGCGGCTGCGCCACTGAGTTTGGTGCCGAGCCAAACACGCAGACCTGCCCAGTTTGTTTAGGTCTTCCCGGTTCGTTGCCGGCGGTAAACGGCAAAGCAATCGAGAGCAGCATTTTGATTGGCTTGGCGCTTAACTGTTCTATCGCACCGTTCAGCCGCTTCGCTCGGAAGAATTATTTCTACCCTGATATGCCCAAAAATTTCCAGACTTCACAGTTCGATGAGCCAATCTGTGTAAACGGATACTTGGATGTCGAAATCGAAACCGATGAAGGAACCAAAGTATTCCGAATTGATATCGAACGCGTGCATATGGAAGAGGACACCGGTAAGTCGCTCCACGTTGGAGGATCTACTGGTCGAATTCATGGCGCTGAGTATTCACTTTTGGATTACAACCGAGCTGGCATTCCGCTGGTTGAAATTGTTACCAAGATTATTCCTAACACCGGCAAGTATGCCCCGCTAGTTGCCCGGGCCTATGTAACTGAACTTCGCGACATCTTGCGCTCACTTGGCGTTAGCGATGTAAAGATGGAACAGGGTTCACTTCGATGTGATGCCAACGTTTCATTAGCACCAGCAGGATCAGGTCAGCTTGGAACTCGTAGCGAAACTAAGAACGTCAACTCATTGCGTTCCGTTGAGCGAGCGGTCTCTGGCGAAATCGAGCGCCAAGCAAATCGGTTACAAAATGGTGAGCGAATCGTCCAAGAGACCAGGCACTTTTTAGAAGAGAGCGGGCAAACCCGCCCTGGACGTTCGAAAGAGCAGGCTGAGGATTATCGCTACTTCCCAGAACCAGATTTAGTTCCCGTCGCTCCTGATGCCGCATGGATAGAAGAACTTCGAGCAACGCTTCCGGAGAAACCATCGATCAGGCGAAAGCGACTCAAGATCGAATGGGCCGTTCCCGATAAGGAGATGGCCTCTATGGTCAATGCCGAACTTCTTGATACTGTCGAGGAGACGGTATTACTTGGCTCCGATCCAACTAAAGCTCGCAGTTGGTGGCTAGGTGAGATTTCGCGATTGGCCAACGAAAAGGAAGTCGCACCAACTTCACTTATTACTCCGATTCAAGTTGCTGAAGTGATTGCGCTAATCGCATCGGGTGAACTAACCGATAAATTGGCCCGTCAAGTCGTTGAAGGCGTTATCAATGGTGAAGGAACCCCGCAACAAGTTATTGATGCTCGTGGTCTAAAAGTTGTCTCCGATGATTCCGCGTTGATGGTTGCCATCGAAGCCGCTATCGCTTCACAACCTGAAACTGCCGAACGAATTCGGGGTGGAAATATTCCAGCGGCCGGCGCACTTATTGGCGCCGTCATGAAGGCTACGGGTGGCCAAGCCGATGCCGCAAAGGTTCGAGAATTATTGTTAAAGCACTTAGGTCAAGGTTAACTAGGGGAGCAAACGCATGAGCAATTCCATGAAGCCACGTTCAGGACTAGTAACTGATGGCATGGAGCGCGCTCCCGCGCGTGGCATGTTGCGCGCCGTCGGGATGCAAGATGAAGATTTTGCCAAGCCACAAATTGGAATTGCCTCATCCTGGAATGAGATTACGCCCTGCAATCTTTCCTTGGATCGGCTCGCTAAAGCTTCCAAGAAGGGCGTGATCGATGCCGGTGGCTTTCCAATGCAATTTGGCACCATCTCAGTGTCCGATGGAATTTCGATGGGCCACGAAGGAATGCACTTCTCATTAGTGTCGCGCGAAGTTATAGCCGACTCCGTTGAAACAGTAATGCAGGCCGAACGCCTTGATGGCATGGTCACCTTCGCTGGCTGCGATAAGTCGCTACCAGGAATGATGATGGCGGCTGCTCGAATTGATGTTGCAAGCGTTTTTGTTTATGCCGGAAGTACCTTGGCCGGAAATGTAGATGGCAAAGATGTCACCATCATTGATGCCTTCGAAGCGGTAGGTGCTTGTGCACGTGGCTTAATTTCACAGGAGCAGGTCGATAAAATCGAACGCGCTATCTGTCCAGGTGAAGGTGCTTGCGGCGGTATGTACACCGCTAACACCATGGCCGCCGTTGGGGAAGCAATTGGGCTATCGCTTCCTGGTTCTGCCTCACCACCAGCAGTTGATCGCCGCCGCGATGACTATGCCGTCAAGGCTGGCGCTGCAGTTGTAGAATTAATTCGCAAGGGAATAACAACTCGCGACATCTTGACTAAAAAGGCCTTTGAAAATGCAATCACCATAGTTATGGCGCTCGGTGGTTCCACCAATGCAGTTCTTCATATTCTGGCAATCGCTAATGAAGCTGAAGTTGAGTTAACGCTCGAAGATTTCCATCGCATTGGTTCTAAGGTCCCGTTGCTCGGGGACCTAAAGCCATTCGGTAAATATGTCATGACCGACATTGATCGAGTCGGCGGTATACCGGTTGTGCTTCGCGCCTTGTTAGATGCTGGCCTCTTGCATGGTGATTGTTTAACCGTAACCGGGAAAACTATGGCCGAGAATTTGGCGGATATCACCCCACTTGATGCTGATGGTGAAGTTCTTCATTCCATCAAGAGTCCTTTAGCTGTTGGCGGTGGAATCACAATATTGGGTGGCTCGCTTGCACCCGAAGGCGCTGTCTCAAAGACTGCCGGCGTTGGCGTGGATCACTTTGAAGGTCCAGCTCGAGTTTTCGAGCGAGAGCAAGCCGCGATGGATGCCCTCGAGAATGGCGAAATCAAAGCTGGCGATGTTGTTGTCATTCGCTATGAAGGTCCAAAAGGTGGACCAGGAATGCGCGAGATGCTGATGATCACTGGTGCCATAAAAGGCGCGGGCCTCGGCAAATCGACTCTGCTCTTAACAGATGGTCGATTCTCGGGTGGCAGCACCGGACTTTGCGTCGGACACGTTTCACCAGAAGCGGTAGATGGTGGCCCAATCGCATTTATTAAAGATGGCGATCTAATTCGAATTAATGTGATCGATCGCACTTTGGATCTGCTGGTAGATGATGCTGAAATGACCGAACGACGAAAGCACTTCACGCCATTGCCGCACAAGTATCGCCGCGGCGTATTAGCTAAGTATTCAAAGGTTGTTGGCTCGGCCTCTAAGGGTGCGGTCTGCGGTTAAATTGGTTATCCACTATATGAGATCTTAATCTCAGGGGTTGACGCAGAAGATATCTCGCGCGACAATTCGGGCATGGCAACAGCCGTGGTAATCCGAAAGCGCGCGATCTAGCAACATCGATCGTGCGCTACCCCTCAGTGAAAACTGGGGGGTTTCGTGTTTCACAGGGCAGTTGAAAGCGATCTAGGCAACTGAGGGGAGATGAAGATGAGTAGTGAAAACGGTACAAAGATGACGGGGGCCAGTTCCCTCGTGAAATCTTTAGAGCATGCCGGCGTCGATGTCATGTTCGGAATCCCTGGTGGTGCAATCCTGCCGGCCTACGATCCAATTTTCGATAGTCCGATCCGACATATATTGGTGCGCCACGAGCAAGGTGCCGGTCATGCTGCCACTGGTTATGCGCAAGCAACTGGTCGCGTTGGTGTTTGCATAGCCACTTCAGGACCAGGTGCTACAAACTTGGTTACCCCGCTGGCCGATGCTCAGATGGACTCCGTGCCATTGGTCGCGATCACAGGTCAGGTTGCATCAGCGGCGATCGGGACCGACGCCTTCCAAGAAGCCGATATTCGTGGCATCACAATGCCCGTCACAAAACACAATTATTTGATCACAAACGCAGACGATATTCCACGGGCAATTGCCGAAGCTTTTCATATCGCAAGTACTGGTCGCCCTGGCGCGGTTCTTGTTGATATCGCAAAAGATGCCTTGCAGCATCAAACAGTTTTTCAGTGGCCAAATTCAATAAACCTTGCCGGCTACAACCCAGTACTAACGCCGGACGCCACTGCCGTTCGCGATGCCGCTAGGTTGATTGCGCAATCGCGTAATCCGGTTCTCTATGTGGGTGGTGGCATCATTAAAGCCAACGCTCACAAAGAACTTATGAAACTGGCAGAGCTGACTGGCGCACCAGTTGTTACGACCCTGATGGCAAGAGGGGCTTTCCCAGACGGTCATCATCAGCACCTCGGAATGCCTGGCATGCATGGCACCGTTGCGGCAGTAACTGCGCTCCAGAAAGCCGATTTATTAATCACTCTAGGCGCGCGCTTTGACGATCGAGTAACTGGAAAACTTTCCTCATTTGCGCCACTTGCCAAAATTATTCATGCCGATATCGATCCTGCTGAAATTGGCAAGAATCGTCGTGCTGATGTTGCTTTGATCGGTGATCTGACGAACACAATAGCGGCTTTGCTTCCTGCGATTGCGGCCGAGTTTAAGAAGAGCCAACCAGATCTAAGCGCTTGGTGGCTCCAAGTTAATACTTGGCGCGCTAAATTCCCATTGGGTTATGACCATCCAACTGATGGTTCGGTTTCACCGCAATATGTCATTGAGCGGCTCGGCAAGATTGCTGGTCCTGATGCAATCTATGTCGCCGGTGTTGGCCAACATCAAATGTGGGCTTCCCAATTTATCTCCTATGAGAATCCACGAACCTGGTTGAATTCCGGTGGTCTAGGAACTATGGGTTACGCGGTTCCTGCTGCGATGGGTGCAAAGGTTGGCGCACCAGACAAAGTAGTTTGGGCGATCGATGGCGATGGCTGTTTCCAGATGACCAATCAGGAATTAGTTACTTGCGCAATCAACAACATCCCAATCAAAGTTGCCATCATTAATAATGAAAGTTTGGGAATGGTTCGCCAATGGCAAACCTTGTTCTATAACCAGCGTTATTCAAATACCGATCTACATTCAAAACGCATTCCAGATTTTGCTAAATTGGCTGATGCAATGGGTTGCGTCGGACTTCGCTGTGAGAGTCGCGAAGACGTCGATCGCACAATTGCCGAAGCAATGGCGATCAATGATCGACCAGTAGTTGTCGATTTCAGCGTTCATCGCGATGCCATGGTTTGGCCGATGGTCGCTGCTGGTACCTCAAATGATGACATCGTGATTGCGCGTTCGATGGCGCCAATCTGGGACTCACAGGAGTTGTGATGAATACAGCCAATACACATACCCTCTCCGTTCTGGTTGAAAACAGCCCGGGTGTTCTAGCTAGGGTCGCCTCGCTCTTCTCCCGTCGCGGTTACAACATTGATTCGTTAGCGGTTGGACCTACAGAAGACGAGAATATTTCGCGAATGACCATCGTCATCAATGTTGACGGTCACGCTCTTGATCAAGTGATTCAGCAACTGGACAAATTGATCAATGTCATCAGCATCACGCAATTGGATCCCGTTACATCGGTTCAACGCGAACTCTTATTGGTCAAGGTTGCAACTACACCTGTTACCAGATCTCAAGTTTTAGAGACCGTCCAGCTCTTTCGAGCCAAGGTCGTAGATGTGGCCCAGGATGCCGTCACTATCGAGGCCACCGGCAATGCCGAGAAGATCCAAGCCCTGCTGCGGGTTTTAGAGCCCTACGGCATCAAAGAATTGGTCCAATCTGGGCTCGTAGCCATGTCGCGAGGCTTAAAACCGGGCTCAATTTCAGAAGAAAAGCGTTAGAAAATAGGCTTAGCCAGTACCACCCAGCACTAACTACTCCAGGTAACTCCATTTAGGGAAAGGTAATAACTGTGGCAACCCAGTATCACGACGAAGATGCCGATCTATCTATCATCCAATCTAAGAAAGTAGCGGTGATTGGTTACGGCTCTCAAGGACATGCCCACGCTCTAAGTCTGCGCGATAGCGGAGTCGACGTTCGAGTTGGGTTAGCCGAAGGTTCAAAATCACGTGAGAAAGCCGAATCTGAAGGTTTGCGCGTTCTCTCAGTTGCCGACGCCGTCAAGGAAGCCGATGTTGTAATGCTCTTGGCTCCTGATCACGTTCAGCGCCATATCTACACCGATTCAATTTTGCCAAACCTGAAGCCAGGTGCGGCCTTGTTCTTCGGTCATGGATTTAATATTCGCTTTGGTTACATCAAACCAGAATCCAATATCGATGTTGCAATGGTGGCTCCAAAGGGCCCAGGTCACTTAGTACGTCGTGAGTACTCAGCTGGTCGTGGCGTTCCTGTTCTAGTAGCAGTCGAACAAGATGCAAGCGGAAGCGCTTGGCCATTAACCCTTTCTTATGCCAAGGCAATTGGTGGACTTCGCGCTGGTGGAATTTTGACGACCTTCACTGAAGAGTGCGAGACCGATCTTTTTGGCGAGCAATCAGTTCTTTGTGGTGGCGCTTCACAGCTCGTTCAGTATGGCTTTGAAACCTTGGTCGAAGCTGGTTACCAACCAGAAGTTGCTTACTTCGAATGTCTACACGAACTCAAGTTGATCGTCGACTTGATGTACGAAGGTGGAATTGCAAAGCAGCGTTGGTCGGTTTCTGATACCGCCGAATATGGTGACTACATCTCCGGTCCTCGCGTTATTGATCCACGCGTTAAAGAGAACATGAAGGCAGTACTTGCCGACATTCAAAGCGGAGCATTTGCCGATCGCTTCATCAAAGATCAAGATGCTGGTGCACCAGAATTCAAGGCGCTACGCGCTAAGGGCGAAGCTCATCCAATTGAAGCAGTCGGTCGAGAACTTCGAAAGATGATGTCTTGGGTTCGCGGAAACTCCAAAGATGATTACCAAGAAGGTTTGGCAACACGTGGCTAAACCGGTCGTCCTAATTGCTGAAGAGTTAAGCCCAGCCACACTTGATGCGCTGGGTCCAGATTTCGAAGTCCGTCATTGCGATGGAGCTAACCGCGACGAATTACTGCCAGCACTAGCCGCTGGCGTCGACGCTGTTCTGATTCGTTCGGCGACAAAGATGGATGCCGAAGCGATTGCGGCGGCAAAGGGTCTCAAGGTAATTGCTCGTGCTGGAGTTGGCCTGGATAACGTTGATATTCCAGCTTCAACGGCTGCTGGTGTAATGGTTGTTAATGCACCCACCTCAAATATTGTGAGCGCGGCTGAACTTGCGATTTCGTTGCTTTTGGCTTCGGCTCGTTTCATTTCGCCTGCAAACGCTGCGCTTCGCAACGGTAAGTGGGCGCGCTCTAAGTACACCGGTGCCGAACTCTTTGAAAAGACCTTGGGCATCGTTGGTTTCGGTCGGATTGGTCAGTTAGTCGCCGCTCGTATGCAAGCTTTTGGCATGGATGTTGTGGCTTTTGATCCCTACCTGCAACCAGCGCGAGCTGCTCAGTTGGGCGTTCGATTAGTCGAACTTGATGAACTTCTTCGCATCAGCGATTTCATCACGATTCACTTACCAAAAACCAAAGAGACCGCAAACCTAATTGGGGTTGAGGCTCTTAAAAAGGTAAAGCCAGCAGTTCGCATTGTTAATGCGGCCCGCGGCGGCGTACTGGATGAAAGCGCGTTGTATGACGCTCTTGTCGAAGGTCGCGTCGGCGGAGCTGGGCTCGATGTTTATGTCACTGAACCTTGCACCGATTCACCGCTCTTTCAGTTAGATAACGTAGTTGCAACTCCGCACTTAGGTGCTTCAACGGATGAAGCTCAAGAGCGCGCTGGAATTGCAGTAGCGGTTTCAGTTCGCAAAGCACTTGCTGGTGAATTAGTTCCTGATGCGGTTAACGTCAAGGGCGGAATGATCCACGAGGATCTTCGGCCAGCCTTGTCATTAGTTGAGCATTTGGCTCAGGTTGCAACTGGTTTAGCTGGAGAGTTACCTGTTGGAATCATCGTCGAAGTTCGTGGCGAAATTTCAGAGCATGACTGTTCGGTACTGGGCTCATCTGCACTTTTGGGAGCTTTGGTTGGTTGCGGCGCAGAAGATGTGACTTATGTAAATGCACCTGCCCTAGCAGCAGAACGCGGTATGAGCGCCTCAGTTCACACTGATCCGGTCAGCCCAGACCATCGAAATATGGTCTCGGTTCACGCAGCATTTAGCGACGGAACCCAATTGCTAGTTAGTGGAACACTGATGGGAATTCGCCAAGTTCAAAAGATCGTGGCAATTGATAACCATGATCTTGATCTGCCGCTTAGCGATAACTTGCTCTTTCTTCGTTACGCCGATCAGCCAGGAATCGTTGGCGCCGTTGGAAATGCGCTTGGAAAAGCCGGTATCAATATTGGTGGCATGCAGGTTGGACGAAACCACTTAGGTGGCGAAGCATTGATGGCGATCACTGTCGATTCCGTGCTACCAGCTGAAATTCTGGCGATCGTTAAGGCCGCAACTGGCGCAACTACTGTCCGCACTGTCGTATTGGGGTCTTAATGTCCAAGAACTTTAACCTGGCTGTAATCGGTGGCGATGGCATCGGACCTGATGTTGTAGCAGAGGGACTTCGAGTCCTAGATGCTGTAGCTGCTAAGTACGACACCACCTTTACTAAAACCGATTACGACCTGGGTGCAAAGTTCTGGCATCGAACTGGCGAAGCACTGCCAGATGAAACCATGGCTGAGTTAGCAAAGGCCGATGTGATTCTGCTTGGTGCGGTGGGTGACCCCACCGTTCCCAGCGGTGTTCTCGAGCGCGGGCTGTTACTAAAGTTACGTTTTGCTTTCGATCACTACGTAAATCTCCGGCCAGCGAAATTATTTCCAGGCGTGAAATCGCCACTTGTTAACTCCAACTCCATTGATTTCATCGTGGTTCGCGAAGGTACCGAAGGCCCATATGTTGGCGCTGGCGGAACTTTGCAATATGGCACCCCATTTGAAATCGTGACCGAGGAGAGCATGAATTCGCGCAGGGGAGCCGAGCGCGTTATTCGCGATGCATTTGTTCGCGCCGCGGCCAGACCTCGAAAGAAATTGACGATGGTGCACAAGAACAATGTTCTGACTCGCGCAGGCGGACTTTGGACCAGAACCTTCAATGAGGTTGCCAAAGATTTTCCGGCAATCGAAACTGAATATCTTCACGCCGATGCCGCTTCAATGTTCTTCGTTACCAACCCAGAGCGTTTTGATGTTGTTGTAACCGATAATCTTTTTGGTGACATTTTGACGGATATCGCGGCAGCAATTTGTGGTGGCATTGGATTAGCAGCATCCGGAAATATCAACCCAACTGGGGCTTTCCCTTCAATGTTTGAACCAGTACATGGTTCTGCGCCAGATATCGCAGGTAAGGGAATTGCCGATCCGACTGCAACGATCATGTCCGTTGCAATGATGTTGAGCCATTTAGGTATGACTGAGGCTGCTAAAGAAGTTGAGGATGCAGTCGCGGCAGATTTGCTAACCAGAGGCGAGACAAAACGGAGCACGGTTGAAATTGGCACGGCGTTAGCTGAGGCGGTCCGATGAAAGTCCAACTCAAACCAAATCAACAGCCATTACCCGATACCGAAAGGCAAGCGCGCGTAGCTGCGCCGGGTTTTGGAAAGTACTACACCGACAATATGGTCATCGCGCAGTGGTCAGAGGCAGATGGTTGGAGCGATGCAGAGCTAATTCCTTACGGTCCGATTTCACTTGACCCCGCAACTGCTGTCTTTCATTACGGACAGGAAATCTTCGAAGGAATGAAGGCTTACCGCCAGCCAGATGGTTCGATCTCACTCTTTCGCCCAGAGGCAAATGCTGCCCGCTTTGCACGTAGTGCAGCTCGCTTAGCGCTGCCGGAAATGCCTACCGACTTCTTTGTCGAGACAATCGAACAATTGGTAACGCAAGATCAGAATTGGGTTCCATCAAAGGTGGGGGAATCCCTTTATCTTCGCCCATTTATGATTGCTACTGAAGTTGGTTTGGGCGTGCGCCCTTCCAATAAAGCCACCTATCTTTTAATAGCGACTCCAGCTGGCGCCTATTTCAATGCCGCAGAAGCCGTTACGGTTTGGATTTCTTACGAATATGTCAGAGCTGCGGCTGGTGGAACTGGCGAGGCAAAGTGCGGTGGAAATTACGCAGCATCCCTAGTTGCCCAAAAGCAGGCTGCTACTCAAGGTTGCGATCAGGTCGTTTGGATCGATGCCATTGAACGTAAGTGGATCGAAGAGATGGGCGGCATGAACCTTTACTTCGTTAAAGGTAGTGGTGCAAACGCTCGCGTTATAACGCCAAAACTAACTGGCACGTTATTGCCTGGTATTACTCGAGATTCAATTCTTACCGTTGCTGCCGATCTTGGTTATGCCGTATCGGAGGAGATGATTTCCGTTGATGATTGGCGCGATGGCGTTCTTTCTGGCGAGATCACCGAAATCTTTGCCTGCGGTACCGCGGCTGTTGTATCGGCAGTTGGCGGCGCAAAGAGTGCGCACGGGTATTGGAAGACTGGCGATGGAAATCCTGGTCCAATCACAATGCAAATTCGCGAAACGCTATTAGGAATTCAGCATGGAACCATTCCAGATACTCACGGATGGAATCGCAAGGTTATTTAATGAGCACCCCGGACGCCTTTCATATCTATGACACCACGCTTCGCGATGGCGCGCAGCAAGAAGGTTTGAACCTTTCAGTTCATGACAAGTTGGCGATCGCTCGCCACCTAGATGATCTTGGTGTCGGATTTATTGAGGGTGGCTGGCCTGGGGCAAATCCAAAAGATACCGAGTTCTTCAAGCGCGCCCAAACCGAACTTAAATTAAAGAACGCCAAGTTTGTAGCTTTTGGCGCAACTCGTCGCCCCAACGTTAAAGCCGCTGACGACCTCTTGCTTCGGGCTTTGCAAGATTCGCAAGCCCCAGTGGTCACTTTGGTTGCCAAGAGCCACGACCGACACGTTGATTTGGCATTAAAAACAAATCTTGATGAAAACTTGGCGATGATTCGCGAATCCATCGAATTCTTACGGGCTGGTGGCCAACGGGTCTTCCTAGATGCCGAGCACTTCTTCGATGGCTATCTTTCGAATCCTGCCTACGCTCTTGAGGTAGTTCGTACCGCAGCCGAAGCTGGCGCCGATGTAATCGCACTCTGCGATACCAATGGCGGCATGTTGCCAGATGAGCTATCCGAGATTGTTCATGAAGTTTTGCATGGCTCTTCGGCACGCTTGGGTATTCATTGCCACAATGACACGGGCTGCGCGATTGCAAACTCACTTGCCGCAATCGCTGCAGGTGCTACCCATGTTCAAGGAACACTAAATGGCTACGGCGAGCGCACTGGCAACGCTGACCTCGTAAGCATCATTGCAAATTTGGAATTAAAGAAGAAAATGAAAGTCTTGCCGGACGGGGCGCTGCGCGAAGCATTTCGAATTTCACATGCCGTAGCTGAAGTAACCAACATTTCTCCAAGTGGGCGTCAGCCTTATGTTGGCGTCTCAGCCTTTGCTCACAAAGCGGGCTTGCATGCCAGCGCTATTAAAGTGGATCCAGCAATGTACCAACATGAGGATCCAGAATCGGTTGGAAATGATATGCGAATGCTGGTCTCCGAAATGGCCGGCCGAGCTTCAATTGAATTGAAGTCAATAGAACTCGGGGTCGACTTGGGAGATGACAAGTCCGTTGTTGGTCGGGTCGTTGCTCGCGTTAAAGATATGGAATCGCACGGCTATACCTTTGAAGCGGCTGATGCCTCTTTTGAACTTTTGCTTCGAGAAGAGATAGATGGCAAGCGCGCCCACTTCTTTACGGTTGATAACTGGGAGTCGACAGTTATCCGTGATGAAACTGGCGATGTGACCTCACGAGCGGTTGTAAGTATTACTGCGGGCAATGAGAAGATTGTTGCCGAAGGCCTGGGCAATGGCCCAGTCAATGCAATTGATAACGCGCTGCGCTCTGGGCTGAAGCGCCTCTATCCAGAGTTAGCAAAGTTAGAACTAACGGACTACAAAGTTCGCATCCTCGAAGGTCGACTTGGCACTGGTGCCGTTACTCGCGTATTGGTTGAAACCAGCGATGGTGATGGGGAGTGGAGCACGATCGGTGTTCACGAGAATGTAATTGCCGCTTCAGCGATGGCGTTGGAAGATGCCGTTACCTACGGCTTGCTGAGACAAGGTCGCAAACCCGAGTAACCTTTCGCTATGACCAGCGGATTGATCGAACAATATGAGGAGCACTTAGCTCTAGTTCGTAATCTGGCCGATAATTCGATTCGCGGTTATGTCTCTGATTTGGAATCGCTCTTAAAGCACTTGGCAAAACTCGAAATCGTAGAATTTTCTGATCTGCAATTGACCCACATCAGATCCTGGCTCGCTAATCAGCAAGCGACCGGAACTTCCAGATCCACATTGGCTCGCCGCATAGTTTCAATTCGAGCTTTCACGTACTGGGCTGCTAGCCAAGGTTGGATTAAGGAAGATTTTGGCGCCTCATTAGCAATTCCCAAGCCACTAAAAACTTTGCCCGAAGTTCTCACCCAAAGTGATGCTGCAACTGTGTTGGAATCGTTACAGACCAGGGCGACTGAAGAACCGACTGCGCTTCATCTTCGAGACCTGGCAATCGTCGAAGTTTTATATGCCGCCGGCATTCGAGTCTCGGAGTTGTGTGGTTTGAATTTGCTGGATTTGGACTCCGACCGAAATACCCTTCAAGTAATAGGTAAAGGAAATAAGCAGCGCGTCGTCCCACTGGGACTTCCTGCCAAAAGAGCCCTCGATGGTTATCTGGTGCGCGCCCGACCAGATTTGGTTACCAATGTTTCTGGCTCGGCCATCTTTTTAGGTTCCAGAGGAAAACGGCTGGATCAACGAACCGCTCGCGAAGTCGTCTATCAAGCCATGAGCGCCGTTGGCTCGACCATGGGCCCACACGGCCTGCGCCACACCGCCGCGACCCATCTGCTAGAAGGGGGAGCCGACCTTCGAACCGTCCAAGAGATTTTGGGCCACTCCTCGTTATCGACGACTCAGATTTACACCCATGTCTCGGCCGAGCGCCTGCAATCGGCTTATCAACAAGCCCACCCTCGAGCGTAAATAAGGTAGAAACGGACACCCCAAAAGGAATAACATTTCAATATGGGAATGAATATTAAGAGCCCCGAGGCGCACGAACTCGCGGCAAAGCTGGCTTCCCTCTACCACGAAACGCTTACCGAAGCGGTCACAGTGGCACTTCGAGAGCGGCTTGCTCGAGCGAGCCGCGAAGAACCGATCAAGCGAATGAAGGCGCTGGCGGAAGAAATTCATAAATTGATGCCAGAAGGCATGACCAGTGAAAACGCGACCGATTTTCTTTATAACGAAGAAGGATTACCCGTTTGAAGCTGGCGGTGGATTCCTAGGCGCCTCTCGCCATTTGCCTCAAGGCGCCACTGCTTTTCAAAGGGGCCGATTTTGCGCATACTGACGTCCAGACTCTCTAGCGCCCCGGTCCTCGGGTAATGGGCGCTCGGACCATCAGTTAGACTTGCCCCAGCATCAACCTCGGAAGTAACCACACCAGTTGTGATCACTAAAGGGGAAGGTGACTTCGCGCGTCTTACCCGACGATCTTCTATCGGGAGCCATTTCGGTCCAGCTTCGGCTGGTCGGTGATTAGACGCCAGGGATCAGAACAAATTGTTCCGATCAACAACCGAGTGTGCGCTCGCTAACCCGTGCGCGCAAAGAAGGAGTGTGCCGCCATGGCGGTTGTAACAATGCGAGAACTTCTCGACAGCGGAGTCCACTTCGGACACCAGACGCGTCGATGGAATCCAAAGATGAAGCGCTTTATTTTCGCCGAGCGCAATGGCATTTACATCATTGATATTCAGCAATCACTTGCCTTGATTGATAGCGCTTATAACTTCATTCAAGACACAGTTGCTAAGGGCGGACATATCTTGTTCGTCGGTACCAAGAAGCAGGCACACGAGCCAATCAAGCAACAATCAGCTCGCGTCGGAATGCCTTACGTTACCGAGCGTTGGTTGGGTGGAATGTTGACCAACTTCCCAACGGTCTACAAGCGAATTCAGCGTTTAAAGGAATTGGAAGCGCTAGAAAATTCCAATGACCAACTATTGACCAAGAAGGAACTTTTGGTTCTTCGTCGCGAGCGCGAGAAGCTAACCAAGAACCTTGAAGGTATTCGTAATATGACCAAGTTGCCGTCAGCAATTTGGGTAGTCGATACCAAGAAGGAGCACCTTGCTGTTGCCGAAGCGCACAAGCTCGGAATTCCAGTCGTTGCAATCTTGGATACCAACTGCGATCCAGATGAAGTTGATTACAAGATTCCTGGCAACGATGATGCCATTCGTTCAATCGGTTTGCTGACTCGCGTTATTGCTGATGCAGCTGCCGCTGGCCTGCAAGCACGCTCTGCAAATGCCGCTGCCGCTTCTGACCAAGGAATTGCACAACCCGCAGTTGCTGCCGAGCCATTGGCTGATTGGGAGAAGGACCTCCTCGGAGCTCCTGCAACCGAAGCCGTTGTTGAAGCACCAGCTGAAGCAGTTGTTGAAGCACCAGTAACCGAAGTTGCACCAGAAAAAATTGGAGAATAATTAAGTGGCTGCATATACCGCAGAAGATGTAAAGAAGCTCCGCGAGGCAACCGCCGCCGGAATGTTGGATTGCAAGAAGGCGCTCGATGAGGCTGAAGGCGATTTTGATAAGGCCGTTGAAATCATCCGCGTTAAAGGCCAAAAGGGCGTTACCAAGCGCGAGGGTCGCACGACCTCAAACGGTTTGGTAATTGCAAAGGCTGAGGGCAATGTTGGCGTGATGTTGGAACTCAACTGTGAGACCGACTTTGTTGCCAAGGGTGAGCGTTTTCAAGCTGTAGCAGATGAGCTCTTGGCTCACCTTGCTGACAGCAAGATTGGCGAACTAAGTGCCTTCTTAGCCTCCACCTTGCCTTCGGGCAAGAGCGTCCAGGTTGCTATCGATGAAGCAAATGCCACTTTGGGCGAGAAGATCGAACTTCGCCGGATCGGCGTTCTCGAAGGCTCCCCAGTTGCGCTCTACCTTCACCGCACCAGCCCAGACTTGCCACCACAACTTGGTGTGCTAGTTCAACTGGCCTCCGATGCGCTCGAGGCTGGAAAAGATGTTGCTCAACATATCGCCGCGTTTGCTCCCTCATTTGTTCGTCGGGAAGATATTCCAGCCGAAGATCTAGCGAGCGAGCGTCGAATCGCTGAAGAGACCGCCCGCAATGAGGGTAAGCCAGAAGCTTCGATCGCCAAGATCGTTGAAGGCCGACTGACTGGTTATGTGAAGGAAGTTAGTTTGCTCGAACAATCCTTTGCTAAAGATGCCAAGAAGACGGTCCAGCAGATCCTGGATGAGGCAAAGACTGCCGTGTCGGCATTTCACCGATTCCGAGTTGGTCAGTAATCTAGCCACTATCGCACTTATTCGTTCCAATTAGTTAAGGAGCACTCACTATGACCACAAAAGGTTACAAGCGAGTGCTCCTTAAACTTTCTGGCGAGGTATTTGGTGGCGTTAAAGGAATTGGCGTTGATCCAGATGTAGTGCACGAGATTGCTGGTCAGATTGCCGATGTGGTTCGAGCCGGTACTCAGATCGCAATTGTTGTTGGTGGTGGCAATTACTTCCGTGGTTCCGAACTTCAAATGCGCGGAATGGATCGAGCCCGCGCCGACTATATGGGTATGTTAGGAACGGTGATGAACTGCCTAGCTCTTCAAGATTTCTTGGAGAAGGAGGGCATCGATACTCGCGTACAAACCGCCATCACTATGGGCCAAGTCGCTGAGCCTTACATTCCACGGCGCGCAATCAGACATTTAGAAAAGGGTCGGGTCGTAATTTTCGGCGCCGGTGCCGGGATGCCATTCTTTACAACCGATACCGTTGCAGCGCAGCGCGCTCTCGAAATTGGTAGCGAAGCTCTCCTTCTGGCTAAGAGTGGGGTGGACGGGGTTTACACCGCCGATCCAAAGAAAGATCCAACTGCCACAAAATATCAACAGGTCAGTTTCGATGATGTGCTGCGCAAATCCTTGGCAGTCGCAGATGCCGCAGCTTTTAGCCTCTGCCGCGAAAATAAGTTGCCAATTATCGTTTTTGATCTAAAAACACAGGGAAATATCGCTCGCGCCGTTCGCGGGGAACCGGTCGGAACCCTCGTCTCCTAATTTCACTATACGATTTGGCTCTGGCTAATGGCTGGAAACATATATAAGGGAGCACGATGTCCGATTTAGCAACAGCGCTTAGCGAAGCTAGCGCCAAGATGTCCAAAGCCGTTGAGGTCGCCAAGGAAGACTTTGGCGCCATCCGAACTGGGCGTGCGCATCCATCGATGTTTGCCAAGATTGCCGTTGATTATTACGGCAGCTATACCCCGCTCTCACAGCTCGCTACCTTTCAAGTTCCCGAAGCTCGAATGGCCATCATCACTCCCTTCGATAAGAGTGCAATGGCCGTTATTGAAAAGGCGATTCGCGAATCTGATCTTGGCGTTAACCCCGCATCAGATGGCGTTGTAATTCGCGTTAACTTCCCACAACTGACTGAAGAGCGCCGCAAGGAATACATCAAGGTTGCCAGAGCCAAAGCCGAAGATTCTAAGATTTCAATTCGAAATATTCGCCGAAGCGCAAAAGAGGCGCTCGAGAAGCTAGAGAAGGATGGCGATGTCGGCAAGGACGATGTAGCCCGTGCCGAGAAGGAGCTAGACAAGGCGACGGCAGATCATGTTTCTCGAATTGACGACCTGTTGAAGCACAAGGAGACCGAACTTCTCGAAGTTTGATCATTATGGAAGATATACATTCGATCAACGATGCCATCAATAAGAAGGCTGGAAGAAAGTTAATTCCCTCCATCTTGGTATCGCTCTCGATTTTACTTTTGGTATTCGGAACTATTTATTACGCCCCAATTCTCTTTGGTGCGCTAATTTGGCTCGCCATAATGTTAGCAATCCGAGAAATTGTTCGAGCCTACAAATCTGCCGGCATCGACTTACCTGAGCGAGCACTTCAACTTGCCGGAACCGCGCTTCTTGTTTCGGCTTGGTATGGTCGAGTTTCTGGCCTGGCAGTTGCAACTGCGATTGCGATTCCTAACTTGTTGGTTTATCTATTGGTTCGAAACTCCAAAGATTTTGTAAAGCGCTCAACGGCGGCAACATTTGCGATCTTCTACATTCCGTTCTTGGCCGGCTTTTTATTGCTCCTTGCTCACCACGAAAACGGTGGTGGCCGGATTCTTACCTTGGTAGTCCTAGTTAGTTGCAATGACACCTTTGCGTATCTATCAGGGGTGCTCTTTGGAAAACATCCATTAGCTCCGCACATCAGCCCAAAGAAAACTTGGGAAGGTTTGATCGGCGCGCTAATTGCAACAACGGTTGGCTCAGCTCTCGCCTTTAGATTTGCCTTGGATTCAGAATGGTGGCTCGGTGCTGGTATCGGGGTGATGGCGGTAATCACTGCGACTTCTGGCGATTTAATTGAGTCCGCAGTAAAACGAGATTTAGCAATTAAAGATATGGGCGCAATTTTGCCTGGCCATGGTGGCATTCTTGATCGAATTGATTCGGTGCTCTTCACAGCGCCAGCAGTCTGGTTCGCCCTCGAACTAATAAAGCACTTCAACTGGTAGAGATGGCGGATATGGAAATTAAGTTAGTTTTTGACGAACCCAAACAGCGGGTCAAACCACCAAAGCATTTCGCCGATCTCTCACCAGAAGAGCGCAAAGCTAAAGCAATTGAACTGGGAATTCCAGCTTTTCGCGCCAATCAGATGGCGGTTCACTTCTTTACCCACTTTAACGATGACCCAGATTCTTGGACCGATATTCCCAAGGAATTGCGCCAGACCATGGCCGCCGAATTCACCCCTAAATTAATCACCTTAGTTAAATCAATTACTTGTGATAACGGCAAGACTCGGAAGGACCTCTGGAAGCTGCACGATGGCGTTTTAGTTGAGAGCGTTTTGATGCGCTACTCCGACCGAACCACCGTATGCATTTCATCTCAGGCAGGCTGTGGAATGAACTGTCCGTTCTGCGCCACCGGCCAAGCGGGTTTAACGCGCAACTTAACAGCGGGGGAGATTACCGCCCAGGTCGTTGCTGCCGCTCGAATTTGTGCCAGCGGTGAACTAGAAGGCGGGCCAACCCGGCTTTCAAATGTGGTCTTCATGGGCATGGGCGAACCAATGGCCAACTACAACGCCGTAATGCGTTCGGTGCGAAATATCACCAGCCCACAACCAGATGGCTTGGGAATTGGTGCGCGCTCGGTAACAGTTTCTACTGTTGGTCTGGTAAATGGCATTGAGAAATTAACGCAGGAAGGAATCCCCGTCACCTTGGCGGTTTCCTTGCATACTCCTGATGATGAACTTCGAGATACCTTGGTTCCAATTAACTCTCGCTGGAAAGTTCGCGAAGTGCTTGAAGCGGCAGACAAGTACGCCGATACCACGGGTCGTCGCTACTCCATCGAGTACGCACTCATTCGCGATATTAATGATCAGGCATGGCGATCAGATCTACTTGGCCGATTGCTTCGCAACCGAAATGCCCATGTGAATTTAATTCCGCTAAACCCCACCCCTGGATCAAAATGGACGGCATCTAGACAAGAAGATGAAGATGAGTTTGTCCGCATCCTTGAAAGTTATGGCGTTCCCGTTACAGTCCGAGATACCCGTGGCCGTGAAATTGATGGCGCATGTGGTCAGTTAGCAGCCGCAGAGACCGCCTCTCCGGTCGTGATCGAAGGAGTACCGCTATGAAGACTCTCCATAATTTTATTGATGGTCAGTATGTGCCATCGTCCTCTGGAGAGACCGGCCACATTATTAATCCCGCCACCGGCCAGGAGTATGCCACCGCTCCTATTTCTAATGGTGCCGATGTCGATATCGCGATGAACGCTGCCGAGCGCGGCTTTGAAGCTTGGAAAGATGCCACACCTTCAGAACGCCAACGCGCACTTTTAAAGATCGCCGACGCTTTTGAGTCGCGCTCTGAAGAGTTGATCGCAATTGAGAGCGAGAACACCGGTAAGCCAATCTCTTTAACCCGCTCCGAAGAAGTGCCGCCAATGATCGACCAGATTCGCTTCTTCGCCGGCGCGGCGCGAAATCTTGAAGGCAAATCAGCGGGGGAGTACATGCACGGAATGACCTCCTTTATTCGCCGCGAACCAATTGGAATATGTGCGCAAGTGACGCCATGGAATTACCCGATGATGATGGCGGTATGGAAGTGGGCGCCAGCAATCGCCGCCGGTAACGCCGTTGTCTTAAAACCAAGCGACACCACCCCAGCATCAACGGTCTGGATGGCCGGCGTCATGTCGGAATTCCTACCGTTTGGCGTCTTCAATGTTATTTGCGGTGATCGCGACAGCGGCCGCGCCTTGGTGGAGCATGACAGCCCTGCAATGGTCTCAATTACCGGCTCAGTCCGAGCGGGAATCGAAGTTGCGAAATCCGCTGCCAATGATGTTAAGAAGGTTCACCTGGAACTTGGCGGTAAAGCTCCAGTTGTTGTCTTCGCCGATGCCAATCTTGAAGCGGCCGCCGAAGCGATCGCCATAGCTGGCTATTTCAACGCAGGTCAAGATTGCACCGCAGCCACAAGAGTCTTGGTCGAGGCAACTGTCTACGATCAATTTGTCGAACTATTGGCAAATGAAGCGACCAATAACATCGCCACCGGAGCGCCGGATGAGGATGTCTTGTATGGCCCAGTCAACAATGCCAATCAACTTGCTCGAGTCTCTGGCTTTATAGAGCGAACGCCGGCCCACGCCAAGGTAGTTGCGGGCGGCAACGCGATCAACCGGGCTGGCTATTTCTTTGCGCCAACCGTTGTGGCGGGTCTCCATCAAAACGACGAGATGATTCAAAATGAGATCTTCGGTCCAGTAATCACGATTCAAAAGTTCACTGACGAAGCCGAAGCTATTAAGAAGGCCAATGATGTGGCTTACGGGCTGGCATCTAGCGTTTGGACCCGCGACCATAGTCGAGCGATGCGGATGGCAAAGGCCTTTGATTTCGGCTGCGTCTGGATCAATACCCATATCCCGATCGTTGCCGAGATGCCGCACGGCGGCTTCAAACATTCGGGCTACGGGAAAGATCTCTCGACTTATGGCTTCGAGGATTACACCCGGATCAAGCATGTGATGACAAATCTCAACGCCTAAGTGCTAGCACCACGGTTAACGAATTACTGAGAATCCGATTTTTCTCACGAATAGGTCGGTTTTCGGAAACTTCTAGGTCTAGGATTTGGCGATATCCAGTTCTGCCGCCCTGTCATCGATGTGAGTAGAAAGAAGTTGCCATGTCAGCCTCAAGTAAGGATCACGACCTCCCCATCGGAGCGAGCGAGTTAATCTCCGCTCCGTTCTCTCGCCGAGCCCTCTTGGCTGGCGCTGGCGGTCTAGGAGCTGCTTCTCTACTTGGTCAATTAAATGTCGAAGGTGCGCACGCTGCAACCCCGGCGACCCTGCGCTGGGCCAACTGGTCGCTCTATCTTGATTATGACAATAGGACTAAGAAGTACCCGACCCTAGAAGCTTTCATTAAGA
This sequence comes from uncultured Actinomycetes bacterium, assembly GCA_903873185.1. Taxonomy (GTDB): domain Bacteria; phylum Actinomycetota; class Actinomycetes; order Nanopelagicales; family Nanopelagicaceae; genus CAIMZW01. Next base: position 49,283 of record CAIQNN010000050.1, read on the forward strand.
AGACCAAGATTCCAACAAAGTACATGGAAGTCATCGACGATAACGACTCCTTTACTGCCAAGGTTCAACCGCAACTAAAATTGAAGAAAGATATCGGCTACGACATTGTGACAATGACCGAGTGGATGGCAGCTCGTTGGCTCGCCTCCGGCTTTGTCCAAAAGTTTGACGATGCTGCGGTTCCAAATAAGAAGAATGTCCTCTCCTTCCTGGAAACTCGCCCATTTGATCCAGGTCGCCATTACAGCCTGCCTTGGGCTGGAATTATCGCTGGCTTTGCCTGGAATAAGTCCAAGCATCCAAAGGGCATCCACTCCATTGAGCAACTCTTCGCCAAGGAAAATAAAGGCAAAGTAGAAGTACTTTCTGAAATGCGTGACACCATCGGGCTAGTCATGCTCTGGCAAGGCACTGATATCTCCAAGCCATTTACCGAAGCTAAATTTATGAATGCCATCGACTATGTAACAAAGATGATTCACGATGGTTTCATTCGACAGGTAAAGGGCCAGTCATACCAAGAAGATCTCATCAGCGGTGACGCCACGGCAGTTATTGGCTGGTCCGGTGATATCAATCAACTCAACTTGCAGAATTCAAATCAATTTGGCTTTGCTATCCCAGATAGCGGCGGCACCTTCTCTACCGATAACTTGATGATTCCATCAACGTCGCCAAATAAACTCTCCGCGGAAAAGCTTATTAACTACTACTACGATCCAGTAGTAGCGGCAAAGGTTGCTAACTACATCACTTACGTCTGCCCAGTAAATGGTGCCCAGGCTGCGATGGAGAAGATCAATCCGGCTCAGGTTCACAACCCGTTGATCTTCCCAGATGACAAAATGTGGAAGAACCTCAAAGTCTTCCGTGGTTTGACTCCTGCCGAGATGATCAAGTTCTCCACCGCCTTCCAGAAAGCAAGTGGTAACGGGTAGTGGTCGACGCTTCTACTTCCGCGCATGGAGATATAAAGCTCTCCAACTTGACCAAGTCTTTCGCTGATTTCACTGCAGTCGATGATTTAACGTTGACTATCCCTGAAGGTTCCTTCTTCGCACTACTAGGTCCATCAGGTTGCGGCAAAACCACAACCCTTCGAATGATTGCCGGCCTAGAAGAACCAACAGCGGGTTCAATCTTTATTGGTAATACCGATATCACTCATATGCGCCCTTACAAGCGCCCGGTGAATACCGTATTCCAGAACTACGCCCTCTTTCCACACCTATCGATCTTCGAAAACGTTGCCTTTGGGTTGCGTCGTCGCGGAATCAAAGATGTTAAGGAGCAAGTTGATAAGGTCTTGGATCTAGTTGAGCTGCCGCATTTAGCACAACGGAAGCCGCTTCAACTATCTGGTGGCCAACAACAGCGCATTGCTGTAGCTCGAGCGATCGTTAATCGGCCAGCACTTCTTCTTCTTGATGAACCGCTAGGGGCTTTGGATCTAAAGCTTCGTCGGCAAATGCAGATCGAACTGAAGTGGATCCAAACTGAAATTGGCTTGACCTTCGTCCATGTAACTCACGACCAGGAAGAAGCCATGACTATGGCAGACACCATCGCGGTTATGAATGAGGGCCGAATCGAACAAATGGGCTCACCTGCCGATCTTTATGACAATCCCAAAACCGCCTTTGTTGCAAACTTCTTGGGCCAGTCAAACTTGATCAAGGGATCGATCGAGTCCAATGGTTCTGAATCATTGGTAGTTAATCTCTTTGGTCAAAAGGTTGCCGTTCCACGAGCTCGCTCTTCAGCCCGCGATTCCTCGATCCTTGTGGGAATTCGCCCCGAGAAACTTCGAATCTCACCAGAAACTTCATCTGCCTCTGGCAATGTTCTAACTGGTGGAATTATTGAAGATGTTTCCTACATTGGCGTTAGTACTCAATATCAAGTTTTGATGCCATGGGGTCAAGAACTAATGGTCTTTGAACAGAATGATGATGGCGTCCCACCACTAGATAAGGGCGATCGCATTACGCTTTCATGGGAACCGATCTTCACCTTTGGGCTCGATGGTAGCGAAGATGCCAACGCTGGCTCTGAGCTGCACAACGACGAAGAAGAATAACCGTGGCATTTCTTTCGGCGGTTTCTCACAAGTCAGATGAGAGCGAAAAGAAACGATCTTTTCTACCTTATCTACTTTTGCTTCCTGGTTTAGTTTGGCTTTTCTTTTTCTTCTTGATGCCGATCCTTACCTTGGTGAGTACTTCTACCAAGACGCCAGGACTCGGCATCGGAGAATTTGATCAGACCTATCGCTTTGCAAATTATTGGGATGCGATCGTTAATTCGCGCGGTCAATTCTTTCGCTCTTTTGAATATGCCAGCATCGCAACAATCATGGCGCTGATAATTGCTTACCCACTTGCGTACGCAATTGCCTTTAGATCGGGCCGATGGAAGAACGTCCTTCTGGTCTTGGTTGTCGCGCCGTTCTTTACCTCTTTTATTCTGCGTACCATCGCCTGGAAGCAGATTCTTGGTGGTCAAGGGATTGGTTTTAAGTTTCTAACTTGGCTACATATCATCAGCCCGCAATCTCATTTAACCGCCAGCGCCTTTGCCGTGGTCGCCGGATTAACTTACAACTTCCTACCTTTTATGACCTTGCCGCTTTATTCCAGCTTAGAGCGGATCGATCCACGAACGATGGAAGCCTCCGGGGATCTTTATGCCAACGCTTTCACAACGTTTCGCAAAGTTACCTTGCCGCTTTCAATGCCCGGAGTTGTAGCCGGAACCTTGCTGACTTTTATTCCAGCCGCAGGTGATTATGTAAACGCTGAAATTTTGGGTAACCCGCAGACCAAGATGATCGGTAACGTGATTAATGCTCGTTATTTGCAGATCGTGGACTATCCGACTGCAGCAGCACTCTCCTTCACCTTGATGGTGGCAATTTTGATCATGGTTACTCTGTACATCCGAAAGTCGGGAACAGAGGAACTGGTATGAGAAAAGCACGTCGCTGGTTCTCACGAAATCTCATCCGGATTTACGCGGTTATGGGCTTCACTTACCTCTTCATCCCAGTTCTCTATACCTTTGCCTTCTCTTTTAATAACTCCAGCAAGAGCAACTTAGTTTGGCGCGGCTTTACTTTTAACAACTGGAAGAATCCCTGCGGTGCTCCCGATGTATGTAACGCCCTCGGGAACTCCATCAAGATCGGTTTGATTGCTACCGCTATTGCTACGGTCCTTGGAACAATGATTGCTTTCGCACTGGGGCGCTATGCCTTCAAAGGGCGCTCACTCGTTAACTTGTTGATCTTCCTTCCTATGGCCACTCCAGAACTCGTGCTCGGGGCATCGCTTCTAACGATGTTCTTGAACTTTGGTTTCAATCCAGGCTTCGTAACTATTGTGATTGCTCACGTGATGTTCTGTATCTCCTTTGTGGTTGTGACAGTGAAAGCGCGCATCGCCAGTTTGGATCCACGTCTGGAACAAGCAGCAATGGATCTCTATGCCGATGAGCGTGAGACCTTCCGCAGAATTACCTTCCCGCTACTTGCTCCTGGCATCGCCGGTGCCGCCCTACTTGCGTTCAGCCTCTCGTTCGATGACTTCATCATCACAAACTTCAACTCTGGAAATGTGAATACCTTTCCAAAATTCGTCTATATCTCGGCCGAGCGCGGGCTACCAGCACAGGCAAACGTGATCGGTTCTGCCATGTTCTTTATCGCTTTAATCGTCGTACTCTTGGGTCAGGTAGTACAACGGCGGCGCAAAGTCAGTTAAGTTTGGCTCATGGCAAATCTTGGAAATATGTATGGTCCGGACTTCACTTTTTTGGGAATTCCGCGCTGTGACCTCGAGGTCGCCGAAAGTTATGCCGGCGCCGATGTAATCATTGTTGGTGCGCCCATTGATAGCGGAACCTCTCATCGTTCTGGCGCCAAGTTTGGCCCCCAAGCAATTCGCGGTGGCGACTATCTGCCACACGATGGCGAACGACCTCATCTTTCGCTGCGGGTAGATGCCTTAAAAGAGTTAAAGATTTTCGATGCGGGCGACTTGCTCATGCCGGGCGGTGATCTAACTGCCTCGCTTCTGGTTTTAGAGCAAGCTACGGAATTGATCTCCAGAGCCGGTGCAATTCCGGTGATCCTTGGTGGCGATCATTCAATAGCTTCAGCTGATGTTGCCGGAATTGCACATCATCGGGGGATGGGCAAAATCTCGATGATCCACTTTGATGCTCATGCCGATACCGGCGAATCTCAATTTGGCGCGCTAGTTGGTCATGGCACTCCGATGCGACGGTTAATTGAAACTGGTGCCGTACGTGGTGATCGCTTTTTGCAATTGGGTTTAAGAGGCTATTGGCCAGATGATGCCACTTTGAAGTGGATGCGCGATCAAGGCATGCGCTCTTACGAGATGACTGAAATTCATCATCGCGGCATGAAAGAAGTTCTCGACGAGTCCTTTGCCACGTTATTAGATGGCTGCGATGGCGTATTTCTCTCGGTCGATATCGATGTCGTTGATCCTGGAATGGCGCCAGGGACTGGCACGCCAGAGCCCGGAGGAATGACCAGCCGCGAACTGTTAGAAGCGGTTCGCCGAATTTGTTTAGAACTTCCAATTGTAGGAATCGATGTAGTTGAAGTTGCACCGGCTTACGACAGCGCTGATATCACTGCAATTTTGGCTAACCGGGTTATTCTCGAAGCGTTGAGCGCTATTACGGTAAGAAAAAAGGGTGGGAGTTATTCTCCCACCCGTAATCTCTTAGATCGTTAGTTCGAAGCGGCGATTGCCTCATCAAGAATAGCTAGCGCCTCTTCAAGCAGTGCATCTGGCATTACCAATGGTGGCAACAATCGAATTACGTTGCTGTAGGTGCCAGCAGTTAAGAGCAATACGCCTTTTTGTTGGCAGTACTTAACAGCATCCATCATGGCCTTTGAGTTTGGCTCGGTGGTTCCTGGCATTACCAATTCAATGGCTTGCATTGCGCCGCGGCCACGAACATCGCCAACAATCGCATACTTAGATTTCATGGCCTCGAGCGCCTTTGAAATAATGGTGCCCATATGGCGAGCTCGCGCCACCAAATTATCTTCTTCGATCGTTGCAATTGCTCCAAGAGCTGCAGCACAGGCAACTGGGTTACCGCCAAATGTGCCACCTACTCCGCTGGAGACAGCGGCATCCATAACTTCAGCGCGACCAGTGATGGCGCCAAGCGGAAGTCCGCCACCGATTCCCTTTGCGGTCACCATGATGTCTGGTTCAACGCCTTCTTCATTGCAAGCAAAGAAATCGCCAGTTCGGGCAAAGCCAGTTTGAACTTCATCGGCGATAAAGAGAATGCCATTGGCCTTAGCAAACGCTGCGAGGCCCGGTAGGAAGCCCTTTGAAGGTACAACAAAGCCACCTTCACCTTGGATTGGTTCGATAACAATTGCCGCCACATTGTGGGCGCCGATCTCTTTTTCAATTTTGTGAGTAACTAAGTCGAGCGCTTCTTCAGTGATCTTAGAAGCATCGCCCAACCAGCGGAATGGATATGCCATTGGCACTCGATATACCTCGGGAGCGAAGGGACCGAAGCCCTCCTTGTAAGGAATATTTTTTGCCGTCATTGCCATGGTTAGGTTGGTTCGGCCGTGGTAGGCATGCTCGAAAACTACGATCGCCTGACGTTTGGTGAAGGCACGTGCAATCTTTACCGCGTTCTCGATTGCTTCGGCGCCAGAGTTAACCAGCAGCGACTTCTTTTTAAAAGTGCCAGGAGTTAGACGGTTAAGCGCTTCACACACTTCAACATAGCCACTGTAAGGCGCTACGGTGAAACAAGTATGTGTAAATGATTGGACCTGTTTCAAGACATTTGCAACAACGCGATCGGCGCTATTGCCGACGTTTACAGTAGCGATTCCAGCTGCCATATCGATGATGGAGTTTCCATCGACATCGATGATGACACCGCCGCCGGCTTGGGCGACAAAGACTGGAATAGCCATGCCAAGAGAGGCAGATGTTGCCTCACTGCGGCGAGCCAACAATTCTTGGGATTTTGGTCCTGGAATTGCGGTAACTAAACGGCGTTCTTGCGGAAGGTGTGGTCCTGAGGTCATGGGATAACTATAACCGAGGATGAATATTGCGAAATTTCTAAGGTTAATAGGAGAAGATAGGCCAATGAGTATTGGGTCACAGGAGCAGGCATGAGTTTTCTTGGCGTGATTGCCTTTATCGTTGCGCTGCTTTTCTCGATAATGGTTCACGAAGCTGGCCATTACCTGACGGCTAAGCGCTTCGGAATGAAAGTTACCGAGTTCTTTTTGGGCTTTGGCAAGCGGCTTTGGTCCTTCACCAGAGGTGAAACCGAGTTCGGAGTTAAGGCGATACCTGCCGGTGGTTACTGTCGCATCGTTGGCATGTCAGCCAGAGAAGAGCTCTCCGAGGCGGATGCACCTCGAGCCTTCGTAAAAGCTTCTGCCAGTAAACGCCTCGTTGTGTTAGGCGCTGGATCGTTTATGCATTTCATCTTAGGTTTCCTAATTATTTTCTTTTTGTTCTTCGCAGTTGGAACAACGGTCGTCACTCCGGTAATTGCCGAAGTTGTACCTTGTGTAACGACAGCGGCTTCATGTACTGGTGCCGATGCGCCATCACCGGCAAAATTAGTTGGCCTGAAACCGGGTGACCGAATTATTTCGATTAATGGCGTACCAGCCGCTGATTGGTCAAAGGCCGTAATCGAGATTAGAAATTCGCCAAGCAAGCAGATCACCATTGTTGATCAGCGCGGCAGTCAAATGCTCGAATTCAAAGTAATTCCTAATTCGGTATTGCGCGCCGGTAAGAAAGTCGGCGTTATTGGGTTGGTAAATAAATTGGGTGTGCAGACCCAGAATCCCATTACTGCGGCTGCGAGCGCGGGCAAGCTTTCGAAGGAGTTATTCACCAGCAGCGTCAGTTCTCTGATTTCACTTCCATCAAAGATCCCAGCGCTCTTTCGACAGACCTTCATGGGGCAAAAACGCGATGCCACCAGTCTGGTTGGCGTAGTTGGCGTGGCCCGGGTCTCGGCTCAGACCGCCAGCGACAAGAAGCTAACGCTCCGAGAACGCTTGGCCACCTTTATGTTGATTATCTCCAGCCTCAATATCTTCGTGGGAATCTTCAATCTCCTGCCTATCCTGCCGCTAGATGGTGGTCATATGGCGCTGGCTGCTGCCGACGGGATTCGCCGCTGGCGAGCTCGCCGCTTAAACCGAGAGATTCCGGCTCCGATAGATATTGAACGATTAACGCCGGTAACCATCGTGGTCTTCGTATTTTTGGCCGCCCTTTCGCTATTGCTTTTAGGGGCCGATATTTTCAATCCAATTCATCTCAATGTTTAGGGCAGAATAAGCACATGATCAATCTCGGAATGCCAGCTACCCCGCCGCCAGTATTAGCTCCGCGTCGCAAGACTAAGCAACTTAAAGTTGGCAGCGTCTTGGTTGGTGGCGATGCCCCGGTTTCGGTGCAGTCGATGTGCACGACGTTGACCTCGGATGTAAATGCCACCCTGCAGCAGATTGCAGAATTAACTGCTTCTGGCTGCCAGATTGTTCGGGTCGCTGTTCCCAGCCAAGATGATGCCGATGCTTTGGCACAAATTGCCAAGAAGTCCCAGATTCCAGTAATTGCAGATATTCACTTTCAGCCAAAATATATCTTTGCCGCAATTGATGCCGGCTGCGCTGCGGTTCGGGTTAATCCGGGAAATATCAAGCAGTTCGATGACAAGGTTAAAGAGGTGGCTAAGGCCGCCGGCGATGCTGGTATCCCAATTCGCATCGGAGTAAATGCCGGCTCGCTCGATCCGCGCCTGCTCGCAAAATATGGCAAGGCGACTCCAGAAGCTTTGGTCGAATCCGCGCTGTGGGAAGCCTCTCTCTTTGAAGAACATGGCTTTACTGATATCAAAATTTCGGTGAAGCACCATGATCCAATCACCATGGTCTCGGCTTATCGCCTCTTGTCGCAGCGCTGCGAATACCCATTGCATCTTGGGGTAACCGAAGCAGGACCTTTCTTCCAAGGAACCATTAAATCGGCAACTGCTTTCGGAATTCTGCTGGCGGAAGGAATCGGCGACACGATTCGAGTATCACTTTCGGCACCACCGGTTGAAGAAGTAAAAGTCGGCATCTCGATTCTGGAATCACTCAACCTGCGCCAACGTAAACTCGAAATTGTTTCCTGCCCATCGTGTGGCCGCGCCCAAGTTGATGTCTATACCTTGGCCGAGAAAGTCCAAGCAGGTTTGGAAGGAATGACCGTTCCACTTCGAGTCGCCGTTATGGGTTGCGTAGTAAATGGCCCAGGCGAAGCTCGAGAAGCTGACCTCGGGGTTGCAAGCGGCAATGGCAAAGGCCAGATCTTTGTTAAAGGCGAAGTCATCAAGACCGTGCCCGAAGATATGATCGTTGAAACTCTTATTGAAGAAGCGATGCGCTTAGCGGAGGAAATGGAGCTAGCCGGCGTCGAATCTGGCGCTCCAACCGTCAACGTCAAGTAATTCTGACTGAGCCAGCACCGCTATTAGGTAGGGTTCTCGTATGTTGCGAATGTCTACTCTCTTGCTGCGCACCCTTCGGGATGATCCAGCCGATGCCGAAGTTGCCAGCCACCGCCTATTAGTACGTGCGGGCTATGTCCGCCGGATTGCCGCTGGTGTTTACTCTTGGCTGCCGCTGGGCTACATCACACTGCGAAACATCGAGCGAATCATTCGCGAAGAGATGGATGAGGCCGGGTTCCAAGAAGTTCACTTCCCATCGTTATTGCCGCGCGAACCATACGAGGCGACCAATCGTTGGTCTGAATATGGTCCCGATCTATTTCGTTTGAAGGATCGTCGGGGCAATGATTACCTGCTCGGTCCAACCCACGAAGAAATGTTTACCTTGATGGTCAAGGGGGAGTACTCCTCCTATAAAGATCTGCCACTTTCGATCTACCAGATCCAAACTAAGTTTCGCGATGAGACCAGGCCACGTAGCGGAATTATTCGCGGCCGCGAATTCGTGATGAAGGATTCATACTCTTTTGATTTAGATGATGCGGGTCTTGAAGTTTCTTACCAGAAGCACCGCAGC
>CAIQNN010000051.1 GCA_903873185.1 uncultured Actinomycetes bacterium
CGTATCTCGTACTAGCCGAGGGTGCGGTTCGAAAACTGCCTGCGCCTGCGATCTTTTTCGGCATCTTTGCCTTTGCCACGCTCTCACTCTTGCTCTACTTCGTTCTTCGACTAGACCGGGATTAAAACGATCTCCAAAGGCCAGCGACGGGTAGGAATTCTCGGCGGCACTTTCGACCCCATTCATCGAGGCCATCTTCATATTCTTGAAGCAGTGGCGAATCGTTTTGAGCAGATTTTGGTTATCCCATCAGGGCAACCATGGTTGCGAGCAGAGCCGCCAGTTGCAAGCGGAGCCGATCGACTAGAAATGTGCAGCAAGGCGCTCGACGATCTTCCCAGTGAACTACAAGAAGTTGTAGCGCTGACGGATATCGAGATTCAGCGCTCCGGACCAACTTACGCAATTGAAACAGTTTCCCAATTAAAGGCGTTCTTTCCGGGCGATCAATTTACTTTGATACTCGGCAGTGATGCTGCGGCAACTTTTGATCAATGGCATCGTGCGAAAGATTTACGAACCATCGCCGAAATCTTGGTAGTGCGTCGTCCAGGCCAGGCAAAGTCCAAGTTTGCCGAAGTCGAAATTGACGCGATTGATATATCGGCAACGCAAATTCGAGCATTACTTGAAAGTGGCGAAGATGTTTCGCCATATATTTCCAATTCGGTTCTAACCTATATAAAAGAGCGAGGCCTGTATGGCAGCAAGTGAGCAAGTTAAGAAGATCACCGAGATCGCAGCACAGGCAATTGCCGACAAGCTGGGGTATGACATTGTCGCTCTGGATATGACGGAACAACTTCTATTATCGGAAGTTTTTCTGATTGCAACTGGTGCAAATGAGCGCCAAGTCGATGCCATCGCGGAAGCAGTCTTTGAGAAACTGGCAGCCTTTGGCGAGAAGCCGGTTCGCAAAGAGGGTAAAGGCCAGTGGCTGTTATTGGATTACTCGGATCTAGTAGTTCACATTCAAACTGAAGAACTTCGGGGCTATTACATGCTTGATCGCCTTTGGAATGATTGCGCTCGAATTCCGTTAGATATTGAAGAAACTCGCTAGTCAGCGGATCGTCAATAAATGAGTTCTAATCCCAAGCCGAGAATCCTGCTGTGGCGCCACGGTCAAACTGATTGGAATATCGAGAACCGATTCCAAGGTCACTCGGACATTCCGCTAAATAAAGTTGGTCACTGGCAGGCGGCACATGCTGCAAAGATTTTGGCGGGCATGAACCCCACCAAAATTGTCTGCAGTGATTTAATTCGAGCCAAGGAGACCGCTGCTGCGCTGTCAGCAGTGACGGGGCTCCAAATAGAGATCGACCCCGAATTGCGCGAAACCAATGGCGGCAATTGGGAAGGTCAAACTGGTCACGAGAATCGAGCGGCGGATAGTTCTAGATTTCTAGGTTGGTTGGCTGGGAGCGATGAGCCAGCTGGTGAAACGGGTGAGCGACGAAGTGAAGTGGCCATTCGCGGCGTTCGAGCAATTTCACGAGCGATAGAAGGTGCCTCGGGACTGATTGTGATTGTCACCCACGGCGGTACCACGAGATCCATATTGGGAAAGCTGTTAAATCTTCCGGTAACTCAATGGGGGGTGCTCGGCGGACTTTCGAACGCCTCTTGGTCGATCCTAGAACCTGATTTCATCGGCGGCTGGACCCTGGTGGAACACAATTCGGGATCCATCCCAGAACCGCTGTTTGGCAACGAGAGCACTGAGTGAGATAAGGTCTGACCCGTAAGAAAAGACGGGGCTGTGGCGCAGCTGGTAGCGCACTTGCATGGCATGCAAGGGGTCAGGGGTTCAAATCCCCTCAGCTCCACGTAGATATGGATCGGAAGGTTATGACAACTCAGTATGCGATTCCCGCCGGTTGGGATGTCGCTGATATTCCAGATTTAACGGGAAAGCGCTACCTAATCACTGGTGGAACGAGCGGCTTGGGCCGGGCATCAGCCTTGGAGTTAGCCCGTCATGGCGCTGATGTGACCATTACGGCGCGCAGCGCCGAAAAAGGAGCGCGCGCGATCTCTGAGATTGGCCGAGCTAATTTTTTGGAAATGGATTTAACAGATCTAGCCAGCGTTAGAGCAGCGGCAGCTTCAATCACTACCGGTTTCGATGTTGTCATTCTCAATGCCGGTGTAATGGCAACCCCGTTAAAATCAACAAAAGATGGTTTTGAGCTGCAGATGGGCACAAATCACCTGGGTCATTTTGCCTTTGCGGGATTGATAAAAGATTTCATTAAAGAGCGCCTAGTAGTTATGACCAGCCAAGCGCATCGCATGGGCGGGTTTGATTCTGGCTCGCTGGAAGATATCCGTGGCCGTTGCATCGGCGCTGGAAGTTACTCACCGTGGTCGGCATACGGCGCCAGTAAATTGGCGAATCTGCTCTTTGTTGCCCATCTAGAACGGCTTCGCATTATTAACGGCTGGAGTTTTATCCCTTTGGCGGCACACCCAGGGTATGCAAACACCAATTTGCAATCAGTTGGCCCGGTCATGCGCGGCAATTTATTGCAAGAACGTTTTATAAATATTGGCAATCGAGTGATGGCCCAGAGCGCCGAAAGTGGCGCTCGCCCTGGGCTATGCGCTGCGACTTTCCCGGGATTGATCGGGGCTTCGTACTTAGGGCCCGATGGATTTATGGAGATGCGTGGTCACCCAAAACTAACGCGCGGGCGAGCGATTGCTTATGACCAAACACTTGCAGCCAACCTTTGGCAGGTTAGTGAAGAGTTAACCGGCGTGAAGTGGGAGGATGCTCCTCATGCATGAGGCTTATGACATCCACGGCGTCCAGGCTAAATGGCTGCCGATTTGGGATGAGCTAACGCCATTTCGATCCGGCAGTGCTGACGACGCTCGGCCAAAGAAGTATGTCTTAGATATGTTCCCCTACCCATCGGGTGATTTACATATGGGCCATGCCGAGGCCTACGCGCTAGGTGATGTGATTGCACGTTACTGGATTCAAAAAGGTTTCAACGTTATGCACCCAATCGGTTGGGACTCATTTGGGTTGCCGGCAGAGAATGCGGCAATCAAGCGTGGAGTAGACCCGCGCGCTTGGACCTATGAAAATATTGCGATTCATAAAGCCTCTATGCGCCGTTATGCCTGTTCCTTTGACTGGGATCGCGTGCTTCACACGAGCGACCCCGAGTACTACAAATGGAATCAGTGGCTCTTTCTTGAACTTTACAAAAAGGGTTTGGCGTATCGTAAAGATTCTGCAGTGAACTGGTGCCCAACCGATCAAACGGTATTGGCCAATGAGCAAGTTGTTGCTGGGCTCTGTGAACGTTGTGATACCCCAGTAACAAAGAAGAAATTGAATCAGTGGTACTTGAAGATTACTGACTATGCCGATCGCTTATTAGTTGACATGGATCAGCTCGAAGGTAATTGGCCCGAGAAGGTCATGTTGATGCAGCGCAACTGGATCGGCCGATCTAGCGGCGCCGAAGTTTCCTTTGTAATTGAGGCTCGCGCCGAACCGATCGTGGTTTACACCACCAGGCCAGACACTTTGTACGGCGTGACATTTATGGTTGTCGCCGCTGACAGCGAGCTAGCTGCAGAACTGGTTGCCGGTTCTGAGATTGAACCAGAGTTCAAGGCTTACGTTGACGGCGTTAAAGCTGCATCAGATATTGATCGTTTAGCAACGGATCGACCAAAGACTGGCATCTTCCTAAATCGATATGCTATAAACCCAGTAAATGGGGAGCGACTACAAATCTGGGCGAGCGATTATGTACTTTCCGATTATGGAACCGGCGCAATCATGGCTGTGCCTGGGCATGATCAACGCGACTTAGATTTTGCCAGAGCGATGAAACTTCCAGTTGTCGTTGTATTGGATACTGGCGAAGAAGATCCAAATCAAACTGGTATTGCAACGGCAGGTGAAGGCACTCTCATTAATTCGGGCTCATTAAATGGGCTAAGTAAAACCGATGCCATCACCAAGATCACCGCTGAATTAGTGGAAAAAGGTTTAGGCAAGAGCGCTAAAAATTATCGCTTACGTGACTGGTTAATTTCTCGTCAGCGCTTTTGGGGTACTCCAATTCCAATCATTCATTGCGATTCATGCGGGGAAGTTCCGGTCCCGCAAGATCAACTTCCAGTTCGCCTACCTGATGCCGCTGGCTTAGATCTGAAACCAAAAGGTTCATCACCGCTTGGGGCGGCGCAAGATTGGGTTAATGTTTCCTGTCCTAAATGTGGAGCGCCAGCAAAGCGCGATGCCGACACCATGGATACTTTCTTTGACTCATCTTGGTATTTCCTTCGCTACACCAATCCTTTTGATGACGTGAAAGCGTTTGATGCCGAACTAGTCAATCAGTGGCTTCCGGTTGATCAATATGTCGGCGGTGTAACACATGCAATCTTGCACTTGCTTTACTCCCGTTTTTTCACCAAAGTGCTATTTGATATAGGGTTATTGAACTTTACGGAACCATTTACTCGGTTGCTAAACCAAGGCATGGTTTTGATGGATGGCTCGGCAATGAGCAAATCTCGTGGAAACTTGGTAACGCTTTCTGAGCAGTTGGATATGCATGGTGTTGATGCAGTCCGACTATCACTGGTTTTTGCTGGGCCACCAGAAGATGATGTGGACTGGGCTGATGTTTCACCGACTGGCTCGCTAAAGTTTTTAAACCGAGCTTGGCGAATTTCCGGCGACATCACCAGCGAGCCTGGGGTGGATTTTACAACCGGAGAGCTTTCGCTTCGAAAGGTAACGCATAAAGCGCTCCACGATATTGGTTTCGCCGTCGAATCATTCCGATTCAATGTCGCTGTTGCTCGAATCATGGAATTGGTCAATGCAACTCGTAAAGCTATCGATAGTGGCTGCGGTCCGAAGGATCCGGCAGCGCGAGAAGCTGCAGAAACAATTGCAATTGCGCTCTCTTTGGTTGCGCCATATACCGCCGAAGAAATGTGGGAACGCTTGGGCCATAAACCAGCGATCGCAAAAGCAGGTTGGCCAACACTCGATGAATCGTTACTTGAAGCTGACGCAGTTACGGCAATCCTTCAGATCAACGGAAAGATTAAGGATCGAATCGAAGTTTCTCCTTCAATCTCCGAATCTGAACTCGAGAAATTAGCCTTTGCAAATTCTGAGATTTCATCAGCAATTGCCGGGGCAACCATTTTGAAGGTTATTGTTCGAGCGCCAAAGCTCGTCAACATCGTCTTGTAATTCACAAGCTCTAAGCGATGGCGTAATTTCCGCTGTTGTAGGAATTACCTTTCGCGGGTGAACCTTCCCGAGCTTGTCGATATAACTTCCTCGCAACGCAGAGGGTTGGCAATTCTCGCTAGTTCGGTGCTGCTTTTGGGCGCCTTCTATCTCTACCTTGGACAGGGCAGGGCAATTGAGAGCGCCTCGGCCAATACCCCGCCAGAAATTGGCCAACTGATCACGCCATCGCCATCACCCAGCCCGACACTTCTCTTAGTTATAGATGTTGCTGGTCGGGTGAAGCGCCCCGGCGTGTATTCGCTTCCGTTTAACTCTCGGGCGATCGATGCAATTAAGGCTGCTGGTGGTGCCCTACCGGGCGTGGATTTAAGCGATATCAATTTGGCACAACTGGTGGTTGACGGGGAACAAATTTTGGTCGGGCGCATAGTTCCCTCACCAGTCACTAAAACTAATTCAAAGAGCAAATTGCCTTCCAGCACTGGGATCATTCCGATCAACTCAGCTACTGCCGCAGAATTGGACTCGCTGCCTGGTATCGGCCCAGTAATCGCGAAACGAATCATTGATTATCGGATGAAGAACGGGCCCTTCACCTCACTCGATCAATTGCGGAAAGTTTCCGGAATGGGTGCCGCCAAATATCAGGTGATCAAATCTCATCTAAGACTTTAGGAAATAAATCTGAGCCCTCTTATCTGTTGCTAGGCATCGGCATGGGTTTGTGGTTAGGTTCGGCGGCTTCGCTGTGGCAGAGTTTTTGGATTCTTGCTTTAACGATTGTTTTGATGGGGTTTACCTATAACTTCTATCGGAACTTGACGTTGGTCCTTTTGCTTGCGATAGCTACTGGTGCAATCGGAATGGCGTTCAGAGAGGTAGCGCTCTCCAGAAACTTGGTCAGCCTTGCCGCCAAAGATCACAGTCAAGGATCGATCACGGCGTTGCTGCTAACTGATCTCCACCAAGGAAGTGCCAAGGTTATTGGCTCTCATTTACGAGCTGGTAATTATTCGGCACTAGTTAAAACTGCAACCGTGAAGATCGCCGAACGCGAGTATCGAATTCGCCTCCCGCTTCGGCTAATCAGCCGAAGTCCGATTGCAGCGATCCCAGGAGATCACCTGTTTTGTAATGGGCAATTTCTCTTGGGCACCGAACGTAAAGTTGCAGCGCTATTTTCAATCACGGGAAAATGTCAGATTCGCCGGAGTAAAAATCCACTTGATCTAATTACTTCTCAAATTCGAACGACCTTTCGTGCGCAAGCCAGAGTTATCCCGGGTGATGCCGGAGCTTTAATCCCAGGATTAGTTCTGGGGGATACCACTCTCGAGAGTTCTGCCTTCGCAACCCAGATGCGCCGGACTGGGCTGACTCACTTGACCGCCGTAAGCGGTGAAAATTTCGCCATTATTGCCGCTTTTCTTGCCTTCTTATTGCAATGGATAATTCCGAGGTTACGGATCCGATTGCTTATAACAGCGGTCTTTTTGCTTGGGTTTATTTTTCTGGTTCGACCTTCGCCTTCGGTAATGCGTGCCTGTGTGATGACAGCGGTTCTGTTATTCGCAAAAGCTAAGGGGGAACGCAGTTCCCCGCTACCGGCGCTGGGGTTAGCGATTTCAGTCTTGTTGGTAGTTGATCCATTCCAAGCGGTAGATCCGGGATTCTCACTTTCAGTCGGCGCAACTGCCGGAATTTTGCTATTTTCGCCAAAATTAATCGCGACGTTAGAGCCGACCTTGGGTCGCTGGTCGGAGAGTATTGCGATTCCCTTGTCGGCGACGTTGGCCTGTTCGCCAATAATAATCGCCCTCTCTGGTCAGCTCTCGCTGGTAACGCTGCCTGCCAATCTGCTAGCTGCTGGCGCGGTAGCTCCAATAACCATCCTGGGATTGATCGCGGCGCTGCTTCCATTTATTAGTCATCCATTGCTTATCGCCGACTCACCTTTTGCCAAGTGGATTGCGTTAATTGCCCACAAGGGGGCTGCGATGCCATTACTGCTGCTGCCCAAGAGTGCGTACGGAATTCTGATTGGAATCACACTGGGAGTATTCCTTTTGCGCAGATCGTTCAAGCTTTTAATTGCAGCCGGAGCGCTGTTGGCGCTTTTGATCTGGTCGCCGGTCACCGTTTGGCCTGGTCGCAATTGGGTATTTGTAAATTGCAATGTGGGGCAAGGCGATGGTGCCGTGATCAATTTAGGAAACCACTCGGCAATTGTGATTGACACGGGACCAACGCCGGCGTTAATTGACGAATGCCTATCTGCACTTCAAATTCGCACGGTGTCACTCTTGGTGCTAACCCATTTCCACGCCGATCACGTGATGGGATTGGCAGGAGTTTTGCATCGGCGCAAAGTTGGTGCAGCATGGATAACGAATTTGGCAGAACCAGCTATTGAGTATCAAGAGACAATGCAGTTGTTGCATGCGATCCCAACCATAAAAGTTCACCAAGGTGAGAAGATTTCGTTAGCTGAGATATCAAGCGGTCGAACTTACGGCGATATCAATATCTTGTGGCCAAAGCTCTTGCCAACCGAGTTAGCCAACCTCCCAGGGGATGGCTCAAAAGTTAATAACGCGAGCATCGCGCTTTTGATAAATATCAATGGAATGAAGATTTTTGCCGGCGGCGATATTGAACCTCCCGCTCAAGAACTCATCGCAACTTCTAAATTGCTACCGGTGGTTGACATCTTGAAAGTTAGCCATCACGGCTCGGCATATCAATATTTGCCGCTGCTCGATCAATTGCGCCCGAAAATCGCGGTGATCAGCGTCGGGGCTGGTAATTCCTATGGCCACCCGGCGCTAACCACGCTCAGTGCGTTAAAGGCCCGAGCAATTCCTACCTACCGAACTGACGTTGATGGCGCGATTGCCGTTGACTCCTCCTTTAAGATCAGGGTTCTAAAGAAGGATTGGTGGCGGATCTCGTGGGGTTAGTGCTTTTACTCGGAGCGGAATCGCTCTTGGCTGACCGTGCGATCTCTGGCCTGTTATCAAAACGCCCTGGCGCGCAATCCACAACTATTGAAGGTAGCGAATCAGAGATTGGTGCGATCACCGATGCATTGGCGCCTTCGCTCTTCGGCGAGGAGCGAGTAGTTGTTGTTCGAGAACTACAAGAGCTTATTGCTGAACAACAAGAAGAGATCACCAGCTATTTGGAATCACCTGATGACCAAGTAACCCTGGTTCTGTGGCATAAGGGCGGAGTAAAAGGGAAAGCTCTTCTCGATAAAATAAAGAAGTTGAACCCAGAAATTATTCCTTGTGAAGCAATAAAGAAAGAGAGCGAGAAGCTCGAATTCGTGCAACGCGAATTCACCAGACTTGGGCGCAAGATCGCTCCAAGTGCGATTCAAAAGTTGGTCGACGCGCTCGGAAGTGACCTGCGGGAGTTGGGCGGAGCTGCTTCCCAACTCGCTTCGGATGTGGTCGGGGGCAAGCTCATCGATGAAAGCGATGTGGCTCGTTACTACCAAGGTCGGATTGAGACGACAGGGTTTGACGTGGCCGATGCCACCCTCGATGGCAAGACTGATGCGGCGCTCATTGCCCTTCGCAATGCCCTCGACACTGGGGTCGACCCAGTTCTTGTAATCAGCGCCATCGCTGGTTCGCTTCGAACCCTGGCTAAGGTCTCTGGTGCCAGTCGGGGATTAAAGTCCTTTGATCTAGCCTCGAGCCTGGGACTTCCACCTTGGCAGATCGAGAAGGCTCGTCGCCAATTAGGTGGATGGAGTCCGCTTACGCTTGCGGCGGCAGTGGTAACGATTGCCCAGGCGGATGCCGATATAAAAGGGGCGGCAGCCGATCCCGGCTATGCGCTCGAGCGAGCGATCATTCAAATCACACGGGCGCGGGTCAAATAGCTCGATTTTGCTCGGTTTGAGCCCGAGGCGCTTGGACTGGTAACCTTTCGCGCTTGGGCCGGCTTTACTCTGGCTCGAACTCTTAGTTCAACCCAATTTCGGGGATCTTTTAGATCATGGAAGAAAGTAGTTTGAAGTGGCAAATATCAAGTCGCAGATTAAGCGTATCAAGACGAATGAGAAGGCCCAGGATCGAAATAAGGCTGCCCGCTCATCCATCAAGACTGCGATCCGCCGTTTCCGCGATGCTCTAACCGGTGGCGATGCCAAGGTGATTGCTGACGAACTTCGACTAGCTTCCAAGCAACTAGATACCGCGGTTAGCAAAGGCGTAATGCATGCCAACGCAGCAGCAAACCGTAAGTCAGCTATGGCCAAGCAGGCCAATAAAGCTGTCGTTCGTTAATTTCCTCGTTTAACAAAAGTTCATGCCAGCCATAGAACTTTCCAAAGCACCGCAACCTGCCGCAACGAACCCGGAGCAGATTCGTAACTTTGGCATCATCGCTCATATCGATCACGGTAAATCAACCCTGGCTGACCGCATGCTCGGAATCACTGGTGTTGTAGATCAGCGCAATATGCGCGCCCAGTATCTGGACCGAATGGATATTGAACGCGAGCGCGGAATCACGATTAAGAGTCAGGCGGTTCGATTGCCATGGCGCTCGGGCTTAGATGGCCAAGAATATATTTTAAATATGATCGATACGCCCGGGCACGTCGACTTCACTTATGAAGTTTCGCGCTCGCTAGCTGCTTGCGAAGGTGCGGTTCTTCTCGTCGATTGCGCACAAGGTATCGAAGCTCAAACTTTAGCCAACCTTTATTTAGCGATGGAGAACAACTTAACCATCATTCCGGTTCTCAATAAGATCGATCTACCAGCTGCTCAACCAGAGAAATTTGCCGAAGAGCTCGCCAATCTAATTGGCTGCCAACCCGAAGATTGTTTAAGAGTTTCGGGCAAGACCGGCATGGGTGTTGAACTTTTGCTGGATCAGATCGTTCGACAAATCCCGCCACCGGTTGGCGATGCCAATGCACCTGCCCGTGCCCTGATCTTTGACTCGGTATATGACTCTTATCGTGGCGTCGTTACCTATGTGCGTGTTGTTGATGGTCACCTTTCAACGCGCGATCAGATTCAGATGTTTTCAACTGGTGTCCGACACGAAATGCTTGAAGTCGGAGTAATTTCGCCCGAGCCAGTAGTCAGCAAAGGTTTGGGAGTTGGCGAAGTAGGTTATGTAATCACCGGCGTAAAAGATGTTCGCCAGTCTCGCGTGGGTGACACCATCACGACCTATCACAATCCAGCCACCAAAGCGCTAGCTGGATACAAAGATCCAAAACCAATGGTCTTCTCTGGGCTCTACCCGCTAGATGGTGCTGATTACCCACTACTTCGTGAGGCGCTCGACAAATTGCAATTGAATGATGCCGCTTTGGTATATGAGCCAGAAACCTCAGCCGCACTTGGATTTGGATTCCGTTGTGGCTTTTTGGGTCTGTTGCATATGGAAATTGTTCGTGAACGGCTAGAGCGCGAAGCCAATCTCTCATTAATATCGACTGCGCCAAACGTGGTCTATCGCGTTACCAACGATGATGGCAAAGAGATGATCGTTACCAACCCCAGCGAATACCCGGACGGAAAAGTTGCTTCGGTATTTGAACCAATCATTCGCGCCACAATTTTGGCGCCCTCGGAATTCATTGGCGCCATTATGGAACTTTGCCAGCAACGACGAGGCTTGCTAAAGGGCATGGATTACCTATCGGAAGATCGAGTTGAGATTCGATACACCCTGCCACTTGCGGAAATTGTTTTCGATTTCTTCGACCAACTCAAATCAAAAACTCGGGGCTACGCCTCTTTGGATTACGAACCGATTGGTGAAGCCGAGGGTGACTTAGTCAAAGTGGATATTTTGCTTCAAGGTGAAACCGTAGATGCCTTTAGCGCGATTGTGCACCGAGATAAGGCATATACCTATGGGGTAATGATGACCTCAAAGCTTCGTGAACTAATTCCCCGTCAGCAATTTGAAATTCCGATTCAGGCTGCGATTGGCTCCAGAATTATTGCGCGCGAGAGTATCCGAGCGATTCGAAAAGATGTATTAGCCAAATGTTACGGCGGCGATATTTCCCGAAAACGAAAATTGTTAGAGAAGCAAAAAGAGGGCAAGAAGCGCATGAAGATGGTGGGTCGAGTCGAAGTGCCACAAGAAGCCTTTATTGCCGCGCTTGCTACTGGCGACGATGCGGATAAGGCCAAGGCGAAGAAGTAACCGTGATCGATTCAGCGCCGCTGCTTTCGTTCTATCTTCACATTCCATATTGCTTAAGGCGCTGTGGCTACTGCGATTTCAACACTTACACTCCAGGAGAACTTCGAACCGGTTCTGATTTAAGCGAAGTTTCGCAGGGATATATAGATTTAATGATTGCGGAAATCGATCAATCACCGGCTGGAATAGAAATCCCAACGATCTTTTTTGGTGGTGGTACGCCAACCTTGATGGAGCCCGAGGATTTAGGTCGAGTTCTTCGACATCTTGAAATCCGAAATGGCTTGACTTCAGATTGCGAAATCACGATTGAAGCGAACCCGGATACTGTTACTGCTGAAAAGTTAGAGCGCCTAAGAGCGATTGGAATCAATCGAATCTCATTTGGAATGCAATCCGCGACAACGCACGTTCTGAAAACATTGGACCGAACTCATAATCCAGAGAATGTTTTAAAAGCTACTGCTGGCGCGGTCGCCGCTGGATTTGAGCAAATCAGCGTAGATCTCATTTATGGTGCGCCGGGGGAGAGCGTTTCGGATTGGACGCAAACCATTGAAACCGCGCTAGCTCTCCCAATTACTCATATTTCGGCATATGCGCTAATTGTTGAAGATGGAACAAAACTTGGTGCGCAAGTTAAGCGTGGTGAAATCGTCATGCCCGACGAGGACGAGACCGCAGATAAATATCTACTAGCCGATTCGAAGTTTTCCGAAGCTGGTTTGAATTGGTACGAGATAAGCAATTGGGCTAAGCCAGGGGCGGAATGCAAACATAACGTGGCCTATTGGGAAGGCAAGAATTGGTGGGGTGTAGGTCCTGGGGCTCATTCACATCTGGATGGCCGAAGATGGTGGAATGTAAAACATCCAACTGCTTATCGCGATCGAGTGGCCAAAGGTCAGAGCCCGCTTCAAGGTGAAGAGATTCTCACAGCTTCCGAAAAGGAGAGCGAGCGAGTAATGCTAGAAATTCGAATGCCAGCTGGAATCGAACTATCGACACTTGGATCCGCCGCTGCCGCAAGAATCTCCAATTATTTGGCATCGGGACACATTAATGCGCAGATTTGGGAGCAAGGCCGCCTCTCTTTAACTTTGAGTGGGCGCTTAATTGCAGACCGAATCGTGCGCGAAATCTTGGTGTAGTAGCGTAAGACCATGCATTTAACCCATAACATCTTGATAGCGTTACTGGCGCTCATCTTCCTAATTTCTGGGTTATCAAAAGCTTCCGGCAGCCCTAAGGGCCTCTCTGGAACCAGAGAACTTGAAGTTAAAGATATTTTTGCGCGTGCCGTCGGGGTGCTTGAAGCCCTCGCCGCACTCTTGTTGATCTATGGCTTGCGGTATCCAGATTCGTTTATTGCGTGGGGTGCGCTCGTTTTCCTCTGGTGCGTTATGGGCGGTGCCATTTATCGCCATTCGAAGCGCAACAAGATGTCTACCTCTTTCCCACCCTTTTTTTTGTTAACTTTGATATCCATCGTCTTAGTAATCTCTTGATCCGGGACGCCAGCTGATGCAAGACCGACAACTTGAGATCCTTCGCGCGATAGTCGATGAGTATGTTGCCACCGAAGAGCCGGTCGGCTCCAAAATAATCGCGCAACGCCATAGTTTGGGAGTTTCACCTGCAACGATCCGCAATGAGATGGCGATATTGGAAGAGGCAGGCCTGATCACTCAGCCACATACCAGCGCTGGAAGAATTCCCACGAACCTGGGCTATCGAGTCTTTGTTGATAAATTAACTGATGTAAAGCCGCTCAGTACCCCAGAACGTAAAGCGATAGAGACTTTCCTGGAAGGTGCCTTGGATTTAGATGACATCGTCACCAGAACGGTAAAACTATTAGCCCAAATTACGAAGCAGGTAGCAGTAGTTCAATATCCATCGCTAACAAAGTCGCGGGTGCGTCACCTGGAACTTGTGCTACTTCATCCATCGCGCGCCATGCTGATTTTAATCACCGATACCGGTCGAGTTGAGCAGCGAATAATTGAACTTCCATTTGATATTTCGGAAGCGAGTTTGGCGGTTTTACATGGGCAAATTAATAGCGCAATAGTTGGCCATCCACTTTCGAGCGTTGCCAGCCAGGTTGACGGAATAATTTCGGCATTTAATGAACTCGAACGAAATTCCGTTGCAGTCATAATTGCTAGCTTGATTGAAGTAGCTGTCGAAAGATCAGAAGAGAAAGTTGCGTTGGCAGGAACCGCGAACTTGGCTCGATCTAATCCAGAATTCACCCAAACTATTCACCCGATCCTAGAAGCCCTTGAAGAGCAAGTTGTGTTGCTTCGTTTGCTAGCGGATGCGGGCTCTTCAGTTCAAGTTAGAATTGGTGATGAACAAAATGAGAAGAGTTTGATCTCAACTTCATTGGTAACAATGGGTTACGGCTCAAATGATGCTTCAGCAGGTGCGCTGGGGATTTTGGGACCGACCCGAATGGATTACGCCAGCTCTATGGCAGCAGTACATGCAGTTGCTCGCTATATCGGTCACTTTTTGAATGAGGCTCATTAATGTCAGATTATTATGAATTATTAGGTGTCGGACGAGACGCGTCGGCTGAGGAAATTAAGCGCGCCTATCGGAAGTTGGCCCGGGAATATCACCCTGATGTTAACCCCGACCCCAGCACCCAAGATAAATTCAAATTAATTTCAACCGCCTACGAAGTCCTGAGCGACCCGCAGAAGCGACAAACTTACGATTTAGGTGGCGATCCGTACTCACAATTCGGCGGCGGTAATTTTGGTTTTGGCGACATCATGGATGCCTTCTTTGGTGGCGGAGCATCATCTCGAGGTCCCAGAGCTCGCTCGCGTGCGGGTCAGGATGCGCTTATCCGAGTTGAAGTTGACCTCTCGGAGGCATGCTTTGGAACCACCAGGGAATTGAGCGTCGAAACCGCAGTCTCTTGTACAAAATGTGAAGGCACCGGCTGTGCAAATGGCAGCGCTCCCAAGACCTGCGAAATTTGCCGCGGTCGCGGTGAGACTCAGCAAGTTACACGGTCATTTATTGGTCAGGTAATGACATCGAGACCTTGCGCTAATTGCCAAGGTTACGGCTCAGTCATAACCGATCCATGTGCGGAGTGCGCCGGCGATGGTCGCGTTCGGTCGCGGCGAAACTTGTCGGTGAAGATTCCGGCCGGCGTCGAGACCGGTAACCGGATTCAGATGTCAGGTCAGGGCGAAGTGGGACCTGGTGGCGGTCCTGCTGGTGATTTATATATTGAAATAATCGAGCGGCCGCATGAAACCTTGGCTCGAGAGGGTTACAACTTACATATTGCGATTGCAATTCCAATGACCTCGGCTGCTCTCGGCGGAAAGGTCAGCATCGAGACCCTTGATGGTCCAAAGGATGTTTCGATCAAAGCAGGCTTGCAAAGCGGGAGTACGGTGACGCTCAAAGACCTCGGAATCACCAAACTTCGCGGTGGCGGGCGTGGGGATTTGATCGTTCACGTCGAAGTAACCATTCCTACGAAACTAAATAAAGAGCAAGAAGAATTATTACGTTCATTAGCAACCGCCCGTGGTGACACCGGAGAGAGCGCTCAGATTCATAAGATCGGCGAGCGAAATTCAGATGGCGGCCTCTTTGGACGCTTTCGAGATGCGTTTAATCGATAAAATGTTATCGCTGTACTTTGCGCCAGCTTTGCCGGAGTCGGGCATCGTCTCGATTACTGACGAAGAAGCACATCATGCAATTTCAGTGATGCGAACTAAAGTTGGCGACTCTGTTCTACTAACCGATGGCAAAGGTGAATGGGCCGAGGGCTACGTTCGTGAAATTTCCAAAAAAAGTTTTGAAGTTGAAATTACCAAACGTGGGTTTCAATCGGAAGTTTTACCCCGATTAGTTGTTATCCAAGCTCTAACTAAAAGTGATCGAATTAAAGAAACCCTTGAGCTCCTCACTGAAGCTGGCGCCGATCGAATTATCCCTTGGCAAGCTCAGCGTTCGATCTCTCAATGGCAACCAGATCACAACGCTAAATGGAGCGCGACCCTTCGCGCTGCAACCAAGCAATCTCGCCGGTTTCGAATTGCGGAAATTGGTCAGCCGTTCGATCTGGCAACTGCAACGTATCTGAAATCGCCTAAATCAAAAGTAATTCTTTTTCACGAATCAGCGACGACGAAGCTTTCGGAATATTTTAAAATTGGCCCGGGTGATGAAGTTGAAGAGATCGTGATCGTCATCGGCCCTGAAGGTGGGATAACCGAGGCAGAACAAGAAGGTTTCCGCGAACTAGGAGCACAAATCGCACACCTGGGTGAACCGGTTTTTCGCTCGGCGCACGCGGGCGTAGCGGCACTAGCTGCAATCCAAGCGCTCTTGGCACGCTGGTAATAGAGTTTCTCTTATGAGTTGCCTCTTTTGCGCCTTCGCCTCTGAAGAGATTCCAGTTCCCATGACCTACGAAAGCGATGCCGTTTTTGCAATCGCCGACATAAATCCGCAGGCCCCGACGCATCTTCTGATTCTGCCAAAAGTGCATGTTGAAAACGCAGCCGTGTTGGCAGCAGAGCACCCGAACGTCTTAGCCGAGCTCGTTACGGTCGCCGCAAATTTGGCCAGCAATTTGGAACTAACTGGCTATCGATTGGTTTTCAACACCGGAAGCAGCGCTGGACAGAGCGTTTTTCACGCTCATCTACACCTATTGGGTGGACGCGCATTCGCATGGCCACCGGGATAAAAGTAAGATAGTTGGTAATGGAGCCCGCACTTATAACCGTCCCCACCGCAATTCCCATGGTTGCTTTAGTCGGGGCGCACGATGCCTACCTGCGAATCTTAGATTCGACCTTTACTGATCTAACGATCACGGTTCGAGGCAATGAGATCTTTGCCCACGGCGATCTCTCACAATTAGCCCAATTCGATGCTTTAGTTCGCGAGCTACTGGTTTTGCTTCGCGCTGGACAATCTTTAAGCGAAGAGGTTTTGTTTCGCGCAATTTCGATGATCCGCCATGATCCGACTGAACATCCGGCCGAAGTTCTCTCATTAAATATTTTGAGCAATCGTGGCAAATCAATTCGTCCCAAGACTTCAAATCAGAAGCGATACGTTGAAGCGATCGACGAGCACACTATTACCTTTGGAGTTGGACCGGCAGGAACCGGAAAGACTTACCTTGCCATGGCAAAGGCGATTCAGGCGCTCCAGGCCAAAACCGTTAACCGAATTATTCTGACTCGACCAGCCGTTGAAGCGGGGGAGCGATTGGGATTTCTCCCAGGAACTCTTCAAGAAAAGATTGATCCCTACCTTCGCCCGCTCTTCGATGCGTTGCACGACATGATTGATCAGGATTCAATTCCAAGACTTATGCAATCGGGAATTATCGAAATTGCGCCGCTGGCTTATATGCGCGGAAGAACTTTGAATGATGCCTTCGTTATCTTGGATGAAGCTCAAAATACCTCGGCTGAACAGATGAAAATGTTTCTTACTCGGCTTGGCTTCGGCTCAAAAATGGTGATCACTGGCGATGTGACTCAGGTCGATTTACCTAACGGAACGCCTTCTGGTTTGCGCGTTGTTCATGAGATTCTCGATGGCGTCGACGATATTTGTTTCATGCACTTAACCGCAGAAGATGTAGTTCGAAACCGGCTAGTTGGTGACATCGTCAGTGCATACGAAGTATTTAATGAGAAGTCACCCCAACCAAATGCCAGAGCCCTCAGATCTGGAACTGGTGATCGATAAGCCTTGCGAAAGCGAGCTATCTTTATGAATATCGAAATCAGCAACTCTTCCAACATGGAGTGTGACGAATCAGCTTTGGTTGATGTCGCCTATTTCACGCTGTTGAAAATGGGGATTCATCCCGAATCGGAACTAAGTATCACTTTGGTGGATGAAGCAAAAATAACTGAATTACATATCGAGTGGATGGATTTGCCTGGGCCAACTGATGTCCTCTCCTTCCCAATGGATGAAATGCTCCCGAATTCGGCTGCAAATGGTCCTGGAATCGTTGGCGATATCGTCTTGTGTCCAAGTTTTGCGTTGACTCAGGCAAAGGACCACTCGTTGGCGGATGAACTGGCCTTGCTCACCGTTCATGGCGTGCTGCACCTTTTGGGCTATGACCATGCGGAATTATCTGAAGAGCGAGTGATGTTTGAGCTCCAAGATACTTGTTTGGCCGAATGGAAAGCGCAACGATGAACATCGTGACCATTCTTCTTGTCATTTTATTGCTGCTCTTTGCTGGCTTCTTGGCGGGCAGCGAGTCTGCGCTGAATTCAATTTCTCGGGTAATCGTTGATGACTTGATAGCCAATAAGCCGAAACAGGCACAGCGATTGATGAAGGTAATTCAAGAGCCATATCGGTACTTGAACGTTCTCTTATTAGTTCGCAAGACTTGTGAGTTAACGGCGACCGTTTTGGCTGCCGATGCCTTTTTAGCTCATACGCATCATCATGCACTTAGCATCGCGATCACAATTGCCGTGATGGTCACGCTTTCATATGTAGTCGTTGGAGTTGGCCCCAGAACTTTGGGTCGCCAACATGCAATGTCGTGGGCTAGACCTGCTGCGATCGTCGCTGATTTCTTGGCGATGATTCTTGGCCCACTTACTACTCTGTTGATTGCAATTGGAAATGCCATTACTCCAGGTCGCGGTTTTAGGACTGGTCCTTTTTCCAGCGAAGCAGAACTTCGAGATCTCGTTGATCAAGCCAGTGAAAGAGGTCTGGTAGAAGAGTCTGAGCGCGAAATGATCCACTCGGTATTTGATTTGGGCGAGACGTTGGTTCGAGAGTTAATGGTGCCCCGTACCGATATGGTCTGGATTGAAGGAAACAAAACTTTGCGCCAAGGCCTTTCACTCGCACTTCGCTCTGGATTTACCCGCATCCCGGTCATCACCGAAAATCTTGATAATGTCATTGGAATCGCATATGTAAAGGATTTGGCGAAGCGCGTTCATGAACACCATGAATCGGAACAGCTTGAAAAGGTAGAACAACATCTGCGCGCCGCGACCTTTGTCCCGGAAACTAAGACTGCTGCCGAATTACTCAAGGAGATGCAGCGCGATCAGATTCACATGGCGATCGTTATTGACGAATATGGCGGGACGGCTGGACTAATTACCATTGAAGATATTCTGGAAGAGATTGTTGGCGAAATCGCCGACGAATATGACGAGACCGAAGAAGAGGTGGAGTGGTTAGATCCACAGACCGCCAGAATTTCGGCTCGCTTCCATGTCGAAGACTTTGAAGATGCCTTTGAGATCGAATTTACCGATTCCGATCGCGAAGATGTGGACAGCATCGGCGGACTTTTAGCTAAGCAGTTGGGCCGAGTTCCGATTCCAGGAAGCACAATCACAATCGCGGGCTGGAAACTGACGGCAGAACGTCCAATCGGACGACGCCACCGAATCGGTACCGTGCTTGCAACCAAGGTAGAAACGAGCGAAACTCCAAATACTGAAGTAATTGCGCAGGAGCAGTAGTAACCCCAAAAAATGGCAAGAATCGCATTCGCGGTAGAGTTCGCCAATGCGCATAGTTCGATTTGCCCCGTTGGAAAGTGCTCATTTGGGCTCGGATCCACTCTTTGGCGTTCTAAACGATCAAGATAAAATTTTGGTTCTCAAGGGCGATCCGATCTACGCCGGCATAGTTCCCACAGAGAAAGTCATTGATTTAGCTCATGCCAGGTTGCTCGCTCCCGTGATTCCTCGGAGCAAGGTCGTTTGTATTGGCAAAAATTATGCCGATCACGCCGCGGAGATGGATTCACAAGTTCCAGAAGAGCCAATAATTTTCCTTAAACCCAACACTTCGGTTGCGGGCCCCAACGATGTTATTCAGTGGCCACGAATGAGCGAACGCGTGGATTTCGAGGGTGAGCTGGCAATTGTTATCGGTCGCATTTGTAAAGAAGTGCCAAAGGAGAAGTATCGCGATGTAATTTTTGGCTTTACCATCGCAAACGATGTCACAGCTCGGGATCTTCAAAAGAAAGATGGTCAGTGGACTCGGGCTAAGGGCTTCGACACTTTCTGTCCGATCGGACCATGGATCGAAACCGCATTTGAACCCGCAGAGCAACGGATCAGCACCACGCTAAATGGCGAGATCAAGCAATCGGAGCCGCTATCTTCCATGATCTTCAAGGTCCCAGAGATCATTGCCTTTGTTACATCGGTGATGACCTTGTTACCTGGCGACATTATTCTTACCGGCACACCGGCCGGAATTGGTCCAATGCCCGAACACTCGGAAGTCACTGTGACTATCGAAGGTATCGGCTCACTATCGAATCGGGTCTCATCTCGTGCCAACTAATCGTCCCGTCCGTGTTCGCTTCGCACCATCTCCAACTGGGGATCTGCACGTCGGAAATATTCGCACTGCCCTCTTTGATTGGGCATATGCCCGCCATACTGGTGGAACCTTTATTTTTCGCATCGAGGATACCGATACCGATCGAGTCACTGATGAATATATTGCTGCCGCGTTGGATACTTTGCGCTGGTTAGGACTGAATTGGGATGAGGGTCCTGAAGTGGGCGGAGAATATGGCCCATATCTGCAGAGCCAACGGTTGGATATTTATGCTGAATATGCGGCGAAGTTTTTGGCACAAGGCGATGCTTATTATTGCTACTGCTCGGCAGAAGAGCTTGAAGCTCGCCGAGAAGCCCAGCGTGCCGCCAATGTGGCACCAGGTTATGACGGAAAATGTCGTTCTTTAAGTGCCGAAGAAGTTTCAGCCTTCGTTGCGCTCGGTCGCAAGCCAGTCGTTCGAATGCGCATGCCGGATGGTGAAACCACTTTCACCGATCTAATCAGGGGTGAAGTAACTTTCGATCATAATTTTGTTCCGGACTTTGTTCTAGCGCGCGGGGATGGCTCCCCGCTCTACACCTTGGCTGTTGCGGTTGATGATGTTCTTATGAAGGTAACCCACGTTTTGCGTGGTGAAGATTTGCTCTCTTCCACCCCGCGGCAAATCCGGGTTTACCAGGCAATGGGGCTTACTCCAGAGGAATATCCAGCCTTCGCCCACTTGCCATTTGTGATGGGTCAAGACAACGCCAAACTTTCAAAGCGCAATGGTGAAGTTTCAATTGCTTGGTATCGCGACGCTGGTTACTTGCCAGAGGCAATTTGTAATTACCTGGCACTGCTTGGTTGGTCACCCGGAGATGATCGCGAAGATGTTTCGCGTGAAGAGATCGCGGAACTATTTACCGTTGAACGCGTTCACAGCAGCCCAGCCCGCTTCGATATGAAGAAGTTGGAAGCGATCAACGGCGACAAGATTCGCGCGCTTGAGCTGGATGATCTTCTGGCTCGAGTAACACCTTTTCTCCATCGCGATGGGGTAATTGAGGGGACTGCGGCCGAGCTCGCGGTCGTAAAATTGACGCTGCCTTTAATTCAAGAGCGAATTGCCACCTTGGCAGAGGTCAGCGCCATGGTGAAGTTCCTTTTTGTAAAAGAGTTTGCCATTGAAGCCGATTCCTTGCCCAAGGTTTCAGATGAGCAATCGCAATCAGTTCTTCAGGTAGCGCTAAGTACCTTGGAATCAGTTGCCGATTGGAAGCATGCCGATATTGAAGCGGCGCTACGAACGGCGCTAATCGATGGGCTCGCCTTGAAACCTCGAATTGCCTTCGGAGCGATCCGAATTGCAGTAACCGGCAGCCATATTTCACCACCACTTTTCGAGTCGATGGAGTTGCTGGGGCGCGAGCGTTCCATGGCCCGAATCGCCGGCGCCGTTAAGTAAGCCGCTTTTTTCAGGGTATTCTTGCCACTTGCCAATTCGCGAGCCTAGCTCGAGGCTTGGTGGGGTATGGGGTAATTGGCAGCCCTGCTGATTCTGGTTCAGTAAGTCTAGGTTCGAGTCCTGGTACCCCAGCGAAAAGCTTTAAGTTTTAACTTTTATCTCTACCAACTAGGGCCCCGTCGTCTAGCGGCCTAGGACTCTGGCTTCTCAAGCCAGCTACGAGGGTTCGAATCCCTTCGGGGCTACCAAAGTGACCACTGCAGTTAAAAAATGCAGTGGTACTCACTTACTTTTTGCTAAATACTCCGTAAGCCGGGCCGCAGTTGCCACAACCACCGCGGCATGCAGCCGTCCAGGTTGGCGCCCGAGCCGCTCCATTGGGCCGCTGATGCTCACGGCCGCAATTACTTTGTTATTTGGACCGCGCACAGGTGCTGAAACTGATGCGACGCCAGCTTCGCGCTCGCCAACCGATTGCGCCCAACCGCGGCGCCTGACGGCGGAGAGGCTAGCGGCGGTAAATTTCGAATTAATTATGCCCCGGTGCAGTTTTTCGGGCTCTTCCCATGCAAGCAGGACTTGTGCGGCTGAGCCAGCCTGCATCGTTAAGACGGTACCTACCGGAACTGAATCTCGAAGACCGCTGAGACGTTCCGCGGTAGCCACGCAAATTCGAAGCTCGCCTTGGCGACGGTAGAGCTGGGCGCTCTCCCCACAGGCATCGCGCAACGCGGCTAGTGCTGGCGCGGCAATTGCTAAGAGTCGATCTTCACCGGCTGCCGCAGCAAGTTCAGCGGAGCGGGCGCCTAAAACGAATCGACCCATAAAGTCTCTTGAGACCATGCGGTGAAATTCCAGGGCAACGGCCAAGCGGTGGGCGGTGGGACGGGCAATGCCGGTGGCGCTGACTAGCTCTGAGAGGGAGTGGGGGCCAGATTCTAAGGTTGCCAAAATCCGCACGGCTTTATCTAGTACGCCAACTCCGCTATTCTTCTTGTCCACAATCTGATAATGCCATCTTATCTAGTGAGACGCAAGATTTTAAGCAATTAAATCTTGCCGGCTAGCAAAGAAGCAAAGGTGAGGGAGTTATGGGTAAAACGTTAGCGGAAAAGATTTGGGCTGATCACATCGTCAGTAGCGCGGAAAACGAGCCTGACTTGATTTACATCGACCTCCACCTCATTCATGAGGTAACTAGCCCACAGGCTTTTGATGGCCTTAGGTTGGCTAATCGTCAGGTTAGGAGAGCCGATCTAACGATCGCCACAGAGGATCACAACACTCCAACCCTGAATATCGATCAACCAATTGCTGACCCAGTTTCAAGGCTACAAATTGAAACGCTGCGAAAAAATTGCGCAGAGTTCGGCGTGCGAATTCACTCGTTGGGCGATATCGATCAAGGAATTGTTCACGTTGTCGGACCGCAACTGGGAATCACCCAGCCCGGCATGACGATTGTCTGCGGCGATTCCCATACTTCAACGCATGGTGCCTTTGGCGCACTTGCTTTCGGTATTGGTACCAGCGAAGTTGAGCATGTTTTGGCTACTCAAACTTTGCCGCTCGTTCGCCCAAAGACGATGGCGATTAATGTCGACGGTGTTTTGCCAGCTGGTGTAACCAGCAAAGATATTATTTTGGCGATCATCGCCGAGATCGGTACCGGCGGTGGCCAAGGCTATGTCTTGGAATATCGTGGCAGCGCGATCCGTGCGCTCTCAATGGAATCTCGAATGACGGTATGTAACATGTCAATCGAAGCAGGAGCCAGAGCAGGATTGATAGCTCCAGATCAAACCACTTTTGATTATGTTAAAGGTAAAGCACATGCGCCGATCGGCGAAGATTGGGACGCTGCAGTTGAGTACTGGAAGACGCTGAAGTCAGATAATGACGCACTCTTTGACAAGGAGATCTTCCTAAACGCTGCTGACTTAGCGCCATTTGTTACTTGGGGGACCAACCCTGGACAAGGGCTTCCACTTAGTGCAAATGTGCCAAACCCCGCAGAGATCGCAGATGTTGAAGAGCGCGGGGCCGCTGAACGAGCCCTTACATATATGGGCCTAACGGCCGGCACCCCTTTGAAAGAGATTGCGGTTGATACCGTCTTTCTTGGTTCATGCACCAATGGCCGGATCGAAGACCTTCGAGCAGCTTCGCAAGTTCTTGCTGGAAAGCAGATCGCAGCCGGAGTTCGAATGTTGGTTGTTCCTGGATCAGCCCGAGTTCGGCTACAGGCCGAAGCTGAAGGTCTGGATAAATTATTTATCGCAGCCGGCGCCGAATGGCGAATGGCTGGCTGTTCAATGTGTTTAGGAATGAACCCAGATCAGTTAGCGCCAGAAGAACGATCAGCTTCGACAAGCAATAGAAATTTCGAAGGGCGTCAAGGAAAAGGTGGGCGCACCCACTTGGTCAGTCCTCTGGTTGCAGCTGCTACTGCAATTCGCGGCACGCTCTCATCACCGGCAGATTTGTAGGAGGACATAATGGAAAAATTTATAAACCACACCGGAACCGCGCTGCCATTGCGACGAAGCAATGTTGACACCGACCAAATCATTCCTGCCGTTTATTTAAAGCGAGTCACAAAGAGTGGCTTTGAGGATGGTCTCTTTGCCGCTTGGCGAAACGATCCAGAGTTTGTGATCAACCGACCAGAATATGCCGGCGCAACAGTTTTGGTTGCCGGCGCAGATTTCGGAACTGGCTCTTCACGCGAGCATGCGGTTTGGGCGCTGCAAAATTATGGTTTTAAAGTAATTATCTCCAGCCGGTTTGCCGATATCTTTCGCGGAAATTCGCAAAAGGCCGGACTGCTCACCGTGGTTTTGCCGCAGGATGAAGTCGAAACGATTTGGAGTGCGATCGAAGCCAATCCAGCACTGGCAATAACGGTGGATTTAGCCTTAGAAACCGTTACTTACAATGAGATTTCGCTCCCATTCCATATTGATTCCTACACCAGGTGGCGATTGATGGAAGGCCTGGATGACATCGGGCTAACGTTAAAGAAGATCGATCAGGTCAGTGCCTACGAGGCCAAAAGAGCGAGTTTTAAGCCTAAAACACTTCCGATTCGTCACTGAAGCAAAGAAATTGAAATTGCTAGTCGAGTAAAAATTGAAAGTCTCGACTAGCAATTTAGGGTTATAACGCGAAAAACCCTTGATTTTCACTGTTTTTTATCGCGCGACACACCGATTTAGATGTCACTACTTCTCCTTGGCCCTGCGTAGATTTCTACTTACGTTAGGCGAGTGCCTAACATTTACGCGTAAATAAGGGGATTTAATGAACAAGGCCCAGTTCATCGCATTGCTGGCACCACATTTTGATAACAACAAGAAAGAGACCGCGCGTGCGGTAGATATCGTTTTTGATTCAATCGTTCGCACCATCTCCAAGGGTGAAGATGTAATGATCAATGACTTCGGCAAGTTCAAGAAGGTTGATCGCGCTGCTCGCAAGGGTCGCAACCCATTCACCGGCGAAACCATTCAGATCAAGGCAAGCAAGAAGGTACGTTTCCTTCCTGCAAAGGCGCTCAAGGAAGTTATCTCAGGCGCTCGTAAGCTCGAGGCAGCTCCAAAGCCACCTGTAAAGGTTGTTGCCAAGGTTGCCCCAGCCAAGAAGGTAGTCGCCAAGAAGGCTCCAGCTAAGAAGGCTCCTGCTAAGAAGGCCCCAGCCAAGAAAGTAGCGGCCAAGAAGGCTCCTGCTAAAAAGGCCCCAGCCAAGAAGGCTCCTGCCAAGAAGGCTCCAGCCAAGAAGAAGTAGTTTTAACTAAAAAAGAGCGGGCGCAAATTGCACCCGCTCTTTTTTATTGCCCATAGGCTTACCTCATGTCGGAGAATCTGGGTTCCGTCGCTGAGCCGATTTATGCCCCCCCAAGTGGGTCGCCGCTTGGCACCAATAATTATTTTAAATATGCCGCTGCAATTGTTATCCCAATCTTAAAACTTGTAACAAAACGAGATTGGCGAGGAGTAGAAAATATTCCGCGCTCCGGCGCCGTCATCGTTGTTTCAAATCACATCTCATATGCCGACCCCTTAGTTTTTGCTCACTTTCTATTTGCAAATGGTCGCGCTCCTCGCTTCCTTGGTAAGGCTTCGGTCTTCAGAATTCCGATAATCGGAAAGATCATTGCTGGCTCTGGGCAAATTCCAGTAGAGCGAGAGAGTTCCAACGCTTCCAATGCATTGCTCCACGCTGTGGCATTTCTCAAAGCCGGTCACTGTTTAGGCGTTTATCCGGAAGGCACCTTGACTCGAGATCAGGGATATTGGCCTATGGTGGGTAAAACTGGCATTGCACGTTTGGCAATCATGACGCAAGCAACCGTTATTCCTTGTGCCCAGTGGGGCGCCCAAGAGTTACTTCCTGCTTATGGGAAATTGCCTCGAATTTGGCGACGCACAAAGGTTACGGTTATTGCCGGAGCGCCGCTGGATTTTTCAAAGTGGATCGGCAAGGCAGAAGACCAAGCTGCCTTAGTTGAAGCTACCGAGTATGTGATGAGCGAATTGACCGCTATGGTGGCGAGGATACGTGGTGAAGAGGCGCCTAAGGTGCGATTTGATCCGCACTCATCAGACTTACCGAAGACCGGTAATTACAAGAAGGGCAAGCATTGAGCAATGTAACGGTTCTCGGTTCTGGAGCTTGGGGAACGACGATGGCTCAGGTTCTTTGCGACGCCGGCCAAGAAGTACTTTTATGGGGTCGTAATGAGAGGGTCGTAGCTGAAATTAATTCAGCTCATACCAATGAAAAGTTTCTTGCCGGTATCAAACTGCCGGATTCTTTGAGAGCCACAACTGATGTCGCCCACGCGATTGAATTTGGCAGCGCTTTGGTATTGGCAGTGCCGGCACAATCGCTCCGAACAAACTTAAACGAATGGCGAAACTACCTTCGTCCTGAAGTTCCGATCATAAGTACGCTCAAGGGCATCGAAGCCGATACCTATCTTCGAATGACTGAAGTGGTAGCTGAAACTTTGAACCTGCCCGACCTGAAACTGGGATTAATTACCGGTCCGAATTTGGCGGGGGAGATGTCACTTCGTCAACCTGCTGGGGCAGTGGCTGCTTCGGTTCATGCCGACCTCACTGAATTAATGGTTGAGCTTTTCACCACCCCCTATTTTCGGGTTTACCCTTCTGATGATCTCGTGGGTTGCGAGCTAGCCGGCGCCGCCAAGAGCGTAATTGCGCTGGCTGTTGGAATGGCAATCGGCCTTGGCCTAGGTGAGAACACCCAAGCAATGATCATCACACGTGGGCTAAGCGAGGTAGCCAGATTTGGTACCGCCTATGGCGCACATCCGCTGACTTTTCTTGGGCTAGCCGGCATGGGGGATTTGGTAGCAAGTTGCGGTTCCGCGCTCTCGCGAAATCGAACTTTTGGCGAGGTTCTGGGTCAAAGTGGCTCGATCGAGATCGCCAGAGACCAAGTTTCAAAGACCGTAGAGGGTGTTGCTTCTGCTGGCGCAATCCTAGAGTTAGCACATCGGGTCGGCATCGAAGTTCCGATCATTGAAGTCGTTTCCGATGTTGTGAACGCGGCGCTATCTCCCCAGGACGCGATCACTCGTTTAATGACCGTCAGCATGAGAGCGGAGATCTAACGTGAGCGGCAAAGTTCGAGTTGGCATTCTTTGCGGTGGAATGAGCAGCGAACATGAGATTTCCTGCATTTCCGCCAGCGGGGTTCTGGCCGCGATAGATCGCAATCGTTTTGAACCAGTGCTGATTGGCATTACAAAATCAGGCAAATGGGTTTTACCTCCCGATGAAGCCGTTCTAACAATGACTGATCGACATATGCCAGAAATTTCTTCAGAGTGGCCCGCGGTTAATACTGACGTTGCTGGATTTAGCGGCAACGGCCAAGCTTTAAATCTTGATGTTGTCTTCCCACTTCTTCATGGACCATATGGCGAAGATGGCACCGTACAAGGGCTCCTTGAAATGGCCGCTATGAAATATGTTGGTTCCGGAGTACTGGCAAGCGCCGTTGCAATGGATAAGTCTTTTGCGAAATCGATTTTCACCGCGAATGGACTCGAAGTCGCAGATGGAATAGTGATACACGAACGCGAATGGGAGGAGATCTCCCACTCGAAAGTCTTGAAAGCGGCAGAGTACTTAGGACTTCCACTTTTCGTTAAGCCGGCTCGCAGCGGTTCAAGTCGTGGCACTTATAAAGTTAAACGCTTTGCAGATTTAGAAAGCGCTGTATCCAAAGCGCTTGAATTCGATACCAAAGTTCTGGTCGAGAGAGCCATCATTGGCCGCGAAATCGAATGTGCGGTCCTGCAGTCCCAAGGTGAAGTTTTAGCCTCACCAGTTGGCGAAATCGTGATTCTGGGTAGCCATGAATTCTATGATTTTGAAGCAAAGTATTTAGACAACTCCACCCGGGTTGATTTTCCAACCGATCTTCCCCGCGGAGTTAGCGACAAGATTCGAGCGGCGGCGATCACCGCTTTCAACGTTCTGGGGTGTGAAGGTCTAGCTCGCGTCGACTTCTTTTACTCCAAGTCCGACGGAATCATCATTAATGAGATCAATACGATGCCCGGCTTTACTGCTACATCGGTCTATCCAAAGCTCTGGGGCCAATCTGGATTAACTTATGCAAATTTACTGACCAAATTAATTAATTCTGCGCTGGATCGGCCATTGGGAGTAACTAGGTGACTGGACCAAAAGTCGATAGGTGATAACTAATTTCGGGATTAGCATTCCTTATATGAGACGTATTTTTGTGATTAGTGCGCTGATTTCACTTCTAGTTTCTGGCCTTTTGCTGCCGAGCGCCATAGCTTCATCGGCAAAGGCGCCATTTACTGGCAACATAATTATTGCCGACGAAGGTAACAATCGATTGGTGGTTATAAACAATGCTGGTCAAGTTAAATGGACCTTCCCGCAACCCGGAGATCTAGCTCCAGGTCAAACTTTTAAGACCCCCGATGATGTTTTCTTCTCCGCCGACGGCAAGCAATTGATTGTTACTGAATCAGAACATCAGATGATTGCGATCGTGGATATCGCAACCCGAAAAATTGTTTACCAGTATGGCGTTGCTGGCAAAGCTTCATCTGCAAAAGGACATCTTCATAATCCTGATGACGCGATGTTGCTAAGTGACGGTCGAATAGTTATTGCCGATATTGCAAATTGTCGAGTTCTCTTTGTGAATCCAAAGAATTCAAAGACTTCACAATTTGGATTTACTGGTTCATGTATGCACAACCCTCCAAAGCGATTCGGTAGTCCGAATGGCGCCTTTCCAAATGCTGCTGGGAACTTCATTGTCACAGAAATTAATGGGGACTGGATCGATGAGATGACGCTGACCGGAAAGATTCTCTGGTCTGCGCATGCACCAGGTGTCAGTTATCCATCCGACACCAACGAAATTTCGGCGAATCGCTATTTAACCGTGGACTTCGTAAATCATGGTCAAATTGTGGAATTTAATCGTGCTGGCAAGTTGCTCTGGCGTTATCGACCCGCGGGTGCGCTCTCACTTGATCATCCATCCCTCGCCTTGCCGCTACCTAACAAGATGGTGATCGCTACCGACGATGCCAATCATCGAATCATCATCGTGGATCCCAAAGTTAATTCGGTGATTTGGCAGTACGGCAAGAAGGGTAAAGCTGGAACCGCTGCGGGATTTTTAAATAATCCTGATGGATTGGACTTCGTACCAGCGGGATCGCCACTCGCTAAGTATTAGAGTTCGGCAATGACTAATCGCGCGGTACTTATAACTGGTGGATCAAGAGGGATTGGCGCAGCTATTGCTCGAGAATTCGCTTCGGCTGGTGACCGAATCGCCATTCATTATGTCTCCTCTAAAAGGGATGCTGAAAGCGTAGTCAGTTCTTTGGCAGGAAGTGGTCATGTAACTTCACAAGCTGATTTGCGCGAACCGGCTGCGATTCGAGAAATGGTTGATCGGGTGGCGGCTGAATTTGGGAAAATCGATATCCTGATTAATAACGCCGGTATCTTTATTGATCATCCAATCGAGGCAACAACTTATGAGCAGTGGCAACAAGCATGGGCAGACATAATTGGTGTGAATCTAATTGGAGCGGCAAATGTAACTTGGTGCGCGTTGCAACATATGCCAAAGAACGGAAATTCGCGGATCGTAAATATTGGTTCTAGAGGTGCGTTTCGTGGCGAGCCAACAAATCCAGCTTATGGAGCGTCAAAGGCAGCGATCGTTGCCTTTGGCCAATCGATCGCAAAAGCGTTGGCGCCGATGCAGATCGGGGTCACAACCCTGGCGCCTGGTTTTGTTGAAACTGAAATGGCAGAAAGACTTCTGGCTGGTCCAGAGGGCGATGGAATTCGAGCTCAAAGCCCGTTTAATCGCGTTGCCAAGCCAGAGGAATTAGCAAAGGCAGTTTTCTTTTTGGCTTCCCCCGACAGCGAGTGGGCCAGCGGCGCCGTTTTAGATTTTAACGGTGCTTCTTATTTAAGAATGTAATTAGTAAGAAGTGACCGGGCAAGTCAAAGTGCGAGTAATGCCTGGAACTACTTGGACTTTTGAGAGAATTACGCGACCAAAATCCTCCATGCTGGGAGCTTCAGCGCGCATAATGACGTCATAAGGCCCAGTTACACCTTCGGCCAAAGTGACGCCGGCGATGGCGGAAACTGCCTTGGCAACGCTAGAAGCCTTGCCGACTTCGGTCTGAATCAAAATGTAGGCCTGAACTGACATTGTGGGGTCTCCTTTTGCGAGCGGCTCAGTAGGCTTCTAGGCTACCGCGTTCATCCGTTTTATGGGAGCAGGATTTGAAAGGGGGCATGATGGCCACTGAGGCGCAATTCATTGCGGCCCTAACTGCGGTTTTCGAATCCCCCTCCTGGTTTTCAACTGCCGAGCCACTCGAGGTTGGCATTGGCGATGATGGCGCCGTTTTTCGCTTTGGTGAGCGTTTTATGGTTGCCGCCGCCGACATGTCAGTTGAAGGTGTGCATTTCAAACGCGAGTGGAGTTCGTTGCTTGAGATTGGCGCGAAAACTACCGCTGCTAATTTGGCAGATATTTACGCAATGGGCGGCAAGCCACTTTACTTATTGGTTACCGCTGGGCTCCCAGTTGGTTTTACCGAAGATGAAATTGCCCAGCTGGCAACTGGGATTGCTTCGACTGCATCCGAGGTAGGTGCTCGTGTCATCGGCGGCGACCTTTCCAGTTCACCGGTTCTGACTCTGTCTATCACAGTGCTCGGCGAGGTAGCTAAACCTATTCGAAGGGCTGGAGCAAAAGTTGGCGATCGAGTCGCTATCACCGGAGTGCCGGGATGGTCCGCTGCCGGATTGCACCTACTGAAGAGCGATCTAAGCGGTTCGAATTTTGAGAGTACGGCTAAAGCTCTGATTTCACATCGCTCTCCGCAGGTCGACCATAGAACCGCACTAAGGCTGGCTGAAACCGGCGTTAGTGCAATGTGCGATATCAGCGATGGCCTCTTATCTGAAGTAAATCACATTGCCAGCGCTTCAAATGTGGGAATCGAAATTAATTTAGAAATGCTCGAGAGCCACTCAGAATTTATTGCGCTAGAGAAATTAGCCGAAGACCTTGGCGCTGATATCTGGGAATGGGTTTTAACTGGGGGCGAAGATCACCACTTTTTGGCGACGCTCCCACAGGGAATTGATTTACCTGAAGGCGCCATTGAAATCGGAAAAGTTGTAACCGAAATTGACGTGCGAATCAGACTTGATGGTGAAGTAATCAGCAAGTATGAAGCGGGCGGATGGCGCCACTTCTAAAAAGGAAGGTTAGCGAGTGACCTTTCCGGCCTTGAGGCAGGAAGAGCAGACGTTCTGACGCTTTGGGGTACCAGCAACGAAGGTACGAACTCGTTGAATATTTGGATTCCAGCGGCGGCGAGTCTTACGCATTGAGTGGGAGACATTGTTGCCAAAGCTGGGGCCTTTGCCGCAGATATCGCAGTTAGAAGCCACGTTTAACTCCCTAAAAAGTAGTGATGAATACTAAGCGGGGAAGATTACCGCGTTGCGCTATGAAAAGGCGAATCCAGACGGGAAGTTGAGCGATCTGAGCGTGAAATGCGGGTCAATGGCGCCAGTTGACCATACAAAGGCGCGAAGATAGCGCCATGGCCAACTTGGAGACCCGACTGAGTGATCTCTTAGGAGACCGCACGGCAAAAGTGCTGGCTTCGGGATTTGGCATGAGCAGCGTTGAGGACCTCTTGCGCCACTATCCCAGACGTTATGTAGTTCGAGGCGAGCTCTCAGATATTGGAGCCTTGGCCGAAGGCGATGAGGTCACGGTTTTGGCTGAAGTTGAATCGGTAAGAGTCCGCCGGGCAAATGGCCGAAATATCTTAGAAGCGATTTTGAGCGATGGCAGTGCAAAACTTTCGCTCACCTATTTCAACCAACCATGGCGAGAGAAAGAACTCCGCGCTGGCCGTTCTGGGCTCTTTGCCGGCAAAGTTGGAATCTTTAACGGCAAGCGACAACTCTCACATCCGGATTATCAGCTGATTCCAGATGGCGAAGATGTTGATGCTGCAATTGCGGAATTCGCCGGAAAATATTTACCTGTATACCCTGCAACTGCAAAGTTGCCAACATGGAAAATAACAGCTTGCCAGAAGTTGGCCTTGGACTCCTTGGATGAAATAGCGGATTACTTGCCGGCGCAGATCGCAACGAAATTTAACTATCCTGATTTGAAAAGCGCTTTTATCTATCTGCATCAACCGGAAGATCTTGATCAAGTTGAACGCGCTCGCGAACGATTAACCTTTGACGAAGCTCTGTTACTGCAATTAATTCTTGCGCAGCGACGGGCCGAGATTCGAAGCCAATCGGCAGTGCCAAGACCAATTCGCAATGATGGCTTGGTCGCGGCCTTTGAAGCACAGCTTCCTTTTAAATTAACGGATGGCCAAATTGAAGTTGGCAATGAGATAGAAAAAGATTTATTGCAACCACATCCCATGCACCGACTACTCCAAGGTGAAGTCGGTTCCGGCAAGACGGTGATCGCACTGCGAGCGATTTTGGCGGTAGTCGATAGTGGCGGGCAAGCTGCACTGCTCGCTCCAACAGAAGTACTTGCACAGCAACATTACAAAACGATTTCAGCGCTCTTAGGTCCGTTGGCGCAGGCTGGCATGCTTGGTGGAATCGGGGAGGGTACCCAACTCGCCTTGCTAACGGGTTCGCTAAACGCCGCAAATCGTAAATTGGTACTCGGCAAGATTGCATCAGGTGAAGCTGGGATTGTGATCGGCACTCACGCCCTACTCAGTGAAGGTGTTAACTTTCATGACCTCGGTTTGATCGTAATCGATGAACAGCACCGTTTTGGGGTTGAACAACGAGATGCGCTAAAACTGAAAGCTCAAATGCCGCCACATCTTTTGGTCATGACCGCAACCCCCATCCCAAGGACAGTAGCAATGACTATCTTTGGAGATTTGGATATTTCTACTTTGCGGCAATTACCTGCTGGTCGAACCCCAATTGAAACCCACGTAGTTGCGGTCGCCGAGAAGCCTCATTTCTTGGATCGGGCATGGGTACGCGTTCGAGAAGAGGTAGCCAAAGGTCACCAGGTTTATGTTGTTGCACCTCGAATTGTCGGCGGCAGTGAAGATAAGAAGAGCACCATCACCGAGCGCGATCGAAATATGGCAGCGCTAATGGGAGCGACCCTAGAAGAAGATCAAATTACTGGTGAGGGCGAAATGACCGCCGTAGAAGAGTTAGCACCGTCATTAGCTGCTGGAGCGCTGAAGAGTTTGAAGATCGCGGTTCTACATGGGCGTCTTTCTTCGGAAGAGAAAGACGCAACCATGGCTGCTTTTGCCAATCACCAGATCGATGTATTGG
The DNA here is from genome assembly GCA_903873185.1 of uncultured Actinomycetes bacterium. GTDB lineage: Bacteria > Actinomycetota > Actinomycetes > Nanopelagicales > Nanopelagicaceae > CAIMZW01. The sequence goes on from CAIQNN010000051.1 coordinate 33,173, forward strand.
TTGCCACGACGGTAATTGAAGTTGGCGTTGATGTTCCAAATGCTTCGATGATGGTGATTATGGATGCCGATCGATTCGGAGTATCGCAACTTCATCAACTCAGAGGTCGAGTTGGACGCGGCAAAATTGCCGGACTGTGTTTATTAGTCTCCGGAGCAGAAGCGGATTCACCGGCAATGGCGAGATTGAGCGCAGTTGCGGCGACACTCGATGGTTTCGAATTATCACGAATCGATTTAGACCAACGACGAGAAGGCGATGTCTTAGGTCGAGCGCAATCTGGAACCAGATCGCATTTGCGGCTACTTCGAGTTTTACGAGATGAACATTTGATCGAAGAAGCTCGAAGAGTTTCAAACTCACTAATTGCAGAAGATGCTTCGCTCCTAAAGTGGCCAGCCCTTGCCGCCGAGGTTGAATCGCTGAAGGCGGAAGAGCGATCCGCCTTTTTAGATAAAGGGTGAGGGGCTAATCTTTCCACCGTGAGAATTATCGCTGGCAGCAGCAAAGGAATGAACTTGCTCTCTCCGGGCGAGAAGACCAGGCCAACTTCCGATCGAGCTAGAGAAGGACTCTTCTCTTCTTTGGAGTCGAGTTTCGGAACACTTGCCGGGCTAAATTTTCTCGATCTTTTTTCCGGCTCAGGAGCGGTCGGCATCGAAGCGCTATCTCGAGGGGCAAATTTGGTTCACTCGGTAGAAAAAGATGACGATGCTTGCGAAGTTGCGACAAAGAATTTCAATTTGTTAAAGAACGCTGCCGGCGAGCATCATCTGTTTCGAATGTCGGCTGTCACTTTTGTGCAGAGTTCACGTGGTCTGGCCTACGACATTATCTTCATGGATCCGCCTTACGAAATCTCTAATCACACGATCGAAGAAATCCTGCAGAGCATCTTGACTCACAAGCTATTGACGCCAATTGGGATGATCGCAATCGAACGGCGCTCCAAAGGTGATCCATTCACCTGGCCAGCGCCATTGACTTCGGAAAAAGTTCGCTCATATGGTCAAGGAAGTATCTTCTACGGAGGCTACTCTGCTAGCGTTTTGTCGTGAGAAAAGTTGTTTGTCCAGGATCCTTTGATCCCATCACCTTCGGGCACCTAGATATCATCGCTCGAGCGAGCTCAATTTTCGACGAAGTTGTGGTTGCAGTCTTGGTAAATCGCACCAAAAAGTCGTTATTTACCGTAGAAGAGCGGATTGCCATGATCCGAGAGGTAACGACTGTCTATCCAAATGTTGTCGTTGACTCTTGGTCCGGCTTGCTGGTCGATTACTGCAAGCAAAATGATATTCCAATTATTGTTAAGGGTCTGCGAGCTATAACGGATTTCGACTACGAGCTTCAAATGTCGCAAATCAATTTACAGCTGCAAGGGGTTGAAACACTATTTATGTCTACCGCACCTGCACACTCATTCCTTTCGTCTTCGATAGTTAAAGAGGTTGGAAGTTACGGCGGCGATGTTTCAAGTTATGTTCCACCACTGCTACTAGAACGTTTAAAGACTCGGTTAGCCTTAAATATGAATCAGCAATCGTAAAGTTAGAGCAACGGAGTTAGTTATGGATGCAATCGAAAGAGTTCAATCAGCGATCACTATGGTTGAAGAGGCACGTTCTGTTCCACTTTCGGCGAGCTGTGTAGTGCACCGTGGCGAATTACTAGAAATTTTGGATCAAGCCCAAAAATCTTTTCCGGTGGATTTTGATTTAGCGCAGCAGATTTTGTTGCAACAGGATCAGATTTTAGAGGAGGCGCGAATCAGTGGTGATCACATAATTGCCATGGCTCGTGAAGAAGTGGCGCAAATGGTCGAGCAGACGGAAATTGTGAGCGCTGCTCGCAAAGAATCACAACGGATATTAGATGAGGTCGATGCCGAAGCAAAGAAAGAGCGCGAAGAGATTGAGGCCTATATCGATTCTCGCCTTGCGACGTTAGAAGTAATCCTAAATAAAACGCTTGAGGTAATTAGCCGTGGTCGCGATCGTCTTGGTGGCCTAGAAGAAAATCATGCGCTCTCCGAATTGGCAGAGTGATTAGATAAATGGCTTTTCATCCCTTTCATTTTGACACTCATGATTTACCTCGTCGCGCCGGGGAGATGCGCGAATATTTTCTAGAGATCGATGAACACGAGCCGATGGGCTTTGATGTAATTTCAATTCCGGATTACGAGCCAATCGATATTGAGCTTCGCCTCGAATCTGTCACCGGAGGAATTCTCGTTACGGCTACGGTTGCCGCAGAAGCCGTCGGAGAATGCACCCGCTGTTTGGATCGCGTCGAATTTAGTATTGACGAAAAGTTTCAAGAGCTCTTTGAGTACGAAGTGGATTATCGCCAGAAGAAGAAGCCGGCGAAGAAGAGTTCAGCCAAAGCTGATGAAGAGCTGGATGAGGAATCCGATGATGTTCGCCAAATGGTTGGGGATATCATCGATCTAGAACCATCGGTCCGAGATGCCATTATTTTGAATCTGCCAATAAACCCGCTTTGTTCGCCAGATTGCCCCGGGCTCTGCCCAGATTGTGGAATCAAGTGGACCCTTCTCCCGGTAGATCACGAGCATGCCGTGGCCGATATCAGGTGGGCTGGGCTCGAAGGCTGGAAGAGCCCAGAAGCCTGATTTTTCCAGATTCTGAGTTCATTTTTACTTCTTGCCAGGTTTGAGGGATACTTCTCCTCTGTTCAAGGAGCGTTTATCTAACGCCCACGCTTTAAGAGAAAGGGTTAATCATGCCGGTCCCAAAGCGAAAGATGTCCCGTTCTCGCACCCGTCATCGTCGTAGCTCATGGAAAACCACTCCAGCACCTTTGGCGCCTTGTGGTCAATGCCAGCAACCTAAGTTGATGCATGCAGCCTGCCCAACCTGCGGTACCTATAACCGTCGTCAGGTTCTCGAGGTCTGATCTGTACGCTCGTCTAACCGAAGCTCTCGGAATTTCGGTTACTGATGAGTTGTTGGAATTAGCCCTGACCCACCGTTCTTTTGCTTACGAATCTGGTGGCATACCTACTAACGAGCGCTTGGAATTCTTAGGCGATAGTGTTTTAGGTTTGGTAGTTACCGAAGAGCTTTACGCAAAATTCCCAGATTTCGATGAATCCCGGCTCTCGCCACTGCGCTCTGGTGTAGTCAATATGAGAGCCCTGGCGCAGATTGCTCGCACGCTTGAACTTGGCGAGCACCTTCGAATCGGCAAAGGCGAGGAAAGCTCTGGTGGCCGTGACAAGAACTCAATCTTGGCCGACTCCCTCGAGGCGCTAATTGGTGCCATCTATCTCGAGCATGGTTTTCAAAAGTGTGCCGAAATAATTTTGAAGTTGGTTCGTCCAGCAATTGCGCAAGCACATTCGCAGGGGATCGGGCTGGATGGCAAAACGGCGCTCCAGGAATTGGCCGCAGCAAGAGGTCTCACCTCCCCGGAATACGAAATCACCGAATCTGGTCCTGATCACGACAAGGCATTTACTGCTGCTGCGATTCTTTCGGGCGAAAAATTTCCAATCGGCGAGGGTAAAAGCAAACGAGAAGCGGAACAGGTCGCAGCCCGCTTGGCATACGAGGCGTTAATTGCCAGAACTTCCTGAAGTTGAAACAGTCCGGAGCGGTTTAGCAAACGCAATAGTTGGACGAACAATCCGCAACACTTCAATCTTTCACCACCGCGCCATCAATCCAAAGAGCGAATTCGATTTTGCGATTCTTGAAGGACAGAAAGTAATTTCAGTTGGACGGCGGGGAAAATTCCTCTGGATTCGAACTCAAGGTTCACTAAATCTAGTTGCTCATCTAGGCATGAGCGGTCAATTCCTAATTCAGCCGAAGCGCAAAACCGACGAGGTGCACCTGCGAGCGCGAATCTCATTTACAAAAGGCACGGATGAACTGAGGTTCATCGACCAACGCACCTTTGGCTGGTTGGCAATTTCCGGTGACGGGCCCGAAGTGCCATTGATGGCATCTCATATCGCCCGCGACCTCTTCGACCCAGAATTTAATACCAAGCTCGTAGTTGAAAGCATTCTGCTGAAAAAGAGTGAGATCAAGCGAGTGCTTCTGGATCAAAAGGTTCTTAGTGGAATCGGCAATATCTATGCCGATGAATCACTTTGGCGCGCCCGAATCCATCCACAAACCGCTGCTAACTCTTTGACCAGGCGCCAACTTTCCAATCTGCTGCGTCAGGCAACGGCCGTGATGTCGGAGGCGCTCGCGGTGGGAGGAACTTCCTTTGATGAGCTTTATGTCAATGTGAATGGTCAAAGCGGGTACTTCGATCGGACGCTGGCGGTTTATGGTCGCGAAGGCGAACCTTGTGACAGGTGCGGCACGCCGATTATTCGAATCTCCTTCGCCAATCGCTCCTCGCATCTGTGCCCGAAGTGTCAAATTTGGCCGGCTATTAGCGCCGGCGGAACGATTTTTGAGAATCGCTAGTGGTTGCTGAGCCTGATTCGGTTCAAGAAGGCAACGCGAACGGGTAGGTTTTCCCCGTGTATTTGAAGAGTATGACCCTCAAGGGCTTCAAATCCTTCGCCTCGGCTACCAGCCTCAATTTTGAGCCTGGAATTACCTGCGTCGTTGGACCAAATGGCTCGGGCAAGAGCAACGTTGTCGATGCCCTTTCCTGGGTCATGGGCGAGCAAGGGGCCAAATCTCTACGCGGGGGAAAGATGGAAGATGTCATCTTTGCGGGCACCTCGGGGCGGGCACCTCTAGGCCGGGCCGAAGTCTCAGTCACAATCGATAACACCTCCGGAACGCTTCCAATCGAATTTGCCGAAGTAACAATTACCCGAATTCTCTTCCGAAATGGCGCCAGCGAGTATCAGTTAAATGGTGATGCCACCCGGCTGCTAGATATTCAAGAGCTCTTAAGCGATAGCGGCATTGGTCGCGAGATGCATGTCATCGTTGGCCAGGGCCAACTCGATGCCATCTTGCTTGCCAACCCCGAGGAGCGTCGCGCCTTTATCGAAGAGGCGGCCGGGGTACTGAAACATCGAAAGCGTAAAGAGAAGGCGCTGCGAAAGCTAGATTCTATGCAGGCCAACTTAGCGCGAATCACGGATTTAACCGTGGAACTTCGTCGACATTTAAAACCACTTGGTAAACAAGCCGAAGTAGCTCGCAAAGCCTCAACTATTCAATCAAATTTGCGCGACTCCAGGCTGCGACTTCTTGCTGATGACCTGATGCAACTTCGATCCACTTTAGATGCCGAAGTAGCTGACGAGACTTCGCTTCGACTCCGACGCGATCAGGTAGAAGCTGCGCTCAACGAATCACGCGCTCGCGAAGAAGAGATTGATCGCATCAGCGCCTCCGAAAATCCGCAACTTATTGCAGCCCAAGAGAATTATTACAAGCTCACGGCGCAACGGGAAAAGTTTCGCGGCATTCAAAATCTTTCTTCGGAACGCGCCCGTTTTCTTGCCGAAGATGGCGAGGAAGCTCGGGGTAGCGGTCGTGATCCAGAGTCCATGGAGGCTGAAGCCAGAACGCTACGAATTGAAGAAGGCGCGCTAAAGGAAGAGTCGGTTGGCGCCGGCGAAAACCTAACGGTCGTCTCTGGCACTTTGCATACCCTTGAAGCCGATTTAGCTTTAGAAGAAAATCGAGTCTCGGCCGCCCTTCGCGCCATTGCCGATCAACGTGAAGGTACCGCTCGACAAGAAGGTCACATCAATGGTTTGAAATCTCGAATCGATGCCACAAACGCCGAGATAACTCGACTCACTAAATCTCGTGACGATGCCAGCGAGCGTTATAAAGCCTTCCAACAAGAATTTGCGATCCTAGAAACTCAGATCGCAAGCCTCGATGCCAGCGAGCCCGATCTTGATGCGCGTTTTGAAGCGGCGAAATCGGTCATGGAGCAAGCTCAAGTCGAGCATGCAGCGCTAATCGAAAGCGGACAAATAGCCGAGCGCGCTCGTGCTGGACTTGAGGCTCGAAAGAGTGCGCTCCAAGAGAGCTTGGTGCACCGCGATGGCTCCGGTGTTGTCCTATCTGGACGCAATGGCGTTCGAGTTCGCGGAAAATTGGCCTCGCTCATTTCGGTAGAACCAGGCTGGGAAGCGGCTGTTGCTGCTGCGCTTGGGCCACTAGCAGATGCAATCGTTGTCGAAGATTTGAATTCGGCTGTCGCCGCATTGACTATGTTGAAGAGCGAATCTGCTGGGCAGTCCGAACTTTTAGTTATTGATTCCGCTGCGGTTGATTCTGCGCTACTGACCAATTTGCCAGCCGGGGCTAAACCATTAGCTTCACTAATTAGCTCATCCAAAGTTGGCGACCTGGTTCATCAATTACTGCATCGCTATGTTGCTATCGAATCTTTAGCACAGGCACAAGCCATCTTGGCTCATGACTCTTCGTTAATTGCAGTCACCAAAGAAGGTGACGTTGTTGGCAGCGTTCGCGTGCGCGGCGGTTCAGCACAGCAGAGTTCGGCCATTGAGATCACGGCGTTAGTGGAACGAACTGCCGCAGAACTCGCCAAAATTGTGGCCAACTGCGAACAAATCAAGTTTGAAATTATTCGCTCAGATGAGGCTTTAACGTCCAAGAAAAATGGCTACGAACTTCAACTTGCAAAGTTAAATGAATCCGATGCCAAGATGTCCGGCCTTGCTGAACAAATGGCAGTAGCTGGTCAAAATGTTAAAAGCGCTCAGGCTGAAGTCGAACGTGCCAGCGCCTCTTTGGTAGAAGCATCCAATCAACGGGCCTCAGATGAACAAGATTTAGAAGCGGCACTTTCACAATTTGAATCTCATCAAGAGCCAGCAGAACCAGATCTAACTCATTTAGAAGATCTTCGCTCCAAGGTTTCAGCTTCAAGATCCCTTGAAGTTGAAGCTCGTTTACATCTTCGTACTCTGGAAGAACGATTCGCCGCGCTCGCGCAACGGGCCCTAACTTTAGAGCAGAGCGCCGTAACCGAGCGCGAAGCAGCTTCCAAAGCGATCGTTCGCAGAGAGCAACGAACCATTGCCTCGGTAACTGCCCAGGCTATTGCAGATACCGCCTACGAAGCGTTAATTCAGATTGAACTGTCGATTGCAAAGGCAGCTGCGGAGCGCGAGCGGCTGGAACTTGCCCGCACTGCACGCGAAGGCGAAATTTTGGCAATTCGAAGTCAGAGCCGCGAACTAACTACTGAGCTCGATCAATTAACTTCAAGTGTCCATCGTGATGAGCTTGCACGTGCCGAACAGCGGATGCGAATCGAAGTCCTCGAAGATAAAGCGGTAGAAGAACTTGGGGTCGATGTAATTACTTTGCTGGCGGAGTACGGCCCGGCTAGCGATGTACCCACATTTGTTGAAGATGCTGAAGGCAACTTTGTTCCTGGAGATCTAATTCCATATCGCCGAGAGCAACAAGAGAAGCGATTAGCTCAAGCTGAACGCGAACTTGCCATGCTTGGAAAGATCAATCCACTTGCGCTTGAGGAGTACACGGCTCTTGAAGAGCGACTACGTTACTTGGCCGAACAACTGGAAGACCTAAAGAAGACTCGACGAGATTTGTTGGAAATTATCAAAGAGGTAGATGAGAAGGTTCAGCAAATCTTCCTGGACGCGTACAACGACACGGCGCGAGAATTTGAAATTATCTTCGCCAGATTATTCCCAGGTGGCGATGGTCGATTAATACTCACAAACCCAGATGACATTATGGCCTCGGGAGTTGATGTAGAAGCAAGACCCCCAGGAAAGCGAATTAAACGGCTCTCATTACTTTCCGGTGGCGAACGATCGCTAGTTGCAGTTGCGATGCTGGTTGCAATATTTAAAGCCAGACCAAGTCCGTTCTACGTTATGGATGAGGTCGAGGCAGCGCTCGATGACACCAACCTTGGTCGACTACTGGGTGTCTTCGAAGAGTTGCGCGAAAAATCACAACTAATCATTATTACTCACCAAAAGCGCACAATGGAGATTGCCGATGCCCTTTATGGCGTGACTATGCGTGGCGATGGCGTCTCCGAAGTAATTTCCCAGCGACTTCGCGAGTCCGAAGCAAGCGTTTAAGCCGACGGCATGTCGCTCTTTGGAAAACTTTTTTCAAAGCTCCGATCTGGATCGCTCTCTAATTCAGATTGGGAGGAGATCGAGCGCGCTCTAATTGAATCTGATCTAGGAGCAGGCGCGACAGCAGAAGTGATCGCGCTAGCAAAGAAGATTAAGGGCGAGAGCCCCGAAGAGTTAGTTCTAGGAATTTTGCAATCCTGGCTTAGCAAATCCCCACGCGAAGTAGCAGCCGCGATTGATCGGCCAACAACGGTATTGGTAGTTGGCGTGAATGGCACTGGCAAAACCACCTCAGTAGCAAAATTGGCCGGCTTGTTAAAAGCTCAAGGCAATTCAGTAATCGTTGCTGCGGCCGATACCTTCCGAGCGGCAGCAACTGAGCAGTTGCAAACCTGGGGCGCTCGATTAGATATTCCAGTAGTCGCCGGAAAGGCGCAAGGCGACCCCGCAGCGGTCGCATTTGATGCAATTACGCGAGCCAAAGCCGATCAGATCAATTATTTGGTGGTTGATACAGCCGGTCGATTGCACACCAAATCTGGATTGATGGATGAGCTAGAGAAAATTGCTCGAGTAATTTCCAAGAGCTCGCCGGTCGATGAAGTGTTGTTGGTGATTGATGCAACGACCGGACAGAACGCGATTTCGCAGGCGAAAATTTTCACTGAGAGCGTTGGAGTCACTGGCTTAATTCTTACAAAGTTAGATGGCTCCGCCAAAGGCGGCATTGCGCTGGCGATTGAGCGAGAAACCGGGTTGCCGATCAAGTACGTAGGAACCGGCGAGACCTTGGCCGACATCGCCATTTTCGATGCTGGCGCCTACCTGCAAGGGCTGATGGCGGAATAGCCGAAACCTAGTTGTAACAAATCAGGTCAAAGTGTCACCTTCTTGAAACTAATTTAGGTAGTTAGTCGTAACCCTTAAGGGTCACCCTTCACTCCTCTCAACGACGAGACCGACGGTCACTTACCTATATTCGTTCTTTGGAGCCCTTATGCATTTTGACACTGGTGATACCGCCTGGATCTTGGCATCGGCCGCATTGGTCCTGCTTATGACTCCTGGCCTCGCATTCTTCTACGGCGGCATGGTTCGCGGAAAGAATGTTCTTGGAATGTTGGCACAGAATTTTGTCACGATGGGAATCGTCTCGGTTCTTTGGATTACTGGCGTCTACAGCCTGGCATTTAGTGGAAAAGGTAAGTTGATTGGTGATTTGCACCAATTCGGTCTCAATCACATTTGGCAACAAGCTACTGGTTTTGAATCGCTAACGATCCCGCCATTAGTCTTCTGCGCCTTCCAATTAATGTTCGCGATTATTACACCTGCATTAATTACGGGTGGATCTGCGGACCGAATGAAGTTCGGCGCATGGGTGGTTTTCTGCGCGCTCTGGTTGATCGTCGTCTACGCACCAGTTGCTCACTGGGTCTTCTCTCCTAGCGGATGGCTTTTCAAGTTAGGTGCTGAAGACTTCGCAGGTGGAACAGTTGTGCACGCTAACGCTGGTGCTGCTGCTCTAGCTTTGGTTCTGGTTCTTGGAAAGCGTAAAGGTTGGCCAAAAGAGCGCATGCGTCCTCATAACGTTCCCTTCGTACTTCTAGGTGCCGGCTTACTTTGGTTTGGTTGGTTTGGATTTAATGCCGGCTCCGCACTTGGAGCTAACACACTCTCTGCCTATGCCTTCGTTAATACAAACACTGCGACAGGTGCGGCGCTCTTGGCCTGGATCCTTACCGAAAAGCTTCGTGATGGACATGCAACAACACTTGGAGCAGCTTCTGGCGCGGTGGCGGGCCTTGTTGCCATCACTCCTGCTTGTGGATTTGTTAGTCCAATGGGTTCAATCGCAATCGGAATTGCGGCCGGCGTTATCTGCTGCCTCGCAACTGGTCTAAAGACTTTCTTCAAGTTTGATGATGCTCTTGATGTTGTCGGCGTCCACCTCGTCGGTGGTATCGCTGGCGCACTTCTAATCGGACTTCTTGGAACCAAGATGACCAACGGTGCTGGCGCAAACGGCGTTCTGTATAAGGGCGGATGGACTTTGATGGGCCATCAAGCCGTTGCGGTAATTGCCGTGGTCGCTTATTCCTTCGTTGTCACCTATATTTTGGCAAAGATCCTGGACAAGGTGATGGGTCTTCGAGTCTCCGAAGAGCAAGAAGTTGCCGGAATGGACTTGTCACTTCACGCCGAAACGGCCTACGAGAATTCATCTTTCAGCGATGGCTCTCGATTCCTTTCCTCACAACAGTCTGCTAATTAAGGGGAGCTATGAAACTTATAACTGCGATCATCAAGCCATTCAAACTCGATGATGTCAAGACCGCTCTCCAGGCTTTTGGCGTCACTGGGATGACAGTCTCTGAAGCCAGCGGCTTTGGCCGTCAACGCGGCCACACTGAGGTTTATCGTGGCGCTGAATACACGGTGGACCTTGTGCCTAAGGTTCGTTTAGAAGTGCTAGTTGATTCACCAGATGCCGAAAAGGTGATTGATGTAATCGTCAAAGCTGCGTCCACAGGTTCAATTGGCGACGGTAAGGTTTGGTCAACGCCTGTAGAAAGCGTGGTTCGGGTTCGTACCGGCGAGCGTGGAGTAGATGCAATTTAGTTAAAAATGGTTTGACTAGTTTGGCCTAACTTCTGCTTCCCATGAGAAGTATTTCGTTGAAAGGGAAGTTAGGCTAAAACTATGAGCACTCGAGAGCGACGGGAACGGTCTGATAGTTCCGACGTTGTGCTCCAAGAATTATTCCGCGAGAGTGTAGAAAAATTTCCAAAGTTTATGGGCGCCCTAGCAATCGGTGCGGTTGGTGGCTATGGTCGAGGCGAACTCTCTCCGGGCTCAGATTTAGATCTACTTATCATTCACGATGGTTCGATGCCGTCAGAGTCACTTCTGGAATTTGTTAACTCCGTCCTTTATCCATTGTGGGATCAGGCTCGCGCAGTTGATCATTCGGTGCGCACCAGGGCAGAGACGAAAGTGGCAGCTGAAGCCGATCTTAAAGTGGCTATGGGACTTCTGGATTTGCGAGCAATCGCAGGAAATTTCGAACTTGTAACAGCCGTTGCCCAGGAGGCGCAGGAAAGTTGGCGCCGAAATTTCAAAAGAAATTTTGCAGGGATAGTTAGTTCGGTATTGGAACGAGAGAGTCGATCCGGGGAACTGGCCTATTTGCTGGAGCCAGATTTGAAGGAATCCCGTGGTGGGCTTCGAGATATAACAACGATCCGAGCGATGGCACTTACCGGTTCGGTACCGATTGCGCTGGATCGATTGGCAGCTGCCGAAAATTTATTAGCAAATGTTCGAGACTCACTGCATCAATGTTCCGGACGAGGCAGAGACCAACTCTTGCTAAGCCAACAGGACGCTGTAGCTAAGGCAATGAATTTCGCTGACGCTGATGCATTGATGTTAGAGGTCGCTAAATCGGCTCGAACTGTTGACTATGTAATGAGTTTGACGATTCACCGAATCGAAAATACCAAGGCCAAGAAGTTATTTCGAAAACGAAGTGATTCCGTAATTGGGCTCGGTCTTCGCGTTCATAATGAAGAGGTAGTTCTCGAGCCGGCGGAGATTTCTGAGGGTGATTCCGGCTTTGGACTGCGAGCGGCCGCGGCCGCGGTTCAACTGGGGTTGCCACTTTCGATAGATGCCACTGTGTACATAGCCGAAAACTTTACGGCGTTGCCAACGCCTTGGCCCAGACAGAGCCGAGAGGATTTGGTTGCCCTACTTGGCGCAGGGGAGTCGTTGATCAAAGTTTGGGAGGCGCTTGACCAAGAAGGAATAGTTGAGAGTTGGATACCAGAGTGGTCTCACGTGCGTTTTTTGCCTCAACGAAATGCGTTACACCGACACACAGTTGATCGTCATATGCTCGAAACCGCCGTACGCGCCTCGGCGCTAATCAGAAATGTTCATCGTCCAGATTTACTCTTAGTAGCCGCGGCCTTGCACGATTTGGGTAAGGGTTTCTTGGATTTAGACCATTCCGAATATGGCGAAGTATTGATGCGCCCGCTCGCTCATCGTTTGGGATTCTCCGATGAAGATTGCGAAACCCTGGCTTTGCTTGTACGTGAGCACCTGCTTCTCTCCACTGTGGCAACCAGAAGAGATCTAGATGATCCGGCAACGATTGCCCATGTTGTGCAACATGTAGGTAACGCCGAAACTTTGGAGCTACTTCACGCCCTCAGTATTGCTGATGGTGAAGCAACTGGTCGTACCGCTTGGAGTGATTGGAAAGCCAGGCTGGTAGCCGATCTGGTTTCCAGATCGCTTTCGGCGATGGCAGGTATCGAGCCAGCGGCTCAGTTAGAACTGACACCTTCGCAGATCGCCCGATCGGCAGAAGGCGAGTTATGGATAGAAATTAGCGCTCACGAAAATAATTTTGAGATTGAAATAATTTCACCTGATCAAGTTGGGCTGCTATCAATGGTTGCCGGTGCACTTACTATTTCTCGGCTTAACGTTCGCTCCGCCAGAACTCGTACTGTTGGCGAGTCAGCGGTAATGAAGTGGATCGTTGTTTTGGATCCTCATGCTGAATTGCCTACCGCGGTTAAGTTAGAAGAGCTTCTGCGCCGCGCTTTTCGGGGTGAGCTAGATTTATCAGATCGCTTGAGTGAACGAATTGCAAATTATCGGAAATTTCCTGGCATTCCGGTTGCGCCCCCGATAGTGCGAGCCAGTAATGATTTAGCAACCAATGCCACGGTGCTGGAAGTGCGAATGCACGATCGGCCCGGGATTCTTTACACGGTGGCCAAAGCGGTCTCAAGGTTTGGTGTCGATATCCGGGCTGCGATTGTGGCCACTTTGGGGGCCGAGGCTTTTGACACCCTCTATTTAACTGACCTCCAAGGCAATGCACTTTCGGAAGAGCGCGCTGTTTTGCTGGCTAATCAAGTTGAGCAGCTGCTGCTGACGCAATAGTAGGATCGCGCCATGTTTGATTCGCTCTCCGCTAAATTCTCGACCGCCTTCGTTTCGCTGCGAAAGAAAGGGCGAATCAAGGCTGATGATGTTGCCGAGATCGCGGCCGAGATTAAATTGGCACTTTTGGATTCCGATGTATCGCTGGAAGTTACCGAAAACTTTATCGCTCGAATTTCAGAGCGAACCTTGGAAGCACTTCCGGATATCAATAAAGGGATTAATCCTTCACAACAGATTTTTGACATTGTCCATGAGGAACTCGTAGATATTCTTGGCGGCAGCGCCAGGCGGATTCGCTATTCCAAACGCCCGCCGACAGTAATTTTACTTACGGGACTCCAAGGCGCCGGAAAAACTTCGCTCGCGGGAAAGTTAGCAAAGTATTTGAAAGATCAAGGCAATACGCCGTTGCTGGTTGCCTCGGACTTGCAACGCCCCAATGCGGTTACGCAACTTCAAGTTGTTGGTGAGTCAATATCCGTTCCAGTATTCGCACCTGAGCCAGGTAATGGCGTCGGAGATCCGATTGCCGTAGCTAAGGCCGGCGTGAAGTTCGCTGCTGACAAACTTCACAACATAGTGATCGTCGATACCGCCGGACGTTTAGGCGTTGATGAAGAGCTGATGATGCAGGCAAAATCGATCAGAGATGCAATCACCCCAGATGAAGTTCTATTCGTCGTCGATGCCATGATCGGACAAGATGCGGTTCGCACCGCTCGTGCTTTTCTCGAAGGTGTTGGTTTCGACGGCATTGTTCTGACCAAACTCGATGGTGATGCCAGAGGCGGCGCTGCGCTCTCGATAACCAAGAGCACTGGCCGTCCGATCATGTTTGCCGCTACTGGTGAGAAGGTGGGAGATTTCGATCTTTTCTACCCAGAACGAATGGCATCTCGAATACTTGGACTCGGCGATGTTGCAACCTTGGCCGAGCAGGCAAAGAAGGCCTTTGATAACGAAGCTGCCGCAAAATTGGAGAGCAAGTTTGCCAGCGGCGAAGATTTCACTCTTGATGATTTTCTCCAACAGCTTGAAGCCATGAAGAAGATGGGTTCGATGACCAAACTCTTGGGAATGCTTCCCGGAGTGAATTCAGGTGCCATGAAGAAGCAGTTGGAAAACTTTGATGAGGGCGAGCTGGTTCGAACGCAGGCAATCGTCCAATCTATGACCCCAGTCGAGCGAAATGACCCCAAAGTCCTAAATGGGAGCCGGCGCCTTCGCATCGCCAAGGGGAGTGGTCGCGCCGTCTCTGAGGTTAATAATTTGGTCGATCGCTTCACTTCGGCCCAAAAGATGATGAGGCAGATGCGCGCATCTGGCGGTCGTTCCCTACCGCCTGGGATGGCGCTTCCGCCCGGAATGGCCCTGCCGCCTGGAATGGGTGGTAATTCAGCCGCTGGCCCTCGACCTGGCCAAACGCCACCGAAGAAGAAGTCCAAATCGGGTAATCCCGCTAAGCGGGCAGCCGAAAGCGGCTAATTTGGGTTTGACCCGATGGGGTGGCAAGATTGGCACCCTGCTCTAGGGCCCTCTACCCCTAAGCAACAATGTCCAACATGGCTGGTTAGAACTTCGACGCTCCCACTGTCGCAAGGTTTTAACTGTCCGAATAACTCAAGGAGAACGCCTTCGTGGCTGTAAAAATTAAATTAATGCGTCTTGGAAAAATTCGCACCCCGCACTACCGAATTGTTGTTGCTGATTCTCGCACTGCCCGAAACGGTCGCGCCATCGAAGAGATCGGTCGCTACTCACCAGGGTCAGAGCCATCGCTTATCGAGGTCAACACTGAGCGCGCTCAGTACTGGCTTGGCGTCGGAGCTCAGCCAACTGAAGCTGTAGAGGTTTTGCTTAAGATCACCGGTGATTGGCAAAAAGCTAAGGGCCTACCTGGCACCGAAGGAACACTTCGCGTTGCTGCTGAAAAGCCACACAAGCGTTTAGCTTATGAAGCTGCTGTTAAAGAAGCCATGGATGAGCCAAAAGAAGGCGCAACAACCATGAAGAAGAAGGCCGCTGACAAACTCGCTGCAAAGAACGCACCTGTAGTTGAAGAGGTCGTTGTTGAAGCCGTTGTTGAAGCACCAGCCGAAGCAGTTGTTGAAGCAGTTGTTGAAGCACCAGCCGAAGCAGTTGCCGTTGAAGAAAGTGCAGCTGAATAAGAATGATCGATGAGGCCCTAGAACACCTCGTCAAAGGGATTGTGGACAACCCCGGCGATGTAGTCATCACTGAGAAGACTCATCGTCGTGGGACCACCCTTGAAGTTCGGGTTCATCCGGATGACATTGGCAAAGTGATTGGCCGCAATGGTCGCACTGCACGTGCCTTAAGGACCGTCGTTAGCGCGATCGCAGGTCGCTCAATCAGAGTTGATCTAATCGAGGCTGACGAGGCTCGCTAATAGTGCTCTTGGTCGTTGGCCGAATTGGCCGAGCGCATGGAGTTCTTGGTGAAGCAACAATTGAAGTTCGTACCGATCTACCTGAAGAGCGTTTTGAGATTGGGTCAGTCTTAACTACTGACCCGCTCGAACGTGGTCCATTAACGGTGAAATCTGCTCGCGTTCACAACGGCACCTTACTTCTTGGATTCAATGGCGTTGCCGACCGAAACGATGTCGAAAAACTTCGCGATACTGTTCTTCTGGCCGAAGTTGATATTTCTGAAGGTGCGATCGACGAAGATGATTTTCATGTTTTGCAACTCATTGATTGCATCGTCGTAACGGAAACTAATGAACGTCTGGGAATAGTTACTGACGTCATTCCATTACCTGGCCAAGATTTATTGGCCGTAGCCACCGACACCGGTGAAGTGCTAATTCCCTTTGTTCGTGAAATTGTCCCAACCGTTGATGTGCTCAATAAATTAATCACCGTTATTCCACCTCCAGGATTACTTGATGACAAATAGCGAAACTAATAAAAACCGAATAAGTGTCATCTCGATATTTCCGGAATACCTTGCTCCGCTTGAGCTTTCGTTAATTGGAAAAGCCCGCGAGGCTGGTTTGCTGGAAATTGTCGTGACTGATTTACGCGACTTCACCACCGATATCCATCGGACGGTTGATGACACGCCATATGGGGGTGGCGCCGGAATGGTGATGATGCCAACCATTTGGGGCGAAGCGATTGATCAAAGTGCAGCCAACTCTGAAGCTGAAATTCATGACTTAGTTATTCTGACACCCGCCGGTGAACTTTTTACCCAAGCTAAGGCCCAAGAAATGAGCACTTGTGCGCATCTAATTTTCGCCTGTGGCCGTTACGAAGGAATTGATCAACGAGTGACCGATCATTACCGCTCCCGGCCAGAGTTTCGAGTGCGCGAAGTTTCAATCGGCGATTATGTACTTAACGGTGGCGAGGCGGCAGCGCTTGTTATGATCGAAGCCATTGTTCGGTTGATCCCGGGCGTAATAGGCAACCCAGCATCCCTTGAAGAGGAGTCACACACGATTTCAGAAGCGCAGCTGCCTGGAGCGTTGTTGGAGTACCCCACCTATACCAAACCGCCAGTGTGGCGAGAGCTCGCTGTTCCAGAAGTTCTAACTTCAGGCAACCACGGTTTGATTCAAAAATGGCGTCGGGAGATGGCGTTGGCACGCACCCGGCGAATCCGAGGGCTAACTCGCGAGTAGCCCCCTCTTGTGGGGTAGCGTTCCACCTCTAAAGATCGATCAATTCTTTAACTTGAGACTGAAAGTAAGGTACTTAGCCCATGGCACAACCGAGCGAATCCGTGCAATCTCGACTCATTCGAGATTTGGAACCGGTCGTTGCCGTGGAGTTAGATCGCCATCTGCGCACAACCAAGGATTGGTATCCGCACGAGTATGTTCCTTGGAGCGAGGGTCGTACCTTCGCCGGACCACTAAATGGCGATGCCTGGGAAGCTAAAGATTCCAAGCTCACTTCAATTGCGCAAGATTCCTTAATTTTGAATTTGATGACTGAAGATAATTTACCTAGTTATCACACCGAGATTGCACTTTCGATGGGTAGCGATGGCGCCTGGGGCAATTGGTTGAATCGTTGGACCGCAGAAGAGGCGCGCCACAGCATCGTAATGCGCGATTATTTAATGGCCACTCGTGGTGTTGATCCAAAAGAGCTTGAAGATTTGCGCATGGCTCACATGCAAGTTGGCTACGAAACGCCATATGTAAATGACATGTTGCATACCGTCGCTTACGTAACCTTTCAAGAGCTCGCCACCAGAATTTCCCACCGCAATACAGGGAAAATATCCGATGACGCAATTTGCGAAGGCATGCTGGCTCGAGTCGCTCTTGATGAAAATCTGCACATGCTTTTTTATCGCAATCTTTTGGGTGCTGCTTTGGAACTAGAACCAAATTCCGCAATGCGGGCGATAACTGATGTCGTTACTAATTTTCAGATGCCAGGAGCGGGAATGCCTGGGTGGGGTCGCAAGTCGGTACAGATCGCGCTGGCCGGAATTTATGATCTGCAATTGCACCTAGATGATGTGGTTCAACCCGTTCTTCGAGCTTGGGATATCTTCAATTTGCAGACGCTCTCCGACGATGGCGCCGCGGCTCGCGACGAACTAGGAGCCTGGTTGGAAGGGGCAGCCTCGGATGTTTCGATCTTTACCGAAAAGCGCGATGCCCATTTTGATCGATTAATAGCCCGCGGTCAGAACCCAATTCGCCTACAGCCCTGATTTTTCGGGGATAAGCCCCCCGTGATCAGGCTCACTGATTGGGGCTACCCCGCTCATGTTGGGGAATAATCTCGACACGCCGATGGTTAATTAGGCAGAACATGGGCGCATAGTGGAGTATCCGCCCGTCGCAAGTTTTTGTTCAATCCGAACATTTACTCGAAGTAATCTGGCCCCGGCTGATTACAGAATTAGTTATAAGGAGGTGCCATGGCTACCGATTACGACACCCCGAGAAAAACGGATGAAGAGTTACATGAAGAGTCACTAGAAGAGCTCAAAGCTCGACGAGCTGATGCTCAGTCAGGCCAAGTTGATATCGATGAAGAAGATGCTGCCGAGAATATCGAACTCCCTGGAGCTGATCTTTCAGGTGAAGAATTAACCGTTCGAGTAGTTCCAAAGCAGAGCGATGAATTTACCTGTTCGCGTTGCTTCTTGGTTCATCATGTTACGCAGTTGGCTAAGGGCGAAGGCGCCAAAGCTGTCTGTAAAGATTGCGAATAGTTTTAAACCTTAACCAAAGCCGCCAATAATTTGGTGGCGTTTCGCGAACTTATTAACCAGTATGGCGTTCGGTCTCGAGGATCGGTTAGCGAAATTCTGAGACCGGAAGTTGCCCAAAATCTAAGGGCCAGGTAGGCCGCTGGATCAAGATTGGGACCTCGCGCCCGTTGTAACTCCTTTGCCGCAAGCGCGGTAATTTCGCCTAGGAATCTGCGCTCGATTTTTGCTCGCCCCACGAAGAGCCATTCCTCAGAGACGGAAATCTTTAACGAACTTGCCCGCTCAAAGATAATAAGCAGGAGAAGTTGTGCGAGCGAAATTATGATCGCGCTCTTGATTCCGAGCGCGGCCCAAACGGCCAGCGAGAGTGAAGCGGCCAAGAAGGCTAGAAATAGCCATAACCAGATTGGCCATCTGAGAATCTCCCGATATTCCATAGCGCTAAGTTACGGCATTTCGTTAAGGGCATTACCCTTAGAGCCATGAGTCGTATTCCGAGCACCGTTGCCCCGTCGGGCTCAACTATCCCCGAACGACACGCAAAGGCACCGCTTCCAGGTTCAAAGATCCCTTCCCATTTCGGTCACTGTTTCGGTTGTGGCGACTTACATCCAACGGGATTGCATCTGGTGGCACATGCCGGATCGGGACAAAATCTCACGGCGGTTTTCACGGTAACGGAAAATCATCAAGGAGCTCCAGGCCTGGCACATGGCGGCTTGCTTTCATTGGCCTTTGATGAAGCTCTTGGAAAATTGATGTGGTTAATTCGCTCTCCTGCAGTAACTGCCCGACTCGAAACTGATTTCCTGTTGCCAGTACCGATGGGCTCGACGCTACATATCAGCGCTGAAATCACTGGACAGGTAAACCGAAAGGTCTATACCGCTGCAATTGGAAGATTAAATTCTCCTGATGGTCCGATCGCAGTTCGCGCTGCTGCGTTATTTGTGATTGTTCCAATGAAACACTTTATGGAGAATGCGCCGAAAGAATATTTGGCTCACGTAACTGCGCACCCAGAACTTCTCGCCTTTGTTGATCCAGATTTCGAGATCAACCCTTGAGCGTTGAAGTATTAATTACGCGATTAGACAGCTCGGTCGCCCTTCCGTTCTACGCGAAACCTGGCGATGCGGGCGCGGATCTAACCTCTCGAATTGAAATTACCTTGCAACCGGGGGAGCGCGCCCTGGTTCCAACTGGGATTGCAATTGCGCTGCCCGATGGTTATGCCGCCTTTGTGCATCCTAGGTCCGGGTTAGCAATTAAGCATGGCGTTTCTATGGTTAACACTCCCGGCACCGTTGATGCTGGATTTCGAGGAGAGCTTCAAGTGATTCTCATAAATCACGATCCGAAGGCTGCTATTACCTTTCACAAAGGTGATCGAATAGCCCAGTTGGTAATTCAGAAAGTTGAGCGCGCGCAATTTGTTGAAGTTGAAGTTTTACCGGGATCGCATCGCGGCGATGGCGGCTTTGGATCCACGGGGGCAAATTAATGAGCTATGACGGTCATCAAGAAGATAAAGCGAAGATCATTAGCGCTTTGGGCGGGACCCGAGGCTTAATTGATTCTGGTCTACCCTCGCTGGTCTTCCTAATAGTTTTCAATTTGGCTCACCTTGTAAATACGGCGGCGATTTCGGCTCTAATTCTTTCTGCGCTTTTAACGCTTATGCGGTTAGTTCGACGCGAGACTTTGCAGCATGCCATTTCGGGAATTGCTGGCATTGCCATCTGTGCGTTGCTTTCCAGGCATACCGGAAAGGCGGCGGACTTCTATCTGCCAGGGTTGATCACAAATGCTGTTTATAGCGTTCTGTATGCTGCTATGAACTTGGCTGGCTGGCCGCTGTTGGGTCTTAGCTTGGGACCACTGTTGGGGGAGAACCTGCAATGGCGCAAGAACCCAGCCCGCAAAAGTGCTTATGTTCGTGCCGGTTGGCTTTGGGTAGCGCTGTTCGTGGCTCGGTTAGCAGTTCAATATCCGCTCTATCGCGCTGGCAATTTGAATCTTTTAGGTACCGCCAGATTGGTAATGGGCTACCCACTCTTTATTGCAGCTGGTTGGGGAACTTGGATGATTTTGCGAAAAGTACCAACGGTAAAAATTCCATCCGATAAAGCGTCAGACTAGTTATCGATAAAGCATTTCTTTATTAGCGCTTCTGCTTCTGAAGTAGCAACGAATAGCAGTTCATCGCCGGCAGCAAACATGTCATGTTGATGCGGGGAGATAACGCGGCCATCGCGAACAATGGCGGCTAGCGATGCTCCTTCGGGAAGCGGAATCTCATTGACTGTCTTGCCATTGCATGCGGCACCATCAGGCAAGGTAATTTCTACTAGGTTGGCTTCGCCGCGGCGTAATGAGAAGAGTCGAACCACATCGCCCACGCTTACTGCCTCTTCAACTAGCGCTGAGATAATTCTTGGAGTCGACACTGCGACATCAACGCCCCATGAGTTGTCAAAAAGCCATTCATTTTTGGGATGATTGACCCGCGCCACTACTCGGGGCACCCCATATTCGCTCTTAGCTAAAAGCGAGGCGACCAGATTTACTTTGTCATCGCCCGTTGCGGCGATCATTACCTGACAAGTATCTAGCTTGGCATTATCAAGTGCAGTGATTTCACAGGCATCGGCCATTAGCCATTCGGCATCTGGAACGCTCTCCATTTTAAGCGCCTTTGGATCTCGGTCGATCAACAAGACATGATGGCCATTTTCCAATAGCTCACGAGCGATTGCTCGTCCCACATTTCCAGCTCCAGCAATCGCAATTCGCATTTAGTGATCCTCTGGTGATTTAGCTAGCGCAAGTTCGACGAGCGCTAGATCGCTTTCGGTGACAAGTACATGGACCAAATCGCCCTCTTGAAGAACTGTGTGCTCATTTGGAATCAGACCTTCACCAAGACGAGTTATGAAGGCAACTCGAGCCGGCGTCGAAGTTTCGATTAAATGCGCGGGGTTTCCGTACCAGTCAGAATGCATATGAACTTCACAGAGCGCCACGGTTCCGCTGGCATCGCGCCATTCTGAGCGCGAACCTTCCGGTGCTAAGCGGCGCATAATTTGATCGGTGGTCCATAGAACAGTGGCAACAGTTGGAATTCCAAGGCGCTGATAGATCTCGGCGCGCGCTGGGTCGTAGATACGAGCAACGACATTTGCCACGCCATATGTCTCTCTGGCGACTCGAGCAGCCAGAATATTTGAGTTATCGCCATTAGAAACAGCGGCAAAGGCATCAGCTTGTTCAATTCCAGCTTCGAGCAAGGTATCGCGGTCGAAACCAACTCCGGCGACGGTGCGCCCATTGAAATCGGCTCCCAATCGGCGAAAGGCTTCGCGATTTTGGTCGATGACGGCGACGGTATGGCCCGCAGCTTCGAGATCTTTGGCAAGACCCGAGCCGACTCGGCCGCAACCCATAATGACTACGTGCACGGGAGAGAACTTACACCCTTAGGCTCATCCC